>CAZZBA010000635.1:0-1533 GCA_964652765.1 uncultured Victivallales bacterium | reverse complement strand
CGCGGCATCATAATCGTAGTGATCGGGGCTGGGCAACACGTACTGAGCCAGTTCATCCGCCTCTGCGTCTTCCAGAACAAAATCACAAAAGTCCCAATACCCGCCGCTTCCGTGCTCAATCCATCGGGTATGAATGCCCCACTCGTCCACATTGCGCCCCTCCGCCAGCGGGTGGAGCGCCGGTCCGTTATACCAAGGGAAGTCATGGTAAAAGTCGCAACTCAATGCACGACGCAGCCCCGCATCATCGTTTTGATTCAGCTTGAAGTGCTCTTTCAGCCTTCGGTCAATGGCCGCGTTCGCCATATAGTTCATGGGCACCCTGTCCACCGGAGCATGAGCCATCGCAGCCAGCACGCGCTCTTTGGATGTCATCATTGTGCTTTATCCTCCGCTTTAGGAACCAAGCTGTTCTCGAAATCACGCTGAAGCTTTTGGTGACGTTCCAGCACCGTTTTATGCTCCGGGCTGTACGCCAGATTTACCAGCTCACCGGGATCGTTCTGCAGGTCAAAAAGCATCTCGGTTTTCTCTCCCTTGAAATGAATATATTTATACCGCTTGGTTCGCACCATTCGCCCGTTAACGAGCACTTCACTGAACACGGCTTCACGATCCGGTTTTTCGCCGCGCTCAAGCACCGTCCGCAGCGAAAGACCAGGCTGATGCTCAGGATCGGGCGGCGCGATTCCCGCGTAGTCGCAGATAGTCGGCAACAGGTCGCAACCGAACATCAGCGTTTCTTCATCCAACACACCTGCGGGAATATGCCCCGGGAAACGGCAAACAAACGGCACGGCCACCGATTCCTCATAGAAATTGTCCTTCATCAGCATGCCCTTGTGCGCACCAAAGGTATCGCCGTGATCCGCCGAGAAAATAAGCAGGGTGTTGTCGCGATACGGCGACTGATCCACGGCGTCGAGGATCTGCCCGACACATTCATCCACCATTTCGACATAGCGGTAATAGGCCCAGCGGTAAAAACGCCACATGTCATCGGACCAGATTTTTGTATTCCGGTTTTTTAAATTGTAATTGCGCATGGCCGCCATCGTCTCGCATTCGGGCGTAGCGTTGCCGAAGTTGTTGGGAAGCGGTGGCAGTTGATCGAGCAACCATTCCGGCGGTTTGGCAACATCATCGTGCTGGGGAATCCACATGCAAATGTCGTGCGGATTCATCAGGCCGCACACCAATATTTGCTATAATTTTGGAGAAAACCTTCCACGCTACGTGTCACTGGCATAGCCGCGTTCTCTCCACACAGCATAGTGCCATCGGCCATCACATAATAACTCTCATGTGCCCACCGTCCGTAAACATGCCACTTCCCCGTGTGGTATGGCCTGTACCCGGCCTGCTCCCGCAACCACCGGCCCATGTCGGGCAGCGACTGAAGCATCTTGAATTCCATGCCGTTTTTGACCGTTCCATGCTCCGAGGGCATGCGACCGGTCTGCCAGGAGGTTCGCGCCGGACCGCACACCGGACAGGCTGAATAGGAGTTTCGAAATGAATCGCTTTGAGCCA
>CAZZBA010000634.1:0-1534 GCA_964652765.1 uncultured Victivallales bacterium | reverse complement strand
CAGGAAAGGGTGCGATACCGGTACGGTGATGAAATCCTGCATGCCCACGAACTTGGTGTGCGCTAATGCCACCTTGCCGTCATCCGGGCCGGGGATAAGGCAGGACAGGATCCAGTTGATGGAGTGTCGTCCGGCAATCACACCGGTCTCCAGCGGCGGTGGCGGCAGCGTGGCTGGCAAGGCGTTCGTGCCGGTCCCGAGTTGTTGCCCCGCCGGACCGTTGATCCAGTCGAACAGGGCGAAATCACCGAGCTTGTCAACTACTTCGCTGCCCTGGCTCGGCGGCCCGAGCATGACCAGCCGCCCGGCGTTGTGAAGTTGATGGTCCTGGAAGTACTGGCGCAGCACGATATTGCCCAGCGAATGCGCGACAAAATGAATCCTGGCGGGGTTGGCGAACTGGCAGCGCACGATCAGCGGGGCCAGGTGTTCCTCGCTTAATTGTCTCACGTTCTTCTCCGTGGTCGGATAGTCCAGTGTATAGACCCGGTAGCCGGCTTCCGTAAGGGCCTTCTGCATGTGTCGCATGCTGCGCGTCGAACGTGCCAGCCCGTGCAGCAGGATCACGGTTTCCTGCGTCGGAGAATCGGCAGGGGGAGGGGCTGTCACGTTGTCGGCCATGAGGTTGATTACCGTGATCAGTAATAAAAACGCACTCGTACGCATAAAAATCCTGTATCCGGGGTCGGTGACCCCGGTGCCCATGAGAAGGTGCATGGCGAAGCCTCTCTTTCGTTTGCTAACCGAGGCACGTCCGGGGTCCCCGACCCCAGCTACAGGTGCATTCCTTGCCTACCGCTCCGGACGCTGGCGGGCGATGACGGTGTCGACGGCCTGCATGATCAATGTTGTCGAGGTGATGGTGTTCATCGAGCGGCGGATGTCGACCCAGTCCGATAGCCCGGACAGGTATTGTATCAGGTGGCAGCGGAAATGCAGGGCGGCCCCGCGATCGGGATCGAACCCGCTGCGCCGACGGCAGCGGCCTTCCTTGACCTTGAGTTCGACCAGCCGCGACAGGTGCGTCTCGATGACTGCCCGTAGTTCGGCCAGGCTGCGCTTACGGACCGGCTCGCCGCGCCACAGGCGTTCGGCATCCTCGAAGATCCAGGGATTGCCCACGGCCCCGCGGGCGATCAGGACGCCATCAAGGCCGTATGTGGTCAGCCGGTCCACGGCCTCGCGTGCGGTGAAGAGCCCGCCGTTCCCAATCACCGGTATCGAACAGCGGGCTTTTATGGCGCCGATCTGCTCCCAGTCAACCGGTCCGCGGTGCTGCCGGGCGGCATAGCGTCCGTGGATGGCGATGGCGGCAGCACCGGCTTCCTCGGCGGCCTGCGCGATTTCCGTGATGCGGGAGCAATCCTGCTCGAACCCGATCCGGGTCTTCAGCAGCACGGGCAGACTGACGGCACTGCAGACGGCCTTGATGATCTCACCAATTGTCTCCGGGGTGCGGATGAGCGCAGCCCCAGCTCCCTTGGCGACGATCTTGCGCACGGGGCAGCCGGCGTTGATGTCGATCGCGACGAAC
>CAZZBA010000633.1:0-1542 GCA_964652765.1 uncultured Victivallales bacterium | reverse complement strand
GCCCGCTTTCTCATGCTCACATGGGAGGACGATGTGGAAGTACATGCCCTGGGTAAACGTGGTTGGTCGATCTCGGCGATCGCCCGCCATACCGGCTTTGACCGCAAGACTGTCCGTAAGTATCTGGCCTGGCCCCACCTTGCTGGTGATCGACGAACTCGGCTATCTACCTCTGCCCGCAGAGGCGGCTTCGGCGTTGTTTCAGGTTGTCTCCCAACGCTATTGATTACCCAGTCGGCCCACCGACCACCGTGTCGTCGTGTGTGGCACCATTTTGTTGTGGACATCTTGAATCGAATACTGCCGTGGGATGGCTGGGGCGGCCGAATCATGGCGACGGTGATGGCTACTGGCAATGCAGACATGGAGAACGCAGCAGTCGATGTATTGAAATCGAGACCTGATGCCAACGTTGTGATGATTGGTTGCGGACCAGGAGTCGGAGTAGTCGCAGCTGCTCGTCGCGCATTAAACGGATTGGTGATTGGCCTTGACCCGTCGGCGGTGATGGTTGAGCGAACTCGTGCTAGGTGTCGCCGTGCGCGAGTTGAAAAGAACACAAGAGTTGAGCGGGCTGCGGCAGAGTCAATTCCATTGCCAGATCACTCGCAAGATGCCGTTGTCAGTGTGAACAACATTCAACTATGGAGTGACCGTGCTGTCGGTCTCGACGAGTGTGTTCGTGTTCTCGTTCCCGGTGGAGCGTTGGTTGTTCTCTTGCACACGTGGGCCATGCCAGACGCGGTACCTGCAGAAAAGTGGATCGCAGGGTTAACTGCTGACTTGTCTGCTCGTGGAGTGATCGTCGAATCGTCGCAGATCCAGCGTTTTCGGTCTGGTCCAGCCATGGTGCTCATCGGAAAAGCGTTGCAGCGATGCAGGGTTACACCGTCCCGTTGAGGCGACTCGATGACGTAGCAAGGAGGTGTGCGCGGGTAGTCATCTCGGATAGTCCTTTGGGTAGCGGCGTCGTCAGATTTCGACCAGTCCCAGATCGACGATGGCTGTGCCGCTGACACCTTTAGGGGCGGCGATGAAGATCTCGATGACGGTGTCGGCGAGCAGGTCTTCGAGGACCCGGAGCGCCACGTGGGTCGCACCCTTGGCGGCGATCGGGAAGTACCGCATCGCTTTGCCGTCGCGGAACAGCACCACGCTGATCATTTCATCGGTGCTGTTGCCGCCCCGGAAGTAGACAACTTGCGCAGCCGCGCCCGGCGGTGCCACGTAGCTCAGGCTGCCGTCCAGAAGATAGGAGTTTTCCACAGGCCTTTCCCGACGAAGTCGAAGGTGCCCTGCATGAACCGGGGAATGCCGCTGTCGGACATCCAGTGCTCCTCTTTCGGGTTGTACCTGCTCCGGCAGAGGATTTCCGTAGGTTACGGAGTGCATCTACGCACGAGTCCGGGACGACGGCCGGCGCCCGTCTCATCGCGCACTGAGCGGCCCGACAGGTTCTCGTTGTCTCACCAAAATGTCACAAATGACATAGGTACGACATTTTATTTGAGACGACGACGTTCAGAATGAGAACCTACAAAT
>CAZZBA010000632.1:0-1545 GCA_964652765.1 uncultured Victivallales bacterium | reverse complement strand
ACAGGGAGATCGCCTCGCCTGCGGGAATGTCGGCCAGCCGTTCCAGTTTGTAGCGCTGGCCGGCCAACAGGGAAGCCGCTTCGTCCCGGCTCACCTCCAACCGCTCAAACGGGAGATCCTCGCGAACAAGCTTCGCCATCTCCGCCTCGATCGCCGCGAAATCGTCGGGCGTCAGCCGGTGGGGCATGTCAAAATCATAGTAAAAGCCGTCATCCGTGGCCGGGCCGATGTCGAACAACACCGAGCCGTACAACCTGATGACCGCCGCCGCCATCACATGCGCCGTACTGTGGCGCATCATATCAAGTGCTTGCACGTAACAACTCCTCGCGCCTCGGGGATCGAACAAATGACCGCCGTTCACGCTGAAAACGAATGCAGAGTATCATAAGGACCAAGGCGCGGTACGTCAATCACACAACACGGGGTCTCAGCAGTAGGGTTTCACCCCATGGCGTGGAATCGGCCCGTCGCGTAACCTGTTTGCTGGGTCAAGAATCTATTACAGAAACAGCGCGAGAGAAAGGAGTTCGCATGCCACTGATACATATCGTCGTTGTCCTGGTCGTGGCCGGTGTCGTGATGTGGGCGATCAACGCTTTTATTCCGATGGCCAGGCAGATCAAGACACTGCTCAACATTGTCGTGGTGGTCATTCTTTGCCTGTGGTTGCTGCAGGTGTTTGGCGTCATCGACAACGTGAGGGGCGTTCGCCTCAACTGAGAGAAGCTAACCTAACGAATCAAAAGGAGAAGAAACTATGAAGAAGCTATTAGTCGCATTGGCAGGTGTGGTGGGTGTGAGTTGCGCCATGGCGAGTCAGCCTCTGCAACTCAGCCTGACCCCGGAAGTCGCGCTTTTTGACCGGAGCGAGCGGATTGAAGGGCTGGCGATCAGCCTCTGGGGTGAGAATCCGCAGTCGGCGCTGGCCATCGGCCTTGTGAACGGATCCACGGGCGACAGTGCCGGACTGAGTGTGGGCTTGTTGAACTACGCGGACAGCTACACGGGCCTTCAATGGGGGCTGGTCAACTACACGAGTGGGGACTTCCTCGGTTGGCAAGGCGGCTTCTTCCTGGGCCTTGTGGGCAGTGTGGTGAACTATGCCGGGGGCACCCTGACCGGGTTCCAGTGCGGCGTGGTGAACTATGCCGGTTCCCTCAACGGGTTCCAACTCGCCGTCGTGAACTATGCGGACTCCGTGGACGCCGGGCTGCAGATCGGCATTGTGAACATCATGCCTGAGAACGAATGGTTCTCTAACCTGCCCGACGAGTTGGCGCCCGCGATGGTGATCGTGAACTGGCACTTCTAAGTCTCCTGACAATTTGGCTTGAGGCAGAGCTGCGGAAGTGCTCTATTGGAACTGTCGGTGTTGTCCGCTCGAGGGTGGGCACACCGGCGAGTAGGCCGCAAGCCAGATAAAGGAGAGCCGATGTATCTGATCGACGACTACCGGGATTGCGTGTGGGCCGATGTTGCCCTGCTTGAACAGTTCATCACGGACGTGTTCCGCAAGCTGGGGACGCCCGAAGACGATGCGCG
>CAZZBA010000631.1:0-1551 GCA_964652765.1 uncultured Victivallales bacterium | reverse complement strand
TCTTGGCGTTAAAATCCTTACAGAATGCCATGATATTGACACCCTGCGAGCCCAGTGCGGGGCCAACTGGCGGGGCCGGGTTGGCCTGGCCAGCAGGGATCTGCAAGCGCACTGTTCCAATTACTTTCTTTGCCATAGTTTGCCTCGTCGTTCGTGGTCCTCCCGGTTCCCAACCGGTGCTGTCGGACCAGCGGTTGACAGCTTGTTAGCTGGTCTAGGCTGTTACGCGCTCAACCTGCCAGTATTCCAATTCGACCGGCGCCGAGCGACCAAAGATCGCCACCGACACCTTCAACTTGCCACGATCGGGATCCACTTCATCCACCGTACCGGTGAAGTTCATGAACGGCCCATCCGTGATCTTGACCGTTTCACCCGGCTCAAAGGCAATCTTCGGCCGGACCTTCTCCTTCTTCGCTTCCACCTGGTTGACGATGGCATCGAGCTCCGCCGCGGGCAAAGGCCGGGGACGCTCCCCGCCCACAAACCCGATCACGCCGGGCGTTTCCCGCAGGAATCGCCAGGTCGGCTCGACTAATTGCTTCGCCTCGTCATACAACGCCAGATTGATCAGCACATAGCCCGGGAAGAACTTGCGCGTGACGGTCGACTTGACGCCATTCTTGGTCTCGGAGACCTTCTCGGTGGGGATGATCACCTCACCAATATAGTCCAGCATAGCCTGCAGCCGGCTCTGCGCCTTGATGTAGCGCTGAACCTTCTGCTCCTGACCCGTCAAGGTCTGCAAAACAAACCACTCTTTGGTCATCGCATCCGCCCCCGCGCTTACGCCCGGATCTGCGTCAGGACAAATTGAATCGCCTTGTCGCACACCAGCACGACGGCGGACAGCAAAACAATAAAGGATACCACCACCAACGACGACTCCACCAGTTCGCGCCGCTCCGGCCAGGTCGTCTTACGGAACTCCGTACCGACCTCACCGAAGAACACGCCAACTTGCCGAACCATCTCTGTTGCTTTACTCATGATGGAGGGAGCCTTTTCGCGTCAGCCGCACAGACAACCGTCGCGTTCCTGCCCGTGTGGGCCGGGTTGGCATGCCAGGAGAGACTCGAACTCCCAACCTGCGGTTTTGGAGACCGCCACTCTGCCAATTGAGCTACTGGCCTATAGACGGAAATCAATCCGCCTGCCGGGATTACTTGGTCTCCCGATGCAGCGTGCGCTTACGCTCGGCCGGACAATACTTCTTGATCTCCAGCCGGTTGGTTGTCGTCCGCTTGTTGCGGGTGGTGACATAATTGCGGCGCTTGCAGTCGGTGCAAGCGAGAATCGCAAGTTCTCTGGCCATGAAACTTTCTCCTTCCCGGCAAACCGGCTACGCCGCCGCGCACGGCTGCGTAGCCTGTCGCTGGAAGTTCACTTCAAAACTTTGGACACTGTACCGGCGCCGACCGTGCGGCCGCCTTCCCGGATGGCGAAACGCATCTTGTCTTCGAGCGCCACCGGCGAGATCAGCTTGACCGTGATCGACACGTTGTCGCCCGGCATCACCATTTCCACGCCTTCCGGCAGCGTGATGTCGCC
>CAZZBA010000630.1:0-1558 GCA_964652765.1 uncultured Victivallales bacterium | reverse complement strand
GTCTCGAATTCATTGAGTATCGGTAAGTATCGTGGGTATATCTCCACAATCTGCAAGTGGAGGCAAGCCCTCGTGCGGTGGAACACAGCGGGGATGGGTGGCAGAGAAAGCAGTACATTATGATGAAGTTCATTCCAGACAAGCACTTCGAGATTGCGGGCACGGTATTTGGCCTGCTCGCGTCAGTATCCATATCAACACAGGTTTATGCCGAGGTTTGCAACGATGGACCGTCAACGGTGTCGGTTGTGTATGCCGTGGATTTCCTGGTCATTTTCGCATTCTGGACCCTGTACGGCGTCAGGTTCAGCCGGGTTGCGATGTGGCTGACCAACGGGATCGCGACATTGGTCCAGGCGCTCCTGGTGATCGTGATCGTGCTCAAGCAATTACGCTAAGGCCCGCGCCACTTTTTTCGGAACAGGTCGGGACTGATCCTGAACCTCTTCTTGAACAGTCGGCTGAAGTGAAATTGATCAGTGTAGCCGGTGGCGGTCGCCACTTCATGGATCCGGAGGTCGGAATTCATCAATAATTCCTGCGCTTTCCGCATGCGTAGCTGCTGGATGTACTGGCCAGGCGACACGTTCTGCGCATCGCGGAAGATCTCGAAGAACCGGGGCGTGGATACATGTAAGACGGACGCCAGCTCAGAGGTGCTGAGGGGCTGCTCGAGGTGTGCCTTGATATATTGCAATACAGGCTGGAGTCGTTCATTTCTGTAATAATATTCATGGGCATAAGGCTTCAGTGTCGACACGCTGAGAACAAGCTCAAACAACCGCATGCCTAACGTGTGCCTTCGCACGATATATTCCAGGAAGTTCCCGGACTTGAGTACCTCGAGGGCGGCAAGTTCCCCGTTGATGGCGACGACTTTCATGCCGTACTCCCTGCCGATGAAATATGGCACATCCAGCAGCGTCAACGGATCAATCGTATCCATTATCGAGTAGTGAATGCCGTGCCAGACGCTAATGGTTTGGCCGGGCCGATGATTGGTGAACCGGAAGGGAATGCCGGCCGGAATGAGGATGGCCGCCCCGGAGGTGACCTGTATCCCTGTCTCGCCCTGCGCTTCCAGCATGATGTCGCCCATGACATATTGGTTGATGCCGAAGATCTCCTGCGGGGCGAAATGGGTGGGGCAATGATGGGCCTCGAGCCGGGTGCGGCCGAACGACAAGCTCTCGAGCCTCAACGTGCTCTGCATGAGCGACAAGAGTTTTTCTCTTTGAATTGTAGTGCTCACTCGGGTCCTTATCTCTATCGCAGGGAAGAAACCATAGGAAAAGACATAATAATCATAACGCTCTCCATGGTGAAGCGAAATCGTGATGATACTATAGTGCATAGTGATGAGTGGGTCGGCGATCTCAAGGAAGGTGGCGGCAGTTGTGAAGAAAAGCTGGATGGTTGTGCTTCGGCTGGCGTGCGTTTTGATTGGCGTAAACGTCGGTGTGGCGAGAGACGAGCAGGAAGCAGGAAAGATGCAAAAGTCATCAAATCAACTTTAGAACGCCGTGATGGTCATTGGCAACGCCGAGCTGGCGGTGGT
>CAZZBA010000629.1:0-1594 GCA_964652765.1 uncultured Victivallales bacterium | reverse complement strand
ACCTCGAGATGGTTCCACAGTCGCGTGAGTTCCGCGTCGCCGCAGTCATGTTCAGGGCCGGGATCGAACCCGGCGCCATGGACATGCATGGCAAGCTGGGTGGCAAGCGCCGGGTTGCCCTGGATCCCCACGCCAATGTCGGCAGGGCACGAATGTGTGACGATCATGACGGGTCGTTCATGATTGAACAGGCGTGTGGCGCGGGCGCGTTCATGCGCCAGGATGAAATTGGCGATATTGCGGAACCAATGCTTGTATTGTGCCCGGTCGACATGCAATGCCCCGCCGAGAAACCCGACTGTTGCCCCCTCCAGATGGATGATGGAAGCCCGCGGCTGGAAATGAAGGTTATAGCGTTCCCTCCAGTGCGCCAGCTCCCCTTGCTTCACCATCTGATGAAGCCAGGCGTGATCGTCATGGTTGCCGTCGATGGCATACACGGGAACGGGAAGACGTCCGCCGGAAAACCCGCCAGCAAAATACGCCGGGAAAAATCCTAAATCGCCTGCCTGGATCACGGCACCGATGCCATGCTGCTCCCGAAGGCGGATGAGTCGCGCCGCCATTTCCGCATGAGCCCCGTGGACATCACCTAGCAGCAGGACTTTCACGTTATAGACTTCCCGTGAAATCCAGGCGGATCCGGGACTGGAATAAATGGATCTGTTCAAAAATCCTGCGCAGGGCGGCCTGCTCAATCTCGGTGAGTTCGGCTGGATGTACATGGTTGTCCGCAGGCTGGCCCGAAGCGAGCTGGATGGCTTGGTGACGGAGCCGCCATAGCGACAACATCTCGAAGGCCATTTCCAGCTCGGCGGCACTGGCCGGTTGCAGCACCCCGGCCGCCACCAGCAGATGAATCCGGTCCAGGGTCCCGACCGCCGGAACGGCATGGCGCAGGGCATACACCCGAGCGAAATTGACGATCGGGACAAGGCCGCTCTTGATATCGAAGGTCTCCGGATGCCGACCGCTGGACTCGACCACGATTTTGCCAAACAATCCCAGCGGTGGCTTGAATTCCAGGGTGTTCCCCGCCAAGTTGAAGAAGAAGGTCTCGCGGGAGGCGATATCACGTAGCACATGCCTTCGCAACTCCTCCGAAAGTGACTCATCACCTGCGGCATGCCGGAAGTCGAACACGATATTAACGGCTTGAAGCGCCTCTGCCGAACTCTTCTCAAGCCACTCGTCGAATAGGTGGCGCCACTGGCTGATGGGTCGGCACCACTTGGGATTCCGGGCCATTACCTCGCCTTGGCAGTACGCATAGCCCGCCGCGTGAAGACCCTCGCAGACGCGGCTGGCCAAGCTGTGGAAATAGGCTTCGCAGGCGGATGCGATGTCCGGGGCAGGATCTGCATATACTAACGCGTTATCCTGGTCGGTGGCAAGGGTTTGTTCCCGCCGGCCGGTGCTACCGAGTGCGAGAAACGCATAGGGGACCGGCGGCGGACCCAGTTCGCGTTCGGCCAGGCCGATCAACCGGACGATCACCGCGTCGCAGAGTGCCGCGAGAAAGCCCGTGATATGACCAGCCTTGACGCCGGTCACCAGGAGCATTCGGGCGGATGCGGTGGCGATGGCGCACAGC
>CAZZBA010000628.1:0-1600 GCA_964652765.1 uncultured Victivallales bacterium | reverse complement strand
GTCTTTCCTTTCACGGTCACAGAGTCGGCGAATTCGGTTTCAAATTCATCCTTGACTGCCTGATAGGTGCTCTCGCTGATCAGGATGGGCCAGGAGTAGGTCTTGGTCAGGTCCTGCAGGCGGGCCGCCAGGTTGGCATTGTCGCCGATGATCGTGTAGTTGATGCGTTCCTTTGAACCGAGCAGGCCGACAAACACCTCGCCGGTATTGACTCCGACACCGATGTTAAATCTATTTTCAACGCGTTTTTCAGCCAGCCATTGTACCGAGAGCTCGTCGAGCGCCTTGAGCATATCGACCGCGGCGCGAACAGTGCGCGCGGCGTGATCTTCGAACGAGACCGGCTCGCCGAAGAAAGCCACGATCGCGTCGCCCTCGTATTTGTCCACGGTCCCGCCGTGCTTGTGGATGACAGCGGTCATGGTCTCAAGATAGGGGTTAAGCAAATTGACCACGCCTTCAGGGGAGAGCTTTTCTGACAGGGTCGTAAATCCGCGAATGTCTGAGAACAGGATGGTTAGATTTGCGCGTTTGTTGAGCGTGTTAATATCCTGCGTGTTGACCATCTGGTCCACCATTTCAGGCGCAATGAAGCGGCTGAACAGGTTGCGCACCCGGCGCTTTTCAAGTTCCTGCGATACGGCCTGCTCAAGGGTCGGGATGACAACGCCCAGGAACAACATGAGCAGTGGAAAGACGATCGGCAGAAGGAAATTGCTCCCGGTGAAGAGCACCAGGTTGACCGCAAGGTATCCCAGCATGGCCAGGCCCATGAGCGTGACGGTAAGTACCGGGCGCTGTGACCTTGAGATGAATACCGCTGCGATCGCGGCAAGCAGGATGAGGAGCAACCCGGCCCAGGGCGGGGCCTCGGTCAAATATTTGCTGTTGATGATGGTGTCTATCGCGTTGGCAACCACCTCCACGCCCGGTGTTGGAACCTGCGAATCATACGGGGTCGGATACACGTCCTGCAGGGTGACGGTGGTCGCGCCGATCAGCACGATCTTGCCGCGGAACGCATCCGGGTTTTCCTCAAGGGTCACGCCGTCGTGCACGTTGGATGCCGAATAGGTGGGGTAGGTCCCCGCGGGGCCGGCGTAATTGACAAGGATCTGTCCCGAGTGAAGCGCCACGGTCCGTCCGTTAAATTGCAGGCTGGTATTGGTGGGGTTGGAGGGTTCATCCGCGCCCATGTACAGCCTGGCCATTTCAAAGGCCCAGTTGTAGTAAACCCGGTCTTGATGGGTATCATATGCCTGGATGCCGCGCACGATGGCGTCTTCATCACGTGTGAAGGCCGTGATGCCGGTCCCGGCCAGGACATCCAAGTAGGCAGGCAATGGCTGTGACAGGCTGGAAACCATGTAGTTCGAAGCCGGGTCCTTGGTGATCTGAGATACGGTTACCGCGGCCGGGGCCTTGCCCAATGCCTCTGCAAGCACCTGGTCATTTCCCCCTTCGGCGTCCGGCGCGAAGAGGAACAGGTCAAGCCCGACCACTTTGCCACCACCTGCGTTGATCTGGTCCACAATGCCGGCGTAGTACGACCGCGGCCAAGGCCAGCGGTATCCCGTCCAGTTAAACGAGAAATCATCGA
>CAZZBA010000627.1:757-1617 GCA_964652765.1 uncultured Victivallales bacterium | reverse complement strand
AGTACATCAACCAGAAGCAGATGGGGGCCTACTACACCAAGGAAGACATCACCGAGTACATCTCGAAAAACACGATCATCCCGTTCCTCTTCGACGCTGCCCAGAAGAAGTGCGCGGTGGCCTTCAAGGCCGATAGCGCCCTCTGGCGGCTGCTTCGCGATGACCCCGACCGTTATATCTACGCAGCCGTCAAGCACGGCGTGATCGACGCCACAGGCAACATCATCCCGCTGCCCAGTGAGATCGAGGCCGGCGTTATGGATGTGGCGAAGCGGGGCTGCTGGAATAAGCCCGCCCCCGATCCCTATGGCCTGCCCACCGAGACATGGCGTGAGCACGTCGCCCGCCGCACCCGCTGCCTGGACCTGCGCCAGAAGCTCAAGGCTGGCGAGGTGTGCGCAATCAACGATATGGTCACAGTGAATCTCGACATTTGGCAGTTTGCACGCGACGCCATCGTCAACTGCGAAGGCCCCGAATTGCTCTGGGCCTTCTGGCACACCATCGAGAAGATTACCGTTCTCGACCCCACCTGCGGCTCCGGCGCGTTTCTCTTCGCCGGCCTGCGCATTCTGGAAACGCTCTACAGCGACTGCCTGGAACGGATGGAGCGGTTCGTTGAGGATCTAGCTGGCAAGCCGCATCACCCCGAGCAGTTCAGCGACTTCAAGAATGTATTGGAACAGATCGCCAAGCACCCCAACGACCGCTACTTTGTCCTCAAGTCCATCATCATCAACAATCTGTTCGGCGTGGACATCATGGATGAAGCGGTCGAGATCTGTAAGCTTCGCCTTTTCCTCAAACTCGTTGCCCAAGTCGAGACCGTCAGCCAGATTGAGCCGTTGCCTGACATGGAC
>CAZZBA010000627.1:0-742 GCA_964652765.1 uncultured Victivallales bacterium | reverse complement strand
TCGTCGGTTACGCCACAGAGGAGCAGGCTCGAAGAGCATTCGCCACCGATGCCAAGGGCCAGGGCAAGCTGATGCTCGGCGATGCGCCGGACGCATTCAGGCGGTTTGAGGAGAATGTTGAGCAGGCTGAACGAGCCTTCCAGAAGTTCCGTGCCCAGCAGACGACTCACGAGGGAAAGGTCACCCACAAGGACAAACAGGACCTACGCCAGCGATTGGAAATGCTCGACGCTGAGCTCGACAGCTACTTGGCCGCCGAATATGGCATCGCGACCGAAAACTACCGGACCAAGACTGCATATGAAGAAGCCTTCGCCAGGTGGAAGGCAAGTCACGGGCCGTTTCACTGGTTTGTCGAGTTCTTCGGCATCATGCACACCGGGGGCTTCGACGTGATCATTGGCAACCCCCCGTATGTTGAATACTCGGCGTTGAAGAACGCCTACTCGATATAAGGATATGCGACCGAGTCGTGCGGAAATCTATATGCCTTCGTTCTAGAGCGGTGTTTCACCATTACACACACCGGTTCACGGACCGGTATGATTGTCCAATTGCCTATTGTCTGTACGGATCGCATGATCCCTCTTCAGCGCGTCTACTCGGGCGGTAGCCGCACCGCGTGGTTTTCCACATTTGATGACCGGCCTGGGCGACTGTTTGATGGCTTGCAGCACATACGAGCAACAATCGCAGTCAATGAAGTCGGAACGGAGCCATGCAAGACGGTAACTACGAAATA
>CAZZBA010000626.1:0-1624 GCA_964652765.1 uncultured Victivallales bacterium | reverse complement strand
TGGTGGTGGCCGAGGAGGGCGATGAGATCGTCGTGTTCGGCATCAATGAGCAGGCCCACGAGTGGCGCGGCACACTGCGGTATGGCATATTCAACCTTGCCGGCGGTCTTCCGATTGATCGGTCCGCTGCGGTGGCATTGCCCCCCAACGCCTCCACGCGGATCGCCGCGTTCCCGAAGCACGCCTGGAAGAAGCCGCTGGCATCCGCCGCCTTTGCCATGCTTGCCGAGGGTGAGGCGATGGTGGCCAGGAATCGGCTCTTCCTGCCGTTGTTCAAAGATCTGCAGTGGGCCAAGCCGCGGATCAAGGTGCGGGTGAGCGGCGGGAAGGCCATCTTCACGAGCGACACGTTTGTGTGGGGCGTTTGCCTGGATCTCGATGGCTCGACGCGCCTGTCCGACAACTTCTTCGACGTCTATCCCGGCATCCCGCATGTGATTCCGTGGAAGAGTGGCCGCAAGCCGCAGGTGCGTTTTGTGGGAAACTTAGGCAAGTGAGGAAACTGTGGATGAGCGTATGACATCACGTGAGCGTTTCATGGCCGCCATGGAACGGCGGCCCTTGACCGGGCGTGTCCCGCATTTCGAGCTGGTCTTCTTCCTGACCATGGAGGCCTTTGGGAAGGTTCATCCCCTGCATCAGCAGGGGTTCTACACGATCAAACACACGGACGGCAACATCATGCCGATCCTCGACCAGCTCGTGCAATGCAATCCCCACGCGCTGCATTCGCTCGATCCCCAAGGCGGGGTCGACATCGCCGAGATCAAGCGCTTGTACGGCCGGCAGGTGGCACTCATTGGCAATGTGAACTGTGGGCTGATGGATACCGGGACGGACGAGGAAGTGCAGTCCTCGGCCCGGTATGCCCTGAAGCACGGGATGCCCGGCGGCGGCTACATCTTCTCGACCAGCAACTGTGTCTATACGGGCATGCGCCTGGCTCGCTACGAGCTGATTCTGGACATCTGGCGGCGCGAGGGGATCTACAAGTAAGGAAGACGCCATGACCTCACGTGAACGTATGTTGACGGCGTTGAATAACGGCAGGCCGGACCGGCTGCCTTGCCAGGTCCATGGCTGGATGCCGTACTACCTGCAGCACTACCTCGGCGGAATGGACTGGTGGCAGGCATACGAGAAGTTCGATATGGACTTCGCCATCTATACCGGTCCGTCGTATACCTATGATCCCGCAAGCTGGTTGCGGTGGGTGGAGAAGCGCATCGACCTGGGCGTTGACCAGAGCGGTAACCGTTGCGCGCGGATCGAGGTCACCACGCCAAAGGGCGTGCTGCGCAAGGAAATCGCAACCACCGATGTGACGACCTACGACACCGAATACCTGTTGAAAAGCTTGCGCGATTTTGAGATCTGGAACGAGTTCTACCCTGTGCCGACATGGGTCGACTTCACGCACGTGCAGGCCGTCAAGGACCGGCTGGGGGATCGCGGCATCATCCGCGTGCACCCGTTCAGTCCGGGGCAGGGAAGCCCGTGGCAAAGTTTCTGCTACATGTTTGGCACTGAACACGCGATCATGCTGGGCATGGATGAACCGCAAACCCTCCATCACATCCTCGAGTCCATCGTGCAGAAGACCCTGTGCGTGACCGAGATGTGG
>CAZZBA010000625.1:0-1647 GCA_964652765.1 uncultured Victivallales bacterium | reverse complement strand
AAAGGCTGCCGAAGAGGCTCCACACCTGCGCGCCTTACCCCGCGTCCGGGTTGATCTTGAAAGCCACACCGTCTCGTTCTATGCCGAGGCGACCGGCAATTCCCCGCGCGAACCGGCCGAGTTCTTCCTGATCGGCGAGGAAAGCGGGAATGCCTACGAGGCGATCGCAGTCGCGCTGGCTGATCCGGCCCAGATCAACAGCGGTCTCCAGATGCTGGGGATGCCCCCTGGACGCAGTGCGGATCCGACCGCCACGCGATTCTGGCCCAAAGGCGAAAGGGTGATCATGACCTTCAACGGCACCCGCGCCGAAACGCTCATCCGGGATTCGCGCATCGGCAAGCCCCTTGCGGCAAGCGGATTCGTCTACACCGGCTCCAGCATGGTGCCAACCGAGGATGGCTCCGCCACCGTGCTCGCCGCCCAGACTCGCCCCCCTTATTCGATTGCCAGCAACTACAATGAACCCGATTCGCTGCTGGATGTCCCCTGGCAGGCCCCGCAGACCGCTGTCTACTCCCACCAGATCCTCAATACGGACTTCCTGTTCAAGCCAGGGGAACGCATACTGGTTGTCATCTCTCCGGAATATCCGGACGGTAAACGCCGGGTACAGGACTTGAACTTGACGATCGGGATTGCAGACACCATCGCCGATGGTCCCCGCACAATGGCCGATGCACGGTTCTCTGTCACCAATCAGACAAGTGGAACCAGACTGCTGGAACAGGCAACCATCGACCGTCTGATGGCCATCTTTACCGGCCTGATCGATGACGGACGCGATCCGTTCGTGGAAGTCACCTTGCAGCCGGGGACCCCGCTGGGGCTGATCCGGCAATGCGCAGCCATCCTGAAAACCATCGACACCGAGAAAGGCATCCGCATCGGGCCACCGGCACCGGGCGACCTCTATTACCAGGCTTTCATCCCGAACGAGGCGTTCCGCCAGCGCCGCGACCGCTACTTACAGCCTTGGGAACTGCATCTGGCAGCAACCGGAACAGGCGTTCTGACCCGGATTGACGAGCAATGGACCCTTGGGGAACCCAAACCGGAATTGACGATGACGGACATTCCGGTTGACTCTGCAGAAGCTCTGCTTCAAATCCTGTCCACGCAGAACACCGATGTCCTCGGTATCTACGTCTTCGCGCCGCCGACGCTCACTTATGAAGGACTGATGCGGATGATCCGGCCCGTGATGCCGACACACCCGCACATCCACGTCTACCTGGAGGATACGTTCAGGACGCCGCCTTCAGCTCTACCGTCACCGAATCCGGATCCACCCGCTGCTGATCCACCATCGTCTTCGTGATGCGAATGGTCCCGCCGACACTGCGCCGCGGTGCCTCGAACATCACCTCCAGCATCAGGCGCTCGACCATGGCGCGCAACCCGCGCGCCCCGGTACCCCGCTTGTGGGCCAGCTTCGCCAGCTCGCGCAGTGCCGTGTCCGTGAAGGAAAGCTCGATCCCCTCCATGGCCATCAGCTTCTGGTACTGGCTGACCAGGCTGTTCCGCGGCTCCACCAGGATGCGCACCAGGTCATCCTCGCTCAGTTCCGCCAGCGATGCCACCACGGGGATGCGGCCGATCAATTCCGGGATCATGCCGTAGCGGATCAGGTCTTCCGGTTCGGGG
>CAZZBA010000624.1:0-1649 GCA_964652765.1 uncultured Victivallales bacterium | reverse complement strand
GCAAAGTCTGGCCCGTCATCAAGGCCAACCTCAAGCCCGGCGACGCCATCTATTTTTCGCACGGCTTCTCGATCGTGTACAAGGATCAAACCAGCATCGTTCCTCCGAATGACGTGGACGTGATCATGGTCGCCCCGAAGGGATCCGGCACCTCCGTGCGCCGCAACTTCCTGTCCGGTGCGGGCATCAACTCCAGCTTCGCGGTGTTCCAGGATGCGACCGGCCGGGCCACGGAGCGCTGTATTGCGCTCGGCATCGGCATCGGCTCGGGCTACCTGTTCCCCACCACGTTCCAGAAGGAAGTGTTCAGCGATCTGACCGGCGAACGCGGTGTGCTAATGGGCGCCCTGGCCGGCATGATGCACGCCCAGTATGATGTGCTCCGCGCCAACGGCCACTCGCCGAGCGAAGCGTTCAATGAGACGGTCGAGGAACTCACCCAGAGCCTGATCCGGCTGGTGGACGAAAACGGCATGGACTGGATGTTCCAGAACTGTTCCGTCACCGCCCAGCATGGCGCGCTCAAGTGGCGCCCGATCTTCTGGAAGGCCAACCTCCCCGTCTTCAAGAAGCTCTATGCTTCAGTCAAGGCCGGCACCGAAACCCGCGAAGTCATCCGCGACTGCGGCGGCAAGGACTACCAGAAGTACCTCGGCAAGAAACTGGCCGATGTCCACAATTCAGAAATGTGGCAGGCAGGCGCCGCCGTGCGCGCGCTTCGTCCGAAAGAGGGCATCAAGGCCACAGCCAAGAACGCCAAGGGCGTGGGCGGCCGGTTGTCGAACTAAACCCCTCGACACGACCCATAAAAAAGGCAGGTGCCGCAAGGCCCTGCCTTTTTTATTTCTTAGGAGCCCGGGTGTTCCAGCGTCACTTTTTTGGCGCACAAGGGACAGGCCTTCGGATCAAAGGTCACCGGCTCCATCTGGAGCAGGCTCACCGTGGGCTGAACAAACCGTGCTTTGCCGCCGCTGCGGTCAACCAGCACGGCCACGGCGGCCACCTTACCGCCACGCCCCTCGACAATGTCGATCGTCTCCTGAACGCGTCCGCCACGGGTAATCACATCCTCGGCCACCACGAAAGAGGCGCCCTTATGAATTTCAAAACCACGGCGTAGCACGAGCATCCCCTCCTGCTTTTCGGCGAAAATCGAGACTACGCCCAGCGTCTTGGCAATCTCATGCCCGACAAACAGACCGCCCATGGCGGGGGCAATCACACCGTCAAAATGGACTCCGGGCAATTCCTTGCGCAGCTTCTGCACCAGCGCCTCACACAGACGCGCGGCGATGCGGGGCTGCTGAAGCACCTTGGCGCATTGAAAGAACTGGTCGCTGTGCAAGCCCGACCGTAATTCAAAATGACCGCGCAACAGCGCCTTGGTTTCCAGAAACACATTCAATACCTCTTGATCCGTCATACCGCATCTCCTCCTGTGTCCGTTTCATCCGGCAGGTTGACACTGTGCAAGAGCTACCCGCCAAAATCAAGCCAATCCCGGGTATCACGGTAATACTGATGCTAATATCGTTACTCATGACGATACTCCCAAACGGGGTTGCCCTGTAAAATCCGGGGCATGATCTCATCTAAAACCCTGAAACAAATGACGGAACGCGTCCTCCGGCGACTCGGCCTTGAGCCCT
>CAZZBA010000623.1:0-1655 GCA_964652765.1 uncultured Victivallales bacterium | reverse complement strand
AACAACGGTAAGAGCGCGTGCGCGATGGCCGAGCATTCGCAGGCGGAGGGGCGGCCCTACGATGTGATCCTGATGGACGTTCAAATGCCGGAGATGGACGGCTTCGAAGCCACCTGCTGGCTCCGGCAACGCGGTTGGCGCCGCCCGATCATTGCGTTGACCGCGAGTGCCATGGCTGGCGATCGTGAAAACTGCCTGCACGCGGGCTGTGATGATTACCTCTCGAAACCAGTGGACCTGGCGGTGCTCCAGGAGATCTTGACACGATACTTAGCACTTAGCACTTAGCAGTGAGCAGTGAGCAGTGAGCGGTCACCGGTGAGCAGGAACCTGGGATAATTGATGGCGGGCGGCATCCGGAGTTGCACGGACAGACAAGGGGCTACACGTGGAAATTGATCGCCACATCCTGATCGTCGAAGACAGCCCGACTCAGGCGGCCCTGCTGGAAGAAGCATTGCGACTCCGCGGCTACCGAACGCAAATTGCGGTCAACGGCCGTCAGGCCCTGGAGACCGTGCGCCGGCAACGGCCGGCCGCCATCATCAGCGATGTCCAGATGCCGGTCATGAACGGATTTCAGCTGTGCCGCGCGATCAAGCAAGACCCCGGCCTGCACGGCATTCCCGTGATCCTGCTGACTGCGTTGAGTACGCAGACGCGGACGAAGGATGGGAAACGAGGTACGCCAGCGTTGGAAAGTCCCTGGTAGCGGAACGTAATCACACTCCCGACAGCAGGGCCACCTCTGTAAATTAATCGACGAACTAGTCGAACGATCTGCCGAAAGTCCATGGCCCCCAGCATCACGAGCTGCTGCAGCCGCACCCCGCCATCGGCCTGCAGCAACTCGATGACTCGCCCCATACCCGACCGCCGCTTGACTGCTTCGGCAGTCGGGGGCCAACGCCAGCGACGTCAGCACCAGGGGAAAGCGTATCCCTGCCAGACCGGAACGATCTCCAGCGTGTCGAAAACATGGGCATCGGGCCGGCCGAACCCCTGTTCACTGACGCGGATTTCTTCGCCCAACTCCCAGCCTTCGAACTCGGCTACCGTGGCCCGGTCAAGTGACTCCGGTGCCAGCACGCTGTCCCGGGTGTCGCAGGACCACTGAAACGCCCTGATCGCGGCATGCTCGGCGTCGGTCGCGTCGATGATGCAGCGAGCGGGACCGGATTCGACGTAAAACTTCGGCATCGGCTCCATCCTTTCGTTCAACTTGTGACTTGTCATTGGCTGCCACCTTAGATCGCCGCTGGCGTGACAAGTTCGGTCACCGGGCATCAAATTCCAGGAATTACTTGGGGATTGTCACCCGGCTGATCCCCAACATCTTCCGAATCAGAGGCAGCAACCTGGCCCTGCGTGACCGATGGTGCCATCACCCTGGCGATGATTCCGGCAGACCGAAGACAACTATTCCCGAAAGACGCAAGGGCTTAACGGTGCCAGAATACGACGTGGAATCCGGCTGAGTGCCGATGATTCTGGATGCCAGGAATGCCGAACAGGCGGCCGTCAAATCGCTTCAACGGTGCCGGGAACGGCAGGCGGTGATCTGGAAGTCCTGTTCCACCGGGGTTAAGCTGATTAGCGATGTAGGTCCGCCAAGAACGAGGCAACGGGAGCACGCCAATGGTAACGAACTGGAA
>CAZZBA010000622.1:0-1659 GCA_964652765.1 uncultured Victivallales bacterium | reverse complement strand
TGGATCGGCGTCCGCCGCCGAGTGGGCGAAGTTCGGCGAGTTCGTGCGATTGAACGGCGCGGTGCGCGCGGACGACGGGAGCATGCGGCAGGTGCTCAAGCCGGAACTCCTCGCGAAGTGCTTCGAGCCTTCCGCTCGAAACGATCGCTACGGGCTGACCTGGTGGCTTAACCGCCACGGCCTGTGGCCTGACGCTCCACGCGACGCTTACGCGGCGATGGGCTATAACACCAATTTGTGCTGCGTTATTCCTTCGCTTGACCTGGTGGCTGTTCGCCTGGGCCTTGGCCCAACCGAGTCCACCGAGATCATCACCGCGCCCTTCCTGGCAGCAGTGGCGCAGGCGGTTGTATCCGGATGATTTTTCCTTTCCCAATAAAATTGGCTGAGAAACTAAAATTGAAACGATCGCAAACGGAGGGCGTGAGTATGGGAACTCGACTGGATTTGAACTGGAAATATCGCGACCTGCAAATTGTGCGCCTGGAAAACGAGTTGATCAGCATTGACGTGCTGCCTGATCTGGGCGCAAAAGTGTGGAATCTGATCCACAAACCAACCGGACGCAACCTGCTCTGGCATAATCCTCACCTGCCGCCAGAACGCCAGACTTTTGGGGCAAAGTTTGATGACGCGTGGTCTGGGGGTTGGGATGAACTGATCCCCAATGACGTGCCCACGCAGATACCGTACGGCGATCTGCTCCCCGACCACGGCGAGGTCTGGTCGCAGGCCAGCGAGTGGACGGTGCTTGAGGACGGCGAAGAATGCGCCGCCGTGCGCTTTGTCAACTACAGCCGTGTCTGGCCGGCGCGTTTTGAGAAAATCATCAGCCTGCGCGCTGGCGAGTCGTTTTTCCGGATCAAATATCGCTACACCAACCTGGCCGCGGCCGCCTTTGATTTCCTGTGGAATATTCACCCGGCACTGGCAATTTCCCCGGCCACCCGGATCGACCTCCCGGCGCGGCATGGAATGACCGATGCGTGGAGCGCCGACCTGTTCGAGGGGGGGACGGAGTACGAATGGCCTTATGTGGTGGACCGCAACGGCCAGATGGTCGATATGCGCCTGGTGCCACCCCCGGGCAACTGGGCCGACTTCCATTACCTGCCGGATGTGGCGGCTGGCTGGTATGCTGTCACCGATACCCAGGCAAAAATCGGCTTTGGGATGGCTTTTCCAACGGAAGTTCTGCCCCACCTGTGGCTGTTTCGCGCTTTTGGGGGCTGGCGCGGACACTATACGCTGATTGTGGAGATTTCCAACGGCTATCCCAACCGGCTGGAAGAAGCCCGGGAGGAGGGCCACTGCGGCCATTTGGGACCGGGAGAGACGCTTGAGGCAGAGATCACCGCAGTGGTTTACACCGGTCTCACCTCCGTGCAAGCGGTCCGGCCTGATGGGCAGGTGACTGGCGGGTGAGATTTCCATAATGATCCAGTTCTTCCCAATTCTGGCAGTGAGCCATTTTGCTTCGAATCTCTCGGATTGCGTTTCCATGCGCTTGTTTTCCTGAGCGGCCAGATTCAAATAGTAATTTGTCAGTGTGACCAGACCTATCAGGCGGTTGGAGGGTTTCTGGGAAAGTTCAAACGCTCACATAGGGATAAAAGGTGGAGTATAAGGGGTTCCAAGCAACGCCTTGTAAATCACCTC
>CAZZBA010000621.1:0-1661 GCA_964652765.1 uncultured Victivallales bacterium | reverse complement strand
GTGCTTTCCGACCGGGTTCCCATCACGGCGAATTGGCTCGGAACCCACACGCTCAAGCCGACAGGGTACCGGAACAAGATTGCCCGCCTCAACATCCGAACCGGGACGCTGACTGATGTTTATGCCCCGACCAACGGGGCCTACCTGGGCGAAATCGATCTGCATTACGATGCGAAAAGGTTCCTTTTCACCTCGACAGACCTCAACAACCGGTTTCAAGTGATGGAGGTCGGGGTAGATGGTTCGGGCTTGCGGCAGGTCTCTTCCATCGAGGGCGACATGATCCACAATTACGGCGGAATATACCTTCCGAGCGAGAATATCATCTTCAGCTCAACCGCCCCGCTGATCGGTGTGCCCTGCATCGGGGGCAAGCAAATGGTGCCGAATCTCTATCTCATGAATGCCGCTGGTGCAAATGTACGCCAGCTCACTTTCGATCAGGACGCCTCGTGGTACCCGACGGTTCTGCTGAACGGCAAGATCATGTATCTGCGCTGGGAGTACACCGACATCATGCACTACTACTCGCGCATCATGATGACCATGAATACCGACGGCAGCAATCAGCGATCGATCTACGGATCGCAGAGCCTGTGGCCTAATGCCATGATGAACGCACGGCCGCTGCCGACCACTCCCGGCCGGTTTGTGGCGATCGTGTCCGGGCATCACGGCGTCGCGGGTAGCGGCAAGTTGACGATCTTCGATGCCAACCAGGGGCACGCCCATGCCGACGGGGTCGTCCAGCACATCCCGGGCTATGGCCGTCGGGTGACGCATGTGATCCCGGAGCAACTCTATCCCGAGGTCGATGAAAAACTGCTGGCGCAGTTTCCGGACCTGCGGGACGTCGTCGGCCAGTTGGTTGAGCAGCATATGCCGGGCGAGGATATGTCCGACAAGAATTATCACAACCGCCTGCGCAAATTCTTCGACAAGTGCTATCCGGCCTTGCGATTCCGCTATCCCGAGATGGCCATGGATCTTGATCATTTGGTAGACGGAGTCTGGCCTCAGTTCTATCAACCTTATCCTGTCAGTGACGCCTACTTCCTAGTGCTGGCGAAAGCGGCCGCCGGCAGCCCTTGGCAGCTTTACCTGGTCGATGTCTTCGATAATATGGTGCCCCTGCCATGCGAGATGGAGGAGGGATTCAAGTTCCTGCTGCATCCTTATCCCCTTCGCCAGCGCCCGCGTCCGCCGGTGATTCCGGACAAGGTTGATCCGTCACAAAAGGAGACCACCGTATTCATCCAGAACATCTACGCGGGCCCCGGACTGAAGGATGTCCCGTTCGGGACGGTCGATTCACTGCGGCTTTTAACCTACAACTTCTCCTATTTCCGGAGTGGCAGCCATCATCACATCGGCGTCGAAAGCGGCTGGGATGTCAAACGGGTGCTCGGCACCGTCAAGGTCGAGGCCGACGGCTCGGCCATGTTCAGGATTCCCGCCAACATGACGCTGTCGATCCAGCCGCTGGACGCCAGCGGCCGGGCGATTCAGCTTTTCCGTAGCTGGCTGGTGGGTATGCCGGGCGAGTATCTGGGCTGCATCGGCTGTCACGAGCCGCCCGGAGAGGCGCCATTGGGCCGGCCGACGATCGCATCGGGCAAGCCGCCGCAACGCATAAGCCCTTACCGGGAGCGCGTGGAAGG
>CAZZBA010000620.1:0-1678 GCA_964652765.1 uncultured Victivallales bacterium | reverse complement strand
GATTCCGCCCGTTGCCATAGGGGGGATCGCCCACAATCGGAAAGCCGGACTCCGCCAGATGCACCCGGATCTGGTGCTTGCGGCCCGTTTCCAGGCGCACTTCCACCAGGGTGCGCCGCGCCGCGCGCCGCAGGACGGTCACATGCGTCACCGCCCGCTTGCCCTTGGCGGGGTCGCGCGTGACGTAGCAGCGAAAGGCGGCGTTCTCCGCGAGCAGGGTCTCGATCGTGAAGGCGTCGCGGGGGATGCGGCCTTCCGTAACCGCGACGTAGGTGCGTCCCGCCGAGTGGTCCTTGAACTGCTCCTGCAGATCGATCTTGGACTCCTCGGACTTGGCGAAAACCAGCAGACCCGATGCCTCGCGGTCCAGGCGGTGCACGATGAACAGCCGCCCGGCGCGCTGGCGCCGCACGTGTTCGGATAACATCGCATAGGCCGTGCGGTGGCGCTCCTTCTCCGTGGCAATGGTCAGCAACCCCGCCGGCTTGTTGATCACGATCAGGTCGCCGTCTTCAAAGAGAATGTCGACCCCGGACCGGTCAGGCCGCCGGCTCCGCGCCGAGAGCCGCCGCGCGGCGACTTTGGCGGCCGCGGCTTCGGGCGGTCCCGGCTTGGCTGGGCGGTGCCCGGTCATCAGATCGCCGGCATCACGTTGCCGCCGCAGACCGGCAGGTAGACGCCGCTGATGAACCCGGCCAGGTCGCTGGCGAGAAAGGCCACGGCGTTGGCAATGTCCTGATCGTGACCGAAGCGCTTCAGGGGCACGCCGTTGCGGTAAGCCTCCGAGCGGCCCTCCTCGGGACGGCTCTCGCTGACCATCCAGCCCGGGGCCACCTGGTTGACGGTGATGCCGTGCTCGCCGACCTCCTTGGCCAGGACGCGCAGCACGCCATCCATGCCGCGCTTGCCAGACGCGTAGGCCGACTGGCTCGGCAGGTTCTGCATGGCACACTCGGTATTGATCGCGATCACGCGGCCCCAGTGCTTCGCGATCATGGCCGGCACAAATGCCTGCGCCATCAGCACATTGTGCAGCACGCAACTCTCAAACTGCGAGCGGTAGTCCTGCGGCGACTGCTCCAGCACGCGCACCCAGGCATACTGGATGACGGCGTTGTTGACGATGATGTCCGGCGGTCCAAGCTGCCGCTGCACGTCATCGCGCATGCGCAGGATGTCGACCTCGCGGGTCACATCGGCCTGAACCACATACGAGCCGGGCAACTCCTGCTGCAGGGCCGCGGCTTTGTCGGCCGCCTGGTGGTAGTGGATGGCTACGCGCGCGCCGCAGGCGGTCAGGGTGCGGGCGATGACACGGCCGAGTTCTCCGGTAGCACCGGTCACCACTGCCACGCGATGGGTGAGGTCGATCTTCATGCGCACACCGCCTGGTGCCCGCCGTCGACGATCAGGCCGACGCCGTTGATGTAATCGGCCGTCTCGCTGCACAGAAGCGCCACGGCGCGGCCGATGTCCTCGGGCGTACCGATGCGCCCGACCGGGACGCGCTGCTTGATGAAGGCCGCCGGCTCCGGCTTCTCCCAGTGGAAGCGGGTCATGTCGGTGAGGATCATGCCCGGAGCCACGGCGTTGCAGGTGATGCCGTGCGGGCCCAGTGCGATCGCGAAGCTCTTCATCAGCATGTGCAGGCCGGCCTTGGAGGCGGCATAGTCGCCCT
>CAZZBA010000619.1:0-1707 GCA_964652765.1 uncultured Victivallales bacterium | reverse complement strand
ACCTTAGGAGATTCGTCATGGCCGCTCTGAAGTCTTGTGCATGGTCGTTTTCGCGGTGCTGCGCGCTGGTCGCGGCCCTGGTTGCCTTGCCGGTGTCCCTGCTGGCGCAGAGCATCTCCGGGACGGTGGTAAACAATTCAACCTGGTTGAACGACGATTCCCTGCTTCCTCCGCAGTGGCATGTGGCAGAAAACCTGATAGGTAATGTGGTGCCTGGGGAGGGCCGTGTGATGGTGGCGCTGTTCACCGCATCAGGCTTGGGTCCCCGGATTGATTCCCAGCCCCTGGCTCCGGCGAATATGACCAGCCTAGTGGATTTGAGCACGATCATCGGTTCGAGCTGGGCGTATACGGCGCTCGGCAATGGTCTGAAAGATGGTGACTATCGTGTGATTGCCTGGATAGACGGCAACGACAACGGGGTGTACGATGTCGGCGAGCCGCATGGCTATGCGATCGTCGGGGTCAGAGGCTTTTCGTCGCCCAGCAACATCAAGGTCACGATCCGCGAGGATTCCGACCTGGACGGAATGGAGGACTGGTGGGAGGCTCACTGGTTTGGCGACTTGTCGCAGGCGGCGGATATGGATTATGACAATGATGGACTGAGCAACATCCAGGAATATGACCTGATCCATACCGTCGCCGTGTATGTACGACCGGATCACTGGGATACCGATGGAGACGGAATGGATGACGCCTGGGAGTCTTTCTACGGGTTGGTTCCGACAAGCGCGGTTGGCGTGAACGGAGCTTCCGGCGATCCGGACGTGGACGGGATCAGCAACATTGCCGAGTATGTCGGTCCCGATGGCGTGGGGTGGCGTCGGGATGCGAACCGTGACGGGATTGCCGAGTTCACGATTTCCACCGACGCGATGAACCCGACGGACGACGATTCGGATCGTGACGGCGTAAGCGATGACGACGAGTTCCTGGACGACCTGACGCATCCGGTGCATCCGATGAGCAGCACCAACTTCACGCCCCGCAGCCTGGGTATGAATGTCAACGCGGGCGCTGGGGCGTCGATCACCGATCCGACCGGAGATACCTTCGCGCTCGGCTACGGTGGCGGGACGGTCGAGTGCTGGGTCTACCCGCAGACGGACGGGAATGGTGTGCTGGTCTCGTTCCCGGCGGCGGAAGCGGCTGGCCTGGATCACTTCCGGATCTCGCTTGATAATTTCCGTCCCAAGCTGGAAATCCTGACTGGTGCCGCTGTGCAGGCGAAGGTCGGCGGCGCCGGTGTCGCCGGTTCGGTCCAGCAGCTTGAGCGGGGGCAATGGAACCATCTGGCATTTGTCATTGCCCCCGAGAACAAGAGCCTGTCGATTCATCTCAACGGGGTTCTGCTGATCGCGCAGACCGTGCTGATCAGCCTCGACTATGCGGGGACGCCGACGATCTGTCGTGATTTCACGGACGGCTATCTCGATGAACTGCGCATCTGGAGCTACCCGCGTCCGGTCAGTGATATTGAATACTGGGCCAGCCGTTACTACCCGGCCCCGGGGTATGTGCAGGTGTCGGCCGATACCCGCAGCGGGCGGACTGTGCAGATGTACGACTATAGCGATCCGCGCCCGCTGCTGCTTTACCTGCGGTTCGACGAAGGCGGCGACGCGGTCGAGAACTTCGCCTTCCTCAATCACGGCTTGTACCCTTATCCCGACACCTACCGCATCAGCGGTCCGATCACGGCGG
>CAZZBA010000618.1:1049-1722 GCA_964652765.1 uncultured Victivallales bacterium | reverse complement strand
TACCACCTCGGCAGCCAGATCCACAACATCCGCAACATCCGCTCCGGCATTTCCGAGGCCTGCCGCGTCTATGCCGGCCTGGTGGGGGAAGGCGCACCGATGGGCATTATCAATGTCGGCGGCGGACTGGCCGTGGATTATGACGGCTCGCATACGAACTTCGCCAGCAGCAGCAACTATTCCGTGCCGGAATACTGTTCCGACATCATCGAGGGGGTAATGAGCGTCCTGGATGAGGACGGCATCCCGCATCCGACGCTGATCAGCGAATCCGGACGGGCGGTCGTCGCGCATCATTCGGTGCTGGTGTTCAATGTGCTGGACTCCAGCCGGTTCGAGTCCATGACCATGCCGGAATTGAAAAAGGACAAGAATCACGAGATGCTGTTTTCCCTGGCCGACGTGCTCAAGGGCCTCAGCAGCAAGAATGTGCAGGAGTATTTCCACGACGCCACCTACTACCGCGACGAGATCCGCTCCATGTTTTCGCACGGGGTGGTTACGCTGCGCGACCGCGGCCTGGCCGAGCAGATTTTCTGGCGGATCGCCGTCCATGTCGAGAAACTGCTCCAGACGCTGAAATACGTGCCGGATGAGTTCGAGGGTCTTTCCAAGGCGCTCTCGGATGTGTACTACGGCAACTTCAGCCTGTTCCAGTAGCTACCCGATTCCT
>CAZZBA010000618.1:0-1039 GCA_964652765.1 uncultured Victivallales bacterium | reverse complement strand
TATCACCTGCGACTGCGACGGACGACTGGACCGCTTTGTCGACCTGCACGACATCAAGAATTCGCTGTCCCTGCATGAGCTGAAGGTCGGCGAGGAGTACTATATCGGGGTCTTCCTTGTCGGGGCCTACCAGGAAACGCTCGGCGACCTGCACAACCTGTTCGGCGATACGCATATCGCCCTGATCCACGTCGGCGACGATGGCGAGATGCTGCTCTCGCACGAGGTGGCTGGAGACTCGGTCGAAAACGTGCTCTCGTATGTCGAATACGACCCGAACGAGCTGGTCAAGCTGATCAAGGAGAAGAGCGAGCGGGCAGTACGGCGGGGGGCGCTCCAGCCCGCCGACCGGCGGTCCCTGGTCGAGGCGTACCAGTCCGGCCTGCGTGGCTACACCTACTATGAGCAATAAGGAGCTTGTTCTCGGATGATCCACCCCGATACGCAATTACAGTTCATCAGCAAGGAAGCCGGCCACGGGGTCGTGGCCGTCAAGCCGATCCCCCGCGGCACGATCACCTGGGTAAAGGACCCGCTCGACTGCACCTTCTCCCCGGCCGCCGTCGACCGCATGCCGGCGGCCTGCCGCGAGGCGCTTGATCACTTCTGCTACCGCAACCGCAACGGCGACTACGCCCTGTGCTGGGATCATGCCCGTTTCATCAATCACAGTTTCCGGCCAAACTGCATCGCCACCGCCTATGACTTCGAGCTGGCCGTGCGCGACATCGCCGCTGGCGAGGAGCTGGTCAACGACTACGGCTTCCTGAACATCCTGGAACCCTTCCGCCCCCGCGACGAGGGCACCCGCCGCAAGGTCGTCTACCCTGATGACCTCAGGCGCTGCCACCGCCAGTGGGACCGACTGCTACAGACGGCATTCAAGGCACTGCCGGCGGTCGAGCAGCCGCTGAAGCCGCTCTTCTCCCGCGCGCGCTGGCGGGTCGCACAGGATGTGGCCATGGGCAGGACCGGGATGAAGTCGATCCTTCACAACCTGGTACCGTCATGAACATCCAACAACCAACGTCCAAGTTAG
>CAZZBA010000617.1:0-1725 GCA_964652765.1 uncultured Victivallales bacterium | reverse complement strand
AGTGACCTCTACCGTTTCGGTGAAGCGAAGATCCCGGCCGTCGGACTGAAGATCAATGGTCAGACGGCTGACCCCAAGCCGGGGGCAGATGGCTATGTTCGTCTGCAGCGCCGATGGAAAGCGGGTGACGTGGTGGAGTTGGACCTGCCGATGCCAGTTCATCGTGTTTACGCGCACGAGAAAGTTCAGGACGACCAGGGCAAAGCGGCCTTGATGCGCGGCCCAATCGTTTACTGTCTGGAGGCGGTTGATAACCCGGGCGTGGACATCTCTCGCGTGGTCCTGCCTCGGGAATTGGACGTGCGCGCGGTCCATCGCGAGGGATTGCTCGGCGGTGTGACCGTGCTCGAGGGCAAAGGCACTGACGAAAAACAAAACTCGATCCTCCTGACTGCCGTGCCCTACTACGCCTGGCAAAACCGTGAGAAGGGGGCGATGAACGTCTGGATTCAACAGGCTGCCAAACCGTGAGAACTCTGCAACACAACTCCATAATGAAACAAATAATCTTGGCAACATTGCTCGCGGTCTTGGCCCAAGCCCCCGCTCCTGCCCAGGCCGCCAAGCCGGCGGGCAAAGGGCCGCTAAAAGTCTTCATCCTCGCCGGTCAGTCCAACATGGAAGGCCAGGCAGTGGCTGACCTGCAAGGAAAAGACTACAACGATGGCAAGGGGACGTTGCAGTTCCTGCTGCGTGATCCGGCGAAGGCCGGGCGCTACAAGCATCTCCGCGATGAGTCCGGCCAATGGACTGTCCGGGATGATGTGTGGGTGCGCTACCAGCCGGAGGCTGGTTCCATGAAAGCGGGGCCGCTGGCGCTGGGATTCACGGTCTATGACGGGCGGCATCATTTTGGGCCGGAGCTTCAGTTCGGCCACGTCCTGGGTGACAACCTCGACAACCAGGTGCTGCTCATCAAAACCGCCTGGGGCGGCAAGAGCCTTTACAAGGATTTTCGTCCGCCGAGTTCCGGCGGCACGGTCGGACCTTACTACACGAAGATGCTGGCGGAAATTCGCAAGGCGCTCGCGAACCTCAAGTCCGATTTCCTTGGCTACAACGGCGGCGGCTACGAACTCGCCGGTTTCGTCTGGTATCAGGGTTGGAACGATGGCTGCGAGCCGAAGACCGCGGTGCCGGAATACGAAACCAACCTCGTGAATCTGATTAAGGATGTTCGCAAGGAATTGAACGTGCCGAAGCTGCCCGTGGTCATCGGGGAGTTGACCGGACCGTGGGGCGATGCGCCGGGTGAGTGGGACATCCTGCGCAAGGCGCAGGCGCGAGCGGCGGGGCGACCGGAGTTCGCGGGCAGCGTGGTCTTTGTCGCGACGCACGACTTCGTCCGCAAGCCCGAGGACTCCCCGAATCCCGGGCACGGTCATCACGAGTTTGGCAACGCGGAGACTTATTTCCTCGTCGGCAACGCCCTGGGTGAAGGAATGAAGAAGCTGTTGATCCTACCGCAAAGCAGCGAGCAGTCGGAACCGCCAAAGCCCGCTTCGCACACCATCCGCAACATTGAAGGCTGGACCGTGCGCGTGGATGACCGCCTGCTCGCGCCGCCCAATGACGCCCTGGGCATGCGCGCGCTGCGCTTCCTGGAGTACAAGCTCTCCGACATCAAGGCGGTGGTCGCTGCGGAGCCGCTGGCCAAACTGCAAGCTGTGACCATCGTGCTCGACCTCAGCCACGGCAAACTGCGATCCATGCAATACCACCCCA
>CAZZBA010000616.1:0-1727 GCA_964652765.1 uncultured Victivallales bacterium | reverse complement strand
GGCCGTCAGCCTGCTGCGTGATCATCCCGAAGCCGATTCGGTACGCGGTGTGGTGCCATCCGGGCAAAACCCGCACAAAATGTGGCGCATTGACGCACAAAATCAGCGTATGCGCCCCTTGCTGCAAGTAGAAGGCATTGCCGAACCCTATAACGCCCCGCGCCAGATTCTGCCGCCGGTGTACTGGCAAACCGGTCATATCGACGCCATTCGCCCCGCCACCATCCTCAAAAAAGGCTCAATGAGCGGCGATGTTATTCTGCCGGTGATGATCGAACCGCGTTACACGGTGGATATCGATAATATGTGGGATTGGCAGCGCGCCGAGTGGCTGGTGTGGTACGGCGGGTTGGATATGGCAAGTCCCGGCCGTCGCAGACGCACACTACCCGAAACGGTCAAATGTGTGGTCTTTGACTTTGACGGCGTCATGTCCGATAATCGCGTCTGGGTCGATGAACAGGGCCACGAAACAATCGCCGCCTATCGCAGCGACAGTTATGGCACCCAATTCCTGCAAAAAGCGGGCATTGAGACAATTGTCATCTCATCCGAACCAAATCCAGTCGTTGCCGCCCGCTGCCGCAAGATCAACATGCCCATTATTCACGGGGTTGAGGATAAAGCGGTTGTCCTGCAAGATTTTCTTAAAGAAAAAGGAATCAACCCGCAGGATGTCGTTTACCTGGGCAATGATATCAACGATATCCCCTGTTTTGAACTTGGCGGGAAACTCCTCTTCCGTCACAAGACGATCGAGGCGTGGATTCAACAGAAGGAACAGTCGCTCGGTTTCGGCTTCGAGGCCGTGGACAGGGACCGCGCTGCGGTTCCGGAAGGCATACAAACAGGAGGTGCACAATGGACTCTCTGACACAGGAACTCACAGCGGTGTGGCGCAAACTGGGACGGATGCTCGCGTCGGGTGTTCCCCTGCTCAAGGCCCTGTCCACCATAATCAAGGAAACGGCCAACGACCAGACCAGGAACGCCCTGGTAGACATCTGCGGTATCATCGAGAGAGGGCACACGTTCCACGAGGCGATCCGCCGCCACCCAGGCCTGTTCTCGCCGTCGGTTGTGACACTGGTCCAATCCGGCGAGATGAGCGGCACGCTGGAAAGATCCGCCATGTCCATCGGCGACGGGCTGGAGGACGGCAGTCTCGCGGTCGGGATTGCGTCCGGGGCGTCAGTTGAAGCCGATGCAGGGACTGGCGGAGAACCGGACGGAGCAGACGTCGTACACCTGGTGTCTTGCATCATCGCCTATGCCATTGACTCACGGGCATCCGACATCCATATCAGCCTCTCAACTGATAAGCCCAGAGTCCGCATTCGCGTTGACGGCATACTGACCGACAGGGATGCCCCGGCCATGGAAGCGACCATGTTCCAGGCCGTTGTCTCACGCATCAAGTTGATGGCCGGCACCGTCCGAAACGCAGAAGATGCAGGATGGGCGCATCATGTTGTCGCTCAAGGGCATCCAGTACGACCTGCGCGTGAACTGCACGCCCTGCGCATCCGGGGAATCGGTAGTCCTGAGGATCCTGCAGAAGAGCCTCAAGGTCGCCACTTTGGACGAGATGCAGTTCTCCGAAGGGATTCTGGCCAGACTGCGAACATGGATGGCCAGACCGAACGGCATCATCGTCGTCTGCGGTCCGACCGGCAGCGGCAAGACCACCACGCTTTACTCGATCCTGCAGGAACTCAACACACCGG
>CAZZBA010000615.1:0-1735 GCA_964652765.1 uncultured Victivallales bacterium | reverse complement strand
CCGGTTGCGTGATAGCCACGAAAGCGTCAGATCGCTTAGTACCAGCGGCCATCCTGCGGGCGAACTCACCGAACCGCTTGGTTTTCTCTCCCACAACGTCGTTAAGCAGCTTCACGAAGGTGTGCCACGATTCCGCCGTGAGCGTGTTGTACTTCCGGTACGCGTCAAACAGATCCGAGATCCAACTCATCAGAAACGAGATGCCAATCGGCCACACCAGCATGAGCACCACGACGAGAGGACGATCCGTCAGCCATCCCCGCAAGTCATCTTGCCACCACAGCGGCTTCGTGAGCTTGATATTGACATAGCCGAGCACGACCGCCGACCACCCCAACAAGACGCTCTTGGCGGCGAATGTGGTTTTCGGGCGCTTGTCCGCAAAGTGGCACAGAGCAGCCATCACAGCTCGTAGTCCTCGTTTGAGCGCAGCCTTCAATTCCCCGTCCTTTCCCCCATAGTCCCGATGCCTAGTGTAGTGTCCCCGAAACGGCTATACACACGAATCGTCGCACTGGAAGCGTCGCTCGATTGAAGCCCACAATGTACAACGGCCGCTTCTTGACACACTCAGGCGATTCAAGAACACTCAGGCAATGTCTAGTGATCTCAGGGACACCAAACTAACTTGGCAGTACACGAGCAGCGCACTGCTGAGGCACACAGCTTGTCGCATGGCGGCGTTCAGTGTATTGCCGAAAGGCATGGGAGGCAACTGCGACGCCCGGCACCGTGTGTTCGTCGATGGCAATCTCTGGCGCGACCTGTCCCTTAAGCGAACCCTCCCAGCACTCCGGCTCCGCCTCCGCTCAGCGGCTACAATCGAATCGTACAATAGACCGGCGCATGGTCTACTGCAAACGCTCGGAACGCCGGGTTGTCGAGTTCGACAGGAACGGTCAGCGTCTAACCTGCGCCTCCCTGTTGCCACGGTTGACGATGCGCACACGTTGGCCAGAGGTTCACCAATGCCTTCGCCGGTCTACCCACAAAGCGCCCCAGCCGTGTCAGAAACGGTCTTTGCCGGCGTTCGGGGTTACAGGCGGGCCTTGTGATGGGACCACGGTGCCGGCGGCCGTGCTTGCGGGGCTTGCATCTGGGCCGGGGACAGTGTATTAGTGGCCGTAATGCGGTGGGAGTGGAGCCGGATCAGTTTTCATGGGCAATGACGGGGCGTTCAACCAAGGTCAGGTGCCGGCTTCCCTGGATATGGTCGTTGATACGTTGGATGCCTTGGTTTCTCGCGATGCCAAGAGGTGATTCACATGGCCACGGTCTGGAAAATCGCACCGGGTCAACGTGCCGACCACTGGGAAATGTGCCGTCAACGGGGCTGCATTCTCATTGGCTGGCGAGAACTAGAAGACTTTGGGAAATTCAAGAGCAAGGAACAAATAGAAAACGCATTGGGTGGGGGACCAGGCGATGGGACGGGCGCCGCCCAATCCATTTGGCGCTTTGTCCATGATATTCAGTCATCCGACATTGTTGTTGCCAACAAGGGACGAAGCCGTGTTGTGGGGATAGGCGTAGTCAAAGGCGATTATCTGCCCCCAAGTTCTTCTAAGAATCCAAGTAGGAGTAAATGGCTTCCTCATGCTCGCCGCGTAAAATGGTTCATTGATCAACCCATCGATCTTGAACCGTATTTCTTCAATATACCAACCCTGCACTCGTTGACCGCCGAGAAGGTAGGCCAGATGACCCAGGTGGATATGGCCGCGCTCACGAACAA
>CAZZBA010000614.1:0-1743 GCA_964652765.1 uncultured Victivallales bacterium | reverse complement strand
CATCGTACCAATCCGCGCACCACTCCCAGACGTTGCCGGCCATATCCAGGCAGCCGTAGGGGCTTGCGCCTGCGGGGACGCTCCCCACCGCCGCGGTGGACTCGGCCTTGGCAGGGCTCACGGAGCAGACGCAGCGGCGCGGGTCCCAGCCGTTGCCCCACGGATAATCGCGGCCGTCCGTGCCGCGTGCCGCCTTCTCCCACTGCTCCTCCGTCGGTAGCGCCAGCCCTGACCACCGGCAGAAGGCCTGCGCATCGTCCCATGAGACGTTGACCATCGGGTGGTCGTCCCGCCAGCCCCAACTCGGCGCGGACGGCATGGCGACATCGGCTGCCGAGCAGTAGGTGCGGTACATCGCGACCGTCACAGGCGTCTGCATGATGCGGAACGCGTGCGGTGATCGGCGCTCCTCGTTCGCACCGTAGAGGAACGGGCCCGCGGGCACGGCGGCCCAGCGGATGGAGGCGAGCACAGAAACCTTGGGCCGTATTGCCTCGACATCTGCGGCGATGCGCTTCACCACCGGGCTGATGGCTGCGAGCAGAGCGTGCGTCGTTGGCCAGTCGGCGGACGCGGTGTCCATCTTGCGAACCCGTTCCATGGTCTGCGTTACCGTCTTCTGTGTCTCAGGCGCAAGAAGGCTCTGTTGCCCGATGGAAGCGGCAAGCTCCCGCTCTTCGCGCAGGCACCCGGTGATCCTATCGACGGCCGCGCGCACCTGAGTTCTGGCGGCACCCACCAGCGCCTGGACTACCGGCTGCAGTTGGGTCGTGTACCGACCGAGCTCCGCCTCGGCGAGGCATGGCGCCAGGCGGTCCGGATGGCTGGTGATGAGCCCTCGGAAGATCTGAACCACCTGGCCGGCATCGCCCGCCTGTGCGGCCACGAGGAGCGCGGTGAACACGTTCTCAGGGTCGTCGGGCGCACACTGCAGGGCGAGCCGAACCCCCTGCGACGCCCCGTCGGTGTTCCTCTGCAGGTACCGCATGTAGCCCAGGTGCCTGGCGGCCATCACATGGTACGCGTCCTTCTTCTCCATGCTCTGGCGAACCGCCGTGGCGAACGCCTTCTCGGCCTGGGGCAGGTCGCCGTCCAGCTTCCAGAGCAGCCAGCCGATGTTGAACCAGGCCACGTAGTCGCGTACCCCCATGGGGTGCTCCACGGTGACCCTGAGGAGCTGCAGCGCCTCGCGGAGGGACCCGTCCTGATCGAACGCCTCCGGAGAGCATCCCTCGCGGACGGCCGAGAGCGCGGAGTTGCGGATCTCCCGGGCCTCGCCCTCCAGCTTCGTCGAGAGCAGCCGAGCGATCTCGACCATGACGGCGTTCTGCCGCTGCATTTCGGCGGCCATGAGGCCGAAGCCCTGCTGCATCTGGCCGCTGAGCTGGTCGAAGCCCTCGTTCATCGCGTTCGACAGGTCCTCGAAGCCCCTGCCGACCGCCTCGGTCAGTTCGCCGATGCCCTGGTGAATCCCGGCGATGCCGCGGTTCACTTCGGCAAGCTGCGTGTTGGCGTCGAGCAGCGCCTGGGTCTGCATGGCCTGGTTCGCGACAATGAAACGGCGCAGGTAGTCGGGATTGTCAGCGATCATCGAGACCTGGTACGAGTGCTCGATGCTGCGGTTTCGGGTCCAACTCGGCGAGTCCGGGGCGAAGATCAGTCCGGCAGTCGACATCAGGTTCTCCTTTGCCAAGCGAGGCTCAGTCAGAAGGGCACAACGGTGGACAAAACCATCTTACCACG
>CAZZBA010000613.1:0-1743 GCA_964652765.1 uncultured Victivallales bacterium | reverse complement strand
GCCGTCGTCTACTGCCACCATGCCGCGAAGGGCTCACCGGGCGACCGTAAGGCCGTAGACCGAGGCGCCGGCTCCGGCGTACTGGCTCGCGCGTTCGATGCCAGCCTTTCAATCATGCCGCACAAGGACCAGCCGGATGCCTTCGTTACCGAGTGGACCCTGCGAAACTATGCGCCCCGCGAGCCGGCCGCCATCCAGTGGCAGGATGACCGATTCATTGAGGCGCATGATATTTCCGCCGAGCCAGAGACCAGCCGCACGCGCCTGGCCGGCACCATGCGGCCGGGTATGGACACGGAAACGGTGGTCAATAAGGCGCTGGCATTGCTGGCTAAGGCGGCGCTAATAAATTACATTTACAACTAGCGGCTATTCATGGGCTTGATTGTGTAGTTCCATTCTCCATGAAAGGGCGCCGGACTGAGGCGGACAGATTTCATTTCTTCGTTGGTGATTCGGCGACCAGTCGCATACTTGCGTCGATCTAAGCGACAGGTTACTTTCAATCCGGTGGCCGTGGTGGTACGCGCAATCAGGTTCACGATTGTTTCGTAATCGCGCAGCGGCTCGCCACGCCAGTTGGACGAGATGAAAGAGAATAGGCGATGTTCAACCTTGTTCCATTTGCTTGTGCCGGGAGGAAAATGACACACGGAAACTGAAAGCCCGGTATCGTCGGCGAGTTTTTGTAGCGCAACCTTCCACAATCGCAAGCGATAGCCATTGCTTCCACCGCCGTCGGCGGTAATGACGAGTCTGGTGGCCTGAGGATATAGCGCCGCTCCCTCTGCGCGCCACCAGCCACGGATCGAAGCGACAGAAAACGCACCGGTATCATGATCAGTTCCTACGTTGACGAACCCAGTATTGCGGCCGATATCATAGATGCCATAGGGATAGGCGCGCGGAACATCGGGACTTGGAAAATCGTGTCCGTTTACTTTGATCGGATCCTTCGCCACACGCCATTGCCGACCTACGTTGACGTAATTGCCAATCAGTTCTTTCTTTTTCGTGTCTACGGAGATCACGGGTACGCCGTCCCGTAGCGCAGTCATGACCTGTTTGTTGATATATCGAAACTGCTCGTCCCGGTCCGGATGGTTGGCACCTTCTTCCGTCTTGCGGTTGCTCTGCAAGCTGAAGTTTTGATCATGCAGCAGTTGACCAACCTTCACAGCACAGATCGGGTGATTTTCCAGGGTCAATTCCCTTGCAAGTGTCCGTGTACTTTTGCAGATCCAGCGTAGAGGCGTTTCTGGATCCCCTCGCGTTCCCGGTTCGATTAACCGATTCAATGCCGACAACAAACCAGGATCGCGTGTCGTAATCGATTTGCGTCCTGCTCCGGCCCTTCGAATACGCCCCTGCGACAGCGGTACCCCATCTGCAATCTCGCGCAACCCCTTTGTGATCGTCACGCGCGACATGCCGCATGCCCGCTGTACCGCACACATACCACCATATCCCAGTGCCTGTGCTTCGTTCGCTGCAACCAACCGCCGTGATCTCTCATCCAGCAAGCCCCAGATGCCATTCAACTTCTTGCGGAGACCATGCTCGTTCGTTTGCATGCCAAGACTATAGAATAGTGGCAGCTAGTTGTAAAGTTTATTTATGAGCGCCGCCTAACCGCTTCGAGATAGCCGTAGCCATACAGATCATCGGGCTGAAGATAGCTCGTTTCGGTCCATTCGTTCCAACTGTTGAGCGTGATCAGCGGCGGCTGGCCGGGATGGCGGT
>CAZZBA010000612.1:0-1747 GCA_964652765.1 uncultured Victivallales bacterium | reverse complement strand
GCCGAGTTCGAGCCGGGCGACGCCAAGCGCTTCGGGTTGAAGCTGCTTCTGTCCGACGACGGGGCCAGCTTCGTCAGGGTCTGGTTCGATACCGACACCGGCGACTATGGCGTGGACGGGGAGGTGCTGCACAAGGGTTCCGGCCCCTCGTACTTCACCAAAGGCCAGCGTGTACGAATACGGGCCTTCGTGGACAAGCAAGTCGTCGAGACTTTCGTCAATGGCCAGACCTGCACGACGATCCCATTGGTTAAAGATGCCAAGACCTCGCAGCCTGCGCTGGCCAATAGCCTCGACCTCTTCAGCGAAGGGGGCACCGCTCGCTGTACCAGGCTGGATGTATGGAAGATGAACCGCGCTGAACCGAAATAACCAACAAGCATGAAATAGCCATGAGGAATATATTCACACCAACCGAAAATGATTATGTGGCTATTGGCTTCGTCGATCTTCGATTCCATGAGACCATTGAAAAACAAAATATAAACCATGAACCACACTTGCAAAATTCTTTTATTACTGCTGCTGGCGCCGCATGCTGCTTTGCACGCCTATGGTCAAATCCATTCAAATGATCCTGTAACCGGTGCTGAAATTTTGGTAACCAAAGACCCGAATGCAACGCTATCAAGCCCGGAGTTTGGTTACCGGCCCGACGGTATGAACATGTGGGACCCATGGTTTGTCGCGTACGAGGGGCAGGTGCATCTGTTCCATCTGCAGCGGCTCGCCAGTGGATCAAAGCGGACCGCCGCCGAGGCCGATCACATTGGCCAGGCTGTGACGCGAGACTTGATCCACTGGACCGAGTGGCCGATCACGGTCGGCCCCGGTGAGAAGGGCGGCATGGAGGACATGAACCCCTGGACGGGCTGCGCTGTTGTCAAAGAAGGCGTATTTCACCTGTTCTACACGATGCGCGGCATGCGTGACGCTTCACGCAGCAACTATGGCGGCGGGGGAATTCAGCGCATCGGCCTGGCCACCAGCAGCGACCTGGTCCACTGGCAACGGTATCCCAGGAACCCGGTGATCACGCCCGATCCCCGCTGGTATGTTCATCAGGGCAAGCCGGAGCCCGGCAACAAAGTCGGATGTCGTGACATGAAGATCATTCGCGACCCGGAGGGCGATGGCTGGATCGGCTTCTACGCCGCCACGGTTCCAGCAGAGGAAGAGGCCGAGGCCGCCTGTATCGCCTTGGCGCGGTCGAAGGACCTCATCCACTGGGAACAGATGCCTCCTGCCTTTCGCCCGAAGCGCTACGGCGAAGTCGAGGCACACGATGTCTTCCCGCTCGGGGGCAAATGGTGGATGACCTGCCTTACTTCGAACGGACATGGCAACCGCGGAGGCTTCTCCGATCCCAACATCGTCCGCGGCACCATCTACGCTGTCGCGGATCGTCCCGAAGGCCCGTACCGTGAGCCAGCGGGTGGCAATATTCTGCTGGGTGGCGATAACACCAGCGGCGGAACGGTCAGCAGCATCGAATTTGAGGGGAAACGCTACGCGATCTTCAACGAAGGTTCGCACCTCTCGCCACCGATGGAATTGAACGTTTCACCTGACGGCCGGCTGCGGATGATGTGGAACACACGGCAAAACGCCTGGCGCGGCCAGTCGTTGCTCCCGGTAAAACTGCCCGCGCCGGTAGATATCCTGACACACCACACAGGCGGCGTCACCGCAGGCAAGTGGGAGTTGGCTGCGGACGGATCGTACCGCGGCAAATCCCGCACGGGCT
>CAZZBA010000611.1:0-1785 GCA_964652765.1 uncultured Victivallales bacterium | reverse complement strand
CATGGCCGGATGTCGGGCCGGACCTCGCGGAAAGTCACGATCAGTCATTGCACGTCTGCATCGCTGGGCCATAAACTGGCTGGCGTCTGGCCTGCAATGCCCACCGCTTCAACGCGTGCCGCGACACCAGCTCGGTAGACGAACCCGAAGTGAATCACCAAGGAGACAGGGGATGAGCAACGATGGCAACCACAGAGTCCGAGCGAGCGGCAGATGTTCTCGGCGAGGTTTTCTCGCCGGCACGGTCGCCGCGTTCGCCGCCCCGCGCATCGTACCCGCCTCGGCGCTGGGGAAAGACGGACAGACAGCACCCAGCGAACGCATCACCATCGGCATGCTGGGCGTGGGCAATCGCGGCAGCAGCTCGCTCGCGGCGATGCAGCCCCTCACGGAACATCAGGTCGTGGCCATCGCCGATTGCCGTCGGGACCGTGCGCTCCGTGCCCAGGAGCAGGTCCACGGCTTTTATGCCCAGCGACTGGGCCAGGAAGCGTATTCCGGCTGTCAGATCTACAACGACTTCCGCGAACTGCTGGCCCGCGACGACATCGATGCGGTCTGGGGTTGTGTCCCCGATCATTGGCATGGGGTGGTCTACAGCCGGGCGATCGAGGCGGGCAAGGACATTTATGGCGAGAAGCCGATCACCCGCTATATCGCCCAAGGGATCAAGGTCCGCGACGCAGTGCGCCGCTACGGCTGCGTGTTCCAGACGGGGACACAGCAACGGAGCCAGCCTCAGTTCCGCCAAGCATGCGAACTGGCCAGGAACGGCTACCTGGGAAAGGTCCACACCGTCGAAGTGGGCGCGCCAGGCGGAACTTCCTATCCCGCCGAGCCGCCCTGCGATCCGCCCGAAGGGTTTGACTACGACCGATGGAGCGGCCCGGCCCCGTACTTCCCCTTTGACAAGAAGCGGTGCGAATGGCTGGCGATGTACATGATCTCGCACTACTGCGCCGGATTCATCACCAATTGGGGCGTACATCACTTGGACATCGCCGGCTGGGGCTGTCCCGGGGTGTTCGACAATGCCTTTGAAATCCAGGGCACGGGCGTGCTGCCTGCCGAGGGCATGACCGATACCTGGATCTCCTGGCGGATGGAACTCCGCTGGGCCAGCGGCCTGAAGATGAGCTACTCCAACATCGGCAATCCCTGCCAGTCCGGCTGCACATTCATCGGCGACGAAGGCTGGGTCCGCGCCGACCGCAACGGGATCTGGGCCGAACCGGCGTCCCTGCTGACGGTGAAGCTCAAACCCAGTGACACCCGCCTGCACGCCAGTCCCGATCATGCCAATCCGTACACAAGTCATACGGCCGATTTCTTCCGCAGCATCCGCAGCCGTCAGGATCCGATTTCGCCGGTCGAGGCCGGGCACGCGGCCAGCACGCTGGGGAACGTGTCGGATATTGCCTTGCGACTCGCCCGGCGGCTGAAGTGGGACCCGGCGCAGGATCGCTTCGTCGGCGACGACGAGGCCAACACGCTGCTCGGCCGGGCCGAGCGCAGTCCCTGGACCATTTGAAAACACCAACCGCAAAGGATCGCCCTCATGTCGTGCAAGCACCGTTGGAAAAATGATCGGGCCGTCCCCGTGCTCGCCTCGGCGAAGCGTGGAATACCTGCTTCCCGCTCGGGACGCCTCTGGCTGGGTCTGCTGATCTGGCTGGCGACCGGGTTCTGTCCGGCGGTGGCGGAGATGCCGGCTGAAGAAGCTTGGAAGGTCCTGCCCAAGTACGCGTATGGGCAAGACTTGGCCCCGTTGTTGGCCATCGACCG
>CAZZBA010000610.1:0-1793 GCA_964652765.1 uncultured Victivallales bacterium | reverse complement strand
GCAGGGGGAAGAAAGTCATCCAGCATTTTCACGGTCAGATCAAACATCTTCTGCCCTGGTTTCTGGAGATGGCGCCTGACGGCCTGCATACCATTGAGGCGCCGCCGGTTGGAAACTGCACGCTGACCGAGGCGTTTGACGCCGTGCAAAATCGGATGACCCTCATCGGCAACATACAGTATGAGGACATGCATGCCTTTTCCGAGGAACGCATGCAGCGCGCGGTTCTGGATGCGCTGAACGAGGGACGGGGCAAACGGTTTATTTTGTCACCCTCGGCCGGGCCCTTTATGCCGGACCTGACTGACCGCATGGCCCGCAACTATATGATCATGATGGAAACCGCCGCGCGTTTTCCCCAGGAATGATCCGCCGTGGGTTCACCACCGCTCGTCACCGGCCGGCGGCTTCTTCTCCACCACCGGCGGTTTGGGAAGCGACAGCTCTTCCGGCTGGGGCGGTGCGGGATCAGGCTTGGGGGACGGCGCGGCAGGCTTCACGGCAGGCGCCTCAACCGCCGGCGCCACCACCACAGGCGGGGCAGCCACGGGAGCCGGCGCGGCGATCCGCACGGTTTCATCCAGCTTATGCAGCGCAACCACGCGGGCCACGGCCCGATCCGCCGCATTGGCAAGAGGCTGCGGCTGGGGCGACGCGTCGGACGTTTTCACAGAGCCTGCGGCCGGTCCCCGCAAGCTGCCCTCCAGAAAGAGCATGGCATATGCCGTGGCAACCACATCCGCATCCAACGAATAGCCATTCCGTTCGGAGCGCGAATGTCCGCGACGCCAGTACCAGTCGGTGTTGTAGGGCTGCCGTTTCTCCTTGGGAATGGCGGCAATCTCGCGTTCATACGCCGGTTTGCAGACGACTTCGTCGTCATGCCAGAACAAGGCGGGAGACTGCGAAGGAACAAAGCCTTTGCCCCAGCATCCCTTCGAATCCTGCAACTTCAGCACCCGGAAGGCGAGCCGCTGCTTCAGATCCCCACGATCTTCCGCAGGGCCATCCACCGCGCGTTCCACGTTCCGGAGGCTGAAGATAAAATCATACGGCGCCAGATATCGGCTGATCGGCATGCTGTTCGTTCCCGTTCCAGCGCCGTCGAGATAAGCCTCCGCCATTTGGCGCTGTGCCGCCTTCCCGGCGGTCACGCTGGTCCGGAAGCGGGCCAGCAGGTTGTCCATACCCACTGCGGCGCCAATGTCGAACAGCGACGCGCACGCCTGCGCCGTGCTCGCGAACGTGCGATCGGAAGGGAGCTTCAGGATTTCCTCCTTCTTGAGCTGCCGGAAACCGAGCGGCTGCAACCGGGTGATCGGCTGATGCACGGACCCCTCGTTCCACGTGCCGTCCCGGGCCTGCAGCGCTGCCAGCGCCGTGGCGGCGCGGGCCAGAATGGCGCTGGTTTTCTCAGGGGGTAAAATCGGCCCCGATGCAGTCAGGGGGCGTTTCAGCTCCTCGGGGAGCATCCCCCGGCGCGCGGCTTCGCCCACTGCGAACAGCGCCACGGCCGTGCACTCGACATCCGCCAGGGCCTGATTGTAGAAGTAATAGGGCAGCCCGACGACCACCAGCGGATCGAAGTTGATGTCCTGCGGAACGGTCCAGCCCCGCGTGACCTCCTCAAATCGGAGCGCCTGTTGCCCGACCGTCTTGTAGCCGGCAATGAACTTGCGCAGACTCACATCCGCTTCATCCACTTTTGCGGAAAGTTTCTTTGACTCCGGCGCCCGCTGCAGCAGTTCGCGCCGCTTGGCCAGTTCCTTGGCCAGTTCCTGCTCATAGGCCAG
>CAZZBA010000609.1:0-1800 GCA_964652765.1 uncultured Victivallales bacterium | reverse complement strand
TTGATCAGCGAGACCGCATCGGCCCCTTCCTCCTGAGCCACCCTGGCGAAAGCCCCCACGGCGGCCGCGTTCGGCGACAGTTTCGGGATCAGCGGTAACTTGGTGCGGCGGCGCACGAGGGAAATCACGCTGGCAGCCATCTTAAGATCCGTACCAAAGGCGATCCCACCCTCCTTCACATTCGGACAGGAAATGTTCAGCTCGATCCCGGCCACCCCGGGCACCGCATCGAACGCGGCAGCCACCTCGCCATACTCCTCGAGCGTCCGCCCCCAGATGTTCACGATCACGGGCGTATTGAACTGGCGCAGGAACGGCATGTATTTATCGACGAAACCGGCCACCCCCGGCCCCTGCAGACCGATTGCGTTGACCAGCCCGCCGGGTACCTCCACCATGCGCGGCGGGGCATTGCCCTCCCAGGGATCCATGCGGATGCCCTTGACCACCAGGGCACCCAGCGCGTTGATATCAACCAGATCGGCATATTCCGGGCCGTACCCGAACGTGCCCGAGGCGGTCATGACCGGATTGCGCATCCGGATGCCCGCCACTTCCACCGTCATATCAGGCTTTGCCATCATTTTCCCCCGCTCAGGCGTTGTCGGCCTATCAAATCGTTCGTCCCAGCCAAGGGGCTAGGCGTTTGGCTTTAGGCTTTAGTCTTTAGGGGCTTATCTGGATGGTCATGCATAGATCGCTGCCTTCGACATGCCCCACAACCATGGTTACCACTAACGCCTAATCCCTAGCCCCTAACCCCTAGCCGTTATCCGCCTTGACCCCGTAATCCCACAAAATCTCGCCAGCCGCGAACACCGGCCCGTCCTTGCAGACGCGCTTCCATTGCGACTGGCCGTCACCTGCACGAACGCGCTGCACACAGGCCAGACAGGCCCCGACACCGCAGCCCATGTGCTTGTCCAGCGAGAGCCACCCGACCCAGCCGCCCTTGACCACCCGCGTGTCCACCGCCCGCAGCAGCCCGTCCGGCCCGCAAGCGTAGAAGACCGGCTCGACCGCCTGCGCCTCGCCCGCGATCCACGGGTCCAGAGCCGCATCGGTCACCCGCCCGCGCTCGCCGAGTGACCCGTCCTCGGTCGTCACCCGCACATCCCAGCCCAGTTCGCGGAAGTCCTCGGTACAAAGGATGTCATCCGCCTTGCGACCGCCGACGAAAAGCAGTCCGGTACGATCCATGCGCGAGGCGAGCAGATAAAGCGGGGCCACGCCGTAGCCCCCCGCCACCAGAACCGGCAGCGCGGACGGCGGCGGCAGCGGGAACCCGTTGCCGAGCGGTCCGATGATGCTGACCTCGCGCCCCGCCGGCAGCAAGGCCATTTCATTCGTCCCGCGTCCGACCTGCTTGTAAAGGATGCAGAAGCGCTCCGCATCCGCCTTATAGACACTGAAGGGACGCCGCAGCACGGAGCCGTCCAGCCCCGGCACGCGCAAGTGAACGAATTGCCCCGGCTTGACCGCCTGCGCGATCGCCTGGCTTTCAAACACGAGCAGCCGATAGCCGCCACGGAAATCCCGATGTTCAATAATCCGAGCCTGTTCCAGTTTCATGCGCTCACTTTTGAATATTATTCATCGCCGGTCAAGGATACAAAACAGGCGGGCGGTGCATTTCGGCACCGCCCGCCCCCATGAACATTGACTGATTCAACAACTTCGATGCTGTTCTTTTTCCCCGTCAGAAAAGCTGTTTTCTCAGTCAACCGGACTGATCAAGTGTGTCAATTACATCACAAATAGCTAGTTATCAATTACTTGCCCAGAACGTCCCCGCCACCC
>CAZZBA010000608.1:0-1805 GCA_964652765.1 uncultured Victivallales bacterium | reverse complement strand
GGTAGGACGCATGTTGCTTGTGCGACGGGTCGAGATACCCCTTCTCAATGCAGTAGTGGTAAAGCTCGGTGCGCGGGTAGGGCTGGAAGATCGAGGCCCAGGCATAGGCCGGCTTCACCCGGGTATTGACCTGAATGGTCTCATACGCATTTTCAATCGTCTCGTCGGGCAGGCCGACCATGTTCTGGGTCATGATTGCGATGCCGTACTTGTGGAACAGATCCGCCGCCTCGATGATCTTGGCGTTAGTCATGTCGCGCTTGAGCACCAGTTTCCGAAGGGCCTCATTGCCGCTTTCGACACCCATGGCGATGGTGACGCAGTTGGCCTTCTTGAGTGACTGAACCACGTCCTCGTTAACCAGGTTGGCGCGGACGTAGCAGATCATGGGCAGACCAACCCGCTGGCTATACACTTCGGCAAATTGTTTAAGCCAGACCCGGTTCATGATGAACAGGTCGTCGTGAAAATACACAATCTTGAGGGGGTAATGCTTACGAACCTCCTCCAATTCCTGCACCACGTTCTCCACGCTGCGCAGACGGCAATACTGGGTCTCTCCAGCCTCTTCCCTGTACAGTTTCTTCAGCTTGCGGTTGAAGCAGTAAGTACAGTCATAGGGGCACCCGCGGCCGGCTAGGAAATGCTTCACGCTGCTGTGGGCGTAGGCGTAATACTTCAGGAATGAGGCCCGGTCGGGGAACGGCAGACTATTCAGATCATGGATCAGCGGGACGATCGGGTTCTTGACGACCTGTCCGTCCTTTTTGACCCAGAGATTCGGGATGGTGGAAATATCGCCGCCTGCTTGAAGCGTGTCGAGCAGTTTGACGATAGCGTCGTCGCCTTCCCCGCGACAGATGATGTCCACTTCCGGTTCATCGATGATTTCCGGGAAGAAGGTTGGATGCGGGCCGCCGAGGATCGAGATGAAATTCGTGTGTTTTCGAAGGCGGCGGATCAGTTCCAGGTAATAGGGTTCGGCACCGCTGGTCACGGAGAAGCCGATGACATCGGGCTTGAAGTCGGTCACGGCCTTGAAAAGATTCGGCTCCAGGTTGGTCAGGAACAGATCCGATTCGTGCCCGTGTTTCTTGACATTGGCAATCAGGCACATGATCCCCATGGGGTCCGTGATGTCGAGCGAGGCCGTTTTATAGACAAACAAACACTTCATTGGTATAAGCCCATTTGATTTCCGTTAATATTTGACGATAGCGATTCCGGATTACGGCAACAAGAGAAATGAACACAATCACCATTCTTCATCTGTGCGAGCACTTCGGCGATAAGCAGGTCTCCTTTCATGGCGTATCACGCTTGTTTGAATTGTGGATCCCCGCGTTTGATCAGAATCGGTTCCGGGTTCTGCTGTGCAGTCGCAAGGGGCCCAGTGAACTGGCCGATCAGCGTTTGAAGGCGGCGGGCATCACGCCGTTTTATCTCGGCTATGGAAAGATGGATCCCCGCAATCTGTTCAAACTTATCGCCCTGATGCGGCGCGAGAAGGTGGATGTGCTCCATGCCCACGGCTACGGCGCCTGCACCTGGGGGCGAATCGCGGGCCTCCTGCTCCGCAAGCCTGTCATCGTTCACGAGCATTGCAACTACGGAACGGTGCCTGTTTTTCAGCGTCCGGTGGAGTGGGTACTGGGTCACGTTACCGCCCATGCCTATGCGGTCTCGGAGTCCACCCGACAGTTCACCATTGAAAAGCGGTATATCCCGGCGGCGCGGGTGGAGACGCTGTACAGCGGGATCCCCCTGGACCAGATCCATAAGGCGGAGCCCGGTTGGGTTGAATC
>CAZZBA010000607.1:0-1805 GCA_964652765.1 uncultured Victivallales bacterium | reverse complement strand
CACAGGCGGGCTGGATCGTACACCAGATCGGGTTGATGTACCGGACGGAACGGGAACTGCGCGGCAATGGACCGGAGCTGCGCGCCGCTGTGCGGGCATCAAGCAGCGCGATGGTACTGGAGCGTCTGCACAGGGTGTTGAAACTCAAACTCACCAGGCATCGGCCCAGCAGTCAGATGGGAAAAGCCATCTCGTATGCGCTGTCGCTGTGGCCACCGTTGCTGCGCTTCCGCGATGACGGTCGCCTGGAGATCGATAACAACCTGGTCGAAAATGCGGTTCGCCCCACGGCGCTTGGAAAAAAGAACTGGATGTTCATCGGCCACCCGGATGCCGGGCAGCGCAGCGCCATCATATATACACTGCTTGAGTGCTGTAAACGCCGCGGCATCAACCCGCAGGAATATCTGCGCGATGTACTCACGCGCATCCCGGCGATGACCAATCAGCAGACCGGTTCTCTGACGCCGGCGAACTGGCTTGCTGAACGCACCAAATCACGGGCCGCATAGAACCACACCCCAAACCGGAGACGCGGCCAAACGTCAAGGGGGTGCTCCACCGGACGCTTACGGTTTCCGGTCGTAAAATGTCACCTTATTGCCGCGCTTTGGTCGTAGGGCTACGACGGTAGCGGCATGATGTGGGAGGCGTGCCCTGTGAAGGCAAGCGCTGGCGCATGCGTTTCCTGCCGGCTTTCCGCGCTCTGGTCGCACCCATACGACCGGCCGGGCCGGTCGCATGGGTGCATTTCAGCGTGTGATGGCCTCCATGGCCTGGTTGAAGGTCATGCCCAGCACGACCACGCAGAAGTCGATGGCGTTGCCGGCACGTTCGGTACTGGGATCCCGCCAGAATGAGTCTTTGATGGTCAGTCAGGCCGAGAAAATAGAAAATAGCCATTCTCCAGGCGCAGCGGAAGAAGATCAAAGTCGTTGATTCAGTCAATCTTCATGGGGGATTCGTCGCGGACGGTGCCGGAATCTAGAGACTGCTGTTACACGTTGCGGGATCCGCTTGGCTGCCATCACGCGCTACAGGCGTTGCTCGGGACGGGGGTATCACCCGTCCCTTGCTTGGGGCTTGCAGCGCTGCGGACGGGGTTGAACCCGTTCCTCCCGGGGAGGAAACGAAGGGGGCGACTTCCTGCACCCCAATCGGGAGCAGGATGCACCCGCCACTTTTTGGGACTGCGAAAATTTTGCTATGCTACAGGCATCGGTGTGTGGTAGTCATAATGCGTGTTCGAGGGGTGCCCCGTTGCGGGGCGGTTTCTGTAAACTGAAACGTCGCGGTGGCGGCGGAATCCGGGAGAAAACATCATGGCGGATTTATCTACGACTTATATGGGGATTGCGCTGAAGAATCCCGTAATGGTGGCGGCTTGTGCGTTGTCCAGCAAGGTGGACAATATCGTCCGTGCCGAGGAGGCGGGGGCCGGTGCGCTGGTGATCCGTTCCCTGTTCGAGGAACAGATCCGTCACGAGATGGGCGATCTCGACGAGGCGTTGTCGCAGGGGGCTGACTCGTACGCCGAGGCTCTTTCCTATTTCCCGGCGATCAGCCACGGCGAGGCGAAGGAACATCTTTTCTGGGTCGAGCGTGCGCGCGCGGCCACGAAGATGCCGCTGATCGGCAGCTTGAATGCGGTTTCCCCGGGAAGCTGGGTCAAGTATGCCAGGCAGCTTGCCGATACAGGCGTGAATGGCCTGGAACTGAACTACTACTGTGTCGAGGCGGATCTTGAGCGCGATGGTGTCAGTGCCGAACAGCAGATGCTGGACATCGTGGCGTCGGTCCGGGCC
>CAZZBA010000606.1:0-1822 GCA_964652765.1 uncultured Victivallales bacterium | reverse complement strand
CCGCGCGCACCACCAGCGGGAACTCGGACAGGCGCAGCCGCGTGCAACCGTAGGGGATCAACTCGACGATCGTCTCAGGCGTGTCGACCGCGACTGGGCTCACCGTGATGTCGGCGGCGCTCGCGCCGTCCATGCCCCACGACGGGATCTGGCGGGCCTTCATCCGCAGCACCACGGGCACATCCTCGGTCCAGGGGGTGAACTCGGTTGCACCCGGCAGCCAGACGGGCTCGTCCTTGCGCGCGAACGGCAGCCGGCCGATCTTGCGGATCTGCACCTCCGCCTCGGGCCGGGCGGAATCGATCGCGAGGCCGTAGTTCCAGTCGGTGGTCGGATCGATGTGCCAGTTGACCACCCCGGTGGGCGCGGCGGTCTTCGCGCGCCGGGCCTCGTTGACCTTGATCGGCTTGAACGCCTGCCCGATGCGCAGGGAGAAATACAGGGCGCCCCAACGCACAAAGACGGCGCCGTTGGCCCGCGGCTCCGTGCGCACGCGGGGGTGCAGGGAGAGGCTCACCACGTCACCCGGCTGCCACATGCGATCCAGTTTGTGCAGGGTGCCGGCCGCCGGGCGCTGCACCGGGCCGCCCGCCACGCTCACTTCGGCGCCGTCGGCCCAGGCGGGAATGCGCAGATACAGCGGAAACGCCACGGCGCGCGCCGGCTGCACCGTGATGCGGATGCCGTCGGCAAACGGATAGTCCGTCTCCTCCGTGAGCGTCACCGCGAGGCCATCCGCCACGCGCGCCTTGGTCTCGGACGGGCCGTAGGCCGGCGCGATCAACCCGCGGTCGGCCGTCGCCATCCAGAGGTGCTGGATGTAATTGGGGAACGGCGAGTGCATGTTGGACAGGCAGCAGGCGTAGTTCGGCGTGAAGCCGAAGATGTTCGAGGCGTCATTGTTCCCGTGCCATTTGCGCTTCGCCACCGACACGAGGACCTGGTTCGCCTGCTGGTCGTATTGGTGCGCCCACCAGTCGCCGGTGCAGGTGCCCGGCGCACAGTTGAAGACCAGGGTCTCGAGCCGGTCGACGTAGGCGAGGTCGCCTACCGCCTCGAAGTTCCGCAGGAGGGAATAGATCAGCTCGGTCACACTGCAGAGCTCCGAACCCTGCGTGGGCGATAGCCCGGACAGGTACTCGTCGCCGTTCCAGCGTCCGCCCGCCTGCCCGTGCAGCGCATCGAGCTTCTTCATGCCCGCGGGCACGCAGTCGCGGTACGAGGGATCCTTCGCCAGCAAGTAGTACTGCACGGGGTACTGGATCGCCTGGCAGACATCGACGATGTGCTGCGACGGCGTGCGCGGGCTCGTGTAGAAGTCGCGGTAGTAGTCGACGCAGTTCTTGGCGATCCACTGGATCTGCCCGAGCAGCTCCGGATCCGCCGTCTGGCTGTAGTACCACCAGGCAAAGGACAACGGCATGCCGAGGCGGGTCTGCTGCACCGCTTCCGGCTGGGGGCTGAGGTTGTTGCCGCGGATGTGATCGAAATACGCGAACATGCGCCGGCAGAGTTCGAGCACGCGCTTGTCGCCAGTGGCCTCGTAGTAGAGGGGCAAAATGCGCCCGAGGTGCGACCAGGCCGTGATGCTCGGCGTGACCGACTCCGGCTTCTCGACGGTGAGCAGGTACTGCAGGTATTGGTCGACGATCTGCTTCAGGCGCGGGTCATCGAGCTGGTGCGCCAGTGGCAGCAGCCCCTCGAGCCACCGCGGCACGAAGCGGGCCCAGCAGCACTCCGGGTACATGTTCAAGCCCGCCGAGCCGGAGTAGGTGGTCGTGCGCGTCACCTCGCCAAACTGATACTTGCCCTCCTGCTTCCA
>CAZZBA010000605.1:0-1828 GCA_964652765.1 uncultured Victivallales bacterium | reverse complement strand
CAGAGTTATGAAGGCGTTTGGATACACAATGGGAGGGACAGCGGCTCGCTGTCCGCACGCCCGTCTAGCCACCGCACGTCTTCTCATAAGGGTTTCGCCAGGCACCGACTCATGCACAACGGCTCACCGAGGACGGTTCGCCCGGCAGCATAGAATGGTAGGGCCGGAGAAAAGGTGAGCCGCAAGCACAAGGAAGTGATATTGAAAGCTGCAAAAGAAATCTTGATGCCGATAGTCTTTTCCAAGTGGACCGCGGGAATATCGCTGGCATTATTCGCCGCCGCGCTGTGCGGCGTACTTCTGCTAGACGCTCCGCCGCTGGACGACTTCGGGGCGGGGACCGTGCTGCTGGACCGCCACGGAATCCCGCTGCGTGTGCAGCTTGGCCGCGACGAGCAGGACTGCCGTCCGGTGGGCGGAGATCGCATCAGTCCCTGGGCCAAGCGTGCCCTGATCGCCGCCGAGGATCAGCGCTTCGCGCGTCATCCCGGCGTCGATCCCCTCGCCTTGGCAAGGGCCCTGGTGCAGAATCTCTGGCATCGTAAACGCATCTCCGGCGCCTCGACGATTTCCACGCAGGTCATCCGCCTGTCCGAGCCACGCCCGCGAACCCTGCGCACCAAGTTAATCGAGGCGGCCAAGGCCTTGCGGATGGAGTGGAGCTTATCCAAGGAAGAGATCCTGGTACAGCACATCAACCGCGCCCCGTTCGGTGCCAACCTGACGGGCATCGAGGCGGCTGCGCGGCTTTACTTCGATAAGGCTGCTGCCGATCTCACCCTGGCCGAGGCCGCGCTGCTGATGGGCGTGCCGCAATCACCGGCTCGTCTGCGCCCTGACCGTCGCCCCGAAGCCGCCCGCGAGCGCATGATTTACGTACTGGAACGCATGGAGCGCGATGGCTATATCACCCCCGCCCAGCAACAAACGGCAATGCGTCAACCGCTGGATGCAAAGCGCGGACGTCGCCCTTTCCTTGCCCCGCATTTCTGTGATCTGGTCCTGCAGCGCCACCAGCAGCCCGGAACCCGGCAAACAACACTGGACGCGGATATCCAGCATACCGTAGAACGGATTGTCGAACGCCATCGTCCCGGACTCCAGCAACAGGCGGTGCATGGGACTGCCGTGGTGGTGCTCGACGTCAAGACCGGCGGGGTACGCGCGCTGCTCGGCTCGCCGGAATACGATGACCGGCGTCATGCCGGCATGGTCAATGCCGCCACCGCCCTGCGCTCGCCGGGCTCCGCGCTCAAACCCTTCATCTACGCCATGGCACTGGAACAGGGCATGATCACCCCCGGCACCCGGATGGACGATCGGCCCCTGCTCTACCGCGACATCCGCCCCGAGAACTTCGATGGGACCTTCCAGGGAGAAATCTCAGCCCGCGAGGCGTTGATCCTGTCGCTGAACATGCCCGCCCTGCGGCTGACTGAACAAGCCGGGGTGCAGGCAGTGGTCGACACCTTGCGTGGACTGGGGATCACCACGCTCACCCGTCCCGCCGACCATTACGGCGTGGGCATCGCGTTGGGTAGTGCCGACGTGCGGCTGCTGGAGCTGGCCAACGCCTACGCCTGCCTTGCCCGCGAGGGGCGCTATCTGCCGTACCGCCTGTTGGAATCGCCAGACACGCCAGCGCAAACGCGCACCGTTTTCTCACCCGAGACGGCCTACATGGTGGCCGACATGCTGGGCGGGCGCGAACGCAGTATGGCGATCTTCGGCCATGTCGCCGATGCCGAGCTGCCGCGCATCGCCTGGAAGACCGGAACCTCATCCGGGTTCCGCGATGCCTGGACCGTGGCGTGGAATCCGGACTATG
>CAZZBA010000604.1:0-1834 GCA_964652765.1 uncultured Victivallales bacterium | reverse complement strand
CAATGAGCGTACGTAGGGCCGCCGCTCGCGGCGCCGCCGTTTCCGCCGCTCTGATTGCGCGCGCTTTCCGCTTGCGCTCACCACCGCCCCAGCCTACGCTCTCTTCACGCGGGCGCGGCTGGACAGTGGCCATACCCATGCAAAGCCGCGGAGACTCCATACTGACACTTGGAACCGGAGATGAAATGGAAGACGTCAGCCAAACTGTGGAGTCCCGGATGCATCATTACAGAGCCCCTATCGCGGGAGACAATCCGGTGGTTGGCCATATCCGCCATTCTCTTCAGTCTAAACCCGTTATTTGTCGTCGGCGGGATTTTTTCGCTATGGTTTGAGAAAAGGGCAGCCCCCAAGCAAACATCGGACGGTACAGGTGCTCGTTAGTCGGGCTGCTCAAGGGCATGTGACCGGCGGGTTGCTTTCCGAACCGAAACACCTTCCCGACAGTTACGACGCGTTCGCGGCACTGGCTGAACGGGTGCGCAATCTTCCCTTGCGCAAGGATTGGTCGTATGAGGAGCCCAACGATCTGGACGGGATCTGGGCCGCCGACGTCGGCAGGCGTCACGCATGAGGAAAGCAGGGCGGAGCAGGAAGCTCGAAGGGAAAGAGAGCATGAATTCAAAACAATTTCTCCTGTTTGGCATGGGTGGCATGCGGCGGAAATTCGTCTACTGCGAGGGCGGCCGTTTGCTCGACGCCTTGACACTGGAGCCGGTCCGCACCTGGGAACTCACGCGCGAAGAGATCCATGCCGCCGAGTACCGGGTCGTCCTGGCATCAAGGGACGGCCGCCAGACGATCATCGAGGAAGATGAGGAAGGCGTCTGGTTGCGGGAGCCGGGAGATCGGGTTGCGTTGACCAGGGGCTGCCGGGTGTGCCTGCCGCGATTCGAGGGGCACCCCCATGCCACCTGGTTGCGGGCGTTGCATGCGGAACTGCTGGTCAACCTCATGCCGGTTGGTCCGGTTCCCAACCTTTGGGTGTATCCGCGTCCCTGGTACCGGGACGCGGCCATGATGCTGATGTGCCTGAAACAGACGGGAAACCTGCACCTTGTTGAAGACTGGATCATGGGGCTTCGCAAGGTGTGGGACCGCAACAACAGCGGGGAACCGGAAGCCGACAATCTCGGCCAGGTGCTGTATCTGGTCTCGCTCGTTGGCGACAGGTCCCACCCGGTGGTCCAGAAGGTCCTGGATGCCATCCCCTCCTACCGCCGGGAGGCGCACATCGTGGGGAAGACCGACTATGCCGAACACCCCGTGTACCAGACCAAGTGGCTCAAGTTTGGACTGCGTGCACTCGGTTTGGACGATCCCTTCCGCATCCCGCCGGTTTTCGATTCCTATAGCACCTTATTCTGGATGGACTATCGGAATGAACATGTCGACGGCAAGCGCTTCTCGGAGAAGATGCTCGTGCTGTATCCATATCTGAATTGGGCGGAAGCCCATTTCCACAACGTCTCGCCGCCGGAACTCCTGACCCAGTTGCGATCACCCATCACGCGCGAAGGCGCTGGCAGCGAAGCGGAATACTGGAGGCTGAAACCCCTGGTAAGGGAGGGCCTTATTCCGGCTGAACAGGCGGAGAACCGGAGATGCACGCCGCATACGTGGCATGCGGCTGAGATGTTCCTGTACTTGATGGAGAATGGCCGATCATGAGAAGGATTCACGCGCAGGCGCGCTAAAAGAAAGTTGTCGCCCCAGAAAATGAATACAATCCTGATTGAACCGATGACGGGTGGAGAGGTTGAGGAGGTAAGCCGGCTGGTGGTGGCTTCCATCCGGAAGGGATTCGCCGGGAGCTATTCTCCCGGGGTGATTG
>CAZZBA010000603.1:0-1873 GCA_964652765.1 uncultured Victivallales bacterium | reverse complement strand
GGCCACCGGAAATCCACGCCCAGCGCGCAGCGCTGCTCAAGCCGCGTCCCTGAACGCTACGCAGCAGTCCGCCGTGCCGTCCCGCCAGCGCCGATTTTCATCTGCTGTTGCGCAGGCCGACGGGACTCAACGAAGGAGAGGGCGCGACGCGGGGTTTATCCCGACGCGTCCCCTCGACTGACGGCTTGGGCTGCAATAGGAGTCAAAATCGGTTTGCGTGGTTGAAATGAAACGAGCTTTTTCCCTGGCATGCTCTGTCTACGCAAGATGTCTTGAAAGATGGCATCAACGTTGTGTGCGAACTGACTCGCGTATTGCTCTCTCAGTTGGCGCGTCTCTGTGATGATCGGGTCTTTCCACATGACTTAATTCTCCATCAGTTCGTCGGGTGTGCAAATAGCAGGCGGCTCAAGGCTCAGCGCTCGTCCCTGGCCCCTTTGATTTATCCAGGCCGAGTTGCTGCGCGTCCTCGAAACCAGCAGCTTCCGTCGCCCGTATCCTCGGCATCAGCGATCGTCATGTTTACCGTCTTATCGAGAAATACGGCTTCGGCGAAAAGTGCGCTGGTAGCTGAGGTCTTTCTGCGACCCGGTTTACCGGTGCCGTCCGGCCAGAGCCGACTCTCGCAAAGCATTCAACTACTCAGGGCCATCGCGTGAGCAGATATCTGCGAGCAATTGATTTCTGGTAACGCCCAGTGTAGGCTGCGGGCTTCGGTTTGGGAGGGTGGCCATGTCGAGATTTCTGCTAACCATGCTGTTTTGCATCTTTGGGATTGCCGTATCGCCAATCTCAGTCGCTCAAATCCCCCCAGGGAAGGTCGCGATTGAGCCGGGGCGGACGAAAGGTTCGATCAGCATTGAGTCATTCAACCGCATCCTGACGGAAGAACCTCAGTCTGTCTATTTCATGGATGCCAGCAGCGCACGCGAGTTTGCTGCCGGCAGCATCAAAGGTGCAACCAACCTGCCTCTGAACAAGATCGATGATCGTCTCGCCAGTTTGCCCAACGACAAGCCGATCATTTTTTTCTGCGCTACCGGATCTCGTGCCGGCGAGGCCTACGAAACGGTAAAGGAATCGAGAAAGGATATCCAGGTCCACTTCCTCGATGCCCAAGTGCAGATTCGGGCGGATGGCTCTGTCTCGATCCGTTAGGGATTGGCTACCGCCTGTCGTTTTTTCAATCACCCACTTTATGAAGGGAATATCCATGAAGGCCATTATCAAACTGTCCAATGCATTGGTTGCATGCCTGTTGGCGCTGAGCTTTTCTCTGATCGCAGGTCCGTCGTTGGCTCAAACGGCACCCGAAGCCAAGGGGCGTTTGTTCATCAATCTGACTTCGCTGGAGCCACAACGTGTTGCCTTGGCCAATTTCATCGGGTCAAGCCAAGCGGAAGCAGGTGTTCCAGTGACGATGCTCCTCAGCATCGATGCAGTGAGAATCGCCAACAAGAATGCGCCACTGTTTGCCGTCCAGCGTGCCGATCTTGAAAACACCATGAAAGCCGGTGTGCGGGTCATCGTCAATCCTCGCAGCATGATGTATCACGGGATGACCGACGCCGACCTCATGGAGGGTGTTCAGAAGGGCAACCCCAAGCTGCTGCGCGAGGCGCTCATCGTCCCCAACACCTCTACCCTGACGTGGTAATTCGATTTATCTGAAACACCATCTGCCAGCCTATTGAACGCCCGGTACGCCGGGCGTTTCTGATTGGCAGCAAGGAGGGTTCTCAGTCGTCCCTCATCCACTATTCCGCAAGCCCGCCGCCACGCCGTTGATGGTGAGATGGATGCCGCTTTTGACGCGCGCATCGTCACTCCAGGGCGGGCCGGAGCGGTAGCGGCGCAGCAGTTCGACCTGCAG
>CAZZBA010000602.1:0-1880 GCA_964652765.1 uncultured Victivallales bacterium | reverse complement strand
GACAGATGGACTCAACAGAACGTAGGTCGATGGCCCTGGCCGCTCCTTTCAGGCTATGGATAGCCCGGAAGACGGTTTCAATGCGAGCGGCCCTTTCAGTGCCTTCCGGTAGGGTCTGCAATGCCTGGAGATCCCCGGAAATGGCGCGTATATGTTCGTCAGCCTCGACACGGAATGTCGACAACAGCCGATGCATGAATTCTTCTTCTCGGGTCATGAGTCACCCTTATACTTTATATTTCGTCACCAGTTCCTTAAGCCGCCGTCCAAGGGAATCGAGATTCTGAGCCGCCAATTCCATCTGCCTTGTGCCTTCGACATTCTGCTCGCTGGCCTGCTTGATATTCTCCATGGCGATGGTGACCTGATCCACTCCGGCAAACTGCTGCTGGGCCGAGACGGCGATTTGGGAGGAGGCCTCTGCGGCCAGCTGGCTGTTCCGGGCGAGAACCTGGATCGCTTCACCGGTTCGGTTGGACTGCGCCGAACCGCCATTGACCGCGTTGCCCGCCTGTTCCGTGGCCATCACCGCCGTGCTGGTGGCTCGCTGGATGTCGTTCAGGATAGTACGCACCTGGGCGGTTGCCTGCTTGGATTGTTCAGCCAGATTCTTGACCTCCTGGGCGACCACTGAAAAGCCCTTGCCCTGTTCGCCTGCCTTGGCGGCCTCGATGGCCGCATTGACGGCCAGCAGGTTCGACTGCTCGGCAATATCATCCACCGAGGAGATGATCATTCCGATGGCCTGACTCTGCTCGCTCAATTTCACCATGCTTGCCGCGACGGAATCCACCTGCTCCCGAATCCGTGCCATGCTTTCCCCCGTGGCCCGCACGGCGTCTTCGCCGGTTTGCGCGATCTTGGCCGTTTCCCGGGCGCCCTCGGCCACCGTGCGTGATTTTTCACGGGCCAGCTCCGCAGTTTTCTTCACCTCTTCAACCGTGGAGGTGGTTTCACTGACCGACGAGGCCGTTTCCGTGGCAGATGCAGCCAGCTGCGATACCGTGGTTGAGATTTCACTCGCCGAGGAGGCCAGGACCCCCACGCCGTCAAGGATTTCGCGGATCTGGCCGCGCAGATTCCCAATCATCAGATTGAAACTCCGGGTCAGAACCCCGATCTCATCGTGCCGTCCGGTGTCTCTGGCATCCAGGGTGAGATTGCCGGCTCCCACGGCGTTGGCGACTTCAACGAGGTTCTTGACGGGGCGCGTGATGTTGAGGGTGATGACGATCCCCAACAGCAAGAGAATGACAATCGCGGCGGCGGAGCCGTAGCGGATCACACTGATGGTGGTCTGGTCGTCGGCGTGGGCTTCCTTTTCACGGAGTTCCAGCTGGGAGTTCATGTTCGCCACGGCGCCGTCAACGATGGCTCTCAGGTCATCCGAGACTTTTTCCCCCTTGCCGGATTTAAATAGTGTGGCCAGCTCCTCGGGGCTACCCGATGATTTCAGTTGTAACTCCTCCTTCATGAGCATGCACTTGTTTGAAACCGAGGACTGAATCCGGTTCGCGACATCCATGAAATGGGTGTCCTTTGTCGATTCCGTTATGCCGGCAATGTCCTTGTCGACGGAGGTCAGCATGTTGCTGTAATGATCCAGATAGCTTTGATCCCCGGACACAAGATACCCCCGCAGGCCTGCCTCGGCATTTTCCATACGAAGGATGACATGAGTTAATTCATCGATGGTGGAGTGGGTGTCGGCCACCCATTCCGCGTTTTCGATGCCGTGATACACATTTTTATAGGTGGTCACGCTCACGACCAGCAGCAGGATCAATGCGCATCCGTAACCCAGCCCGATTTTAGTCCCGATGGATATCTTCATGACTTCCTTATCCTTCCCCTTATTCGTTGATTTTCAATGATTACGA
>CAZZBA010000601.1:0-1885 GCA_964652765.1 uncultured Victivallales bacterium | reverse complement strand
ACATCCTGCGTGTCACCCTGGCCGCCCGCGGGCAGTTGCAGGCAGGTGCCGAAAGCACCCGTCGCGCATTGACGGTGATCCCGGCGAAGGACGGCCTGCCGTATGTCCGCGACCAGGAGGGTGCCTGCTGGCGCGCCTATGTGTTTGTGGAGGATTCCTGTTCATATGATGAAGTGGGAAGCCCGGACCAGGCGTTCCAGGCCGCGCGGGCGTTCGGACGCTTCCAGCAGGCGGTCGCTGATCTTGGCGGGACGCGTCTGCATGAGGTCATTCCCGGTTTCCATGACACGCCTATGCGCATGGCCACCCTCGAGAAGGCAGTGTCGGAAGACCCTTGCGGCAGGGTTTCGGGCTGCATGGCTGAAGTGGAATTCGCCCTGTCGCGCAAGCCCGATGCCGGACTGCTCATCGACCTGCTGCGCTCCGGTACGTTGCCGGAGCGGATCACGCACAACGACACGAAGATCAACAATGTCCTGTTCGATCGCCGGAGCGGCGACGGGATCTGCGTGATCGATCTAGATACCGTGATGCCGGGGCTGGTCCATTATGATTTCGGGGACATGGTCAGGACCGCCACCAGCACCGCGGCCGAGGACGAGGTGGATCTTTCCAAGGTCGTGGTGCGCTTTGACCTGTTCGAGGCCTTGCTGCGCGGATACCTGGATGCGGCTGGCGGGTTCCTGACGCCGGCGGAGAAGGAATTGCTGCCGTTCAGCGGCAAGTTGATCACGTTGGAAATCGGGGTGCGATTCCTGACGGATTACCTGCAGGGCGACGTTTATTTCAAGACCAGGTGTCCCGGCCATAACCTTGACCGCTGCCGGAATCAATTCCAGCGGGTTCGCTCCATCGAGGCCCAATACGCGAGGATGCAGAAACTGGTTGGCGATTTGTGCCGATAATCTTGGGAATAGGGAGAATCCGATGCATATCATAGCAGTACCTTGTATTGGAGAGGGAGGGAGCAGATGTCAAATAAACGTTTTCGTATGACCGGGTTCGGCTGGCTGAACCTGACGCAGTTTTTGGGGGCGTTGAACGATAACGTCTTCAAGTTCCTGGTGTTCTTCTTCCTGGTCGATCATCTGCGGATGGATTCAACCGCCACGATCACTCTGGTGTCTGCCCTGTTCATCGTGCCGTTCCTGCTGTTCTCGCAGGCGGCCGGCGTGCTGGCCGACCGCCTTGGCAAGCGTGGCATCATCGTGGTCTCGAAGGTGGCGGAACTGCTGATCATGCTCCTCGGTATCGTCGGCCTGCTGCTGGAAAGTCCGGTGATCCTGCTGGGGTTGATCTTCCTGATGTGTACCCAGAGCGCCTTCTTCGGTCCGGCGAAGTACGGGGTTCTCCCGGAACTGGTCGGCCGCGAGCGGCTTTCGCGGGCCAACGGCAGCCTGGTCTGCATGACGTACCTGGCGATCATCATCGGCACCTTCCTGCCATCCTTCCTGCTGGTGACCGTCTTTGCCGACCAGTACATGGCAGTGGCGGGCTTCTGTGTGCTGGTGTCGGCGGTTGGCGTGGCCACGTCGATCCCCATTCCCCGTACGGCCCCCGCCGGGGGGACACAGAGAATCGCGCCGCTGTTCGTGATCGAGATCTTCCGGACGCTGCTGCGCATCCGTCGCCAGCGCTACTTGTTCCTGGCGGTGATCGGCTCGGCCTACTTCCTGTTCCTCGGCGGATTCGTGCAGCAGAACATCCTGCTTTACGGCGAGGATGTGCTTGGCTGGACCGCGCAACGCAGCGGTTTCCTCTTTCCGATTGCGGCACTTGGCATCGGGCTGGGTGCCCTGATGGCAGGACGGCTTTCGGGACGCAACATTGAATTCGGCGTGGTCCCGATCGGGGCATTACTGCTGACGGTTTGCGGATTGGCGCT
>CAZZBA010000600.1:0-1907 GCA_964652765.1 uncultured Victivallales bacterium | reverse complement strand
TGGGAGGGGGCGTGGTTGGTCCACGAGCGAATGGCGATTAGTCTGTCGATAACGGAGAACAAAGCGCGCGGCTCGACGCTCAAGTTGAAGAAACTCGGCTACGTTAGCGCAGAATCGCCGTGCAACGTTCGCCTCCCCTCCCTTCTTGCGGCTCGAGCGACTCAATCGCATTGTCGATTCGCTCATTGACAGCCGCTCCGCAAACCACGATATTCAATCTCGCATGGCAATGTTCTATCCTCCACTCGAGCCGCTGGCAAAGGAGGTTGCCAAGCTGCGGGGCGAAATCGTCTTCAAACTCCATTACACCCAGGCACTTACGACAGGCGGTTCTTTGCGGCCAGCTAACCTTGCCCAGCTGCCGCGTCGCCGCCGTGTGTTCCTTTATGTAGACGAGGAATCGACTATGCACCCAGAGCAACAGTCTCCGCTTGTTCTGTCCGCAATATGCAGTCTCAGAGCCGCATGATCCGATATCGTTGCTGCCGGCACAGCAGCACTGAGCAGGAAAACGCCCGCCAAAGTCAAAATTGTGAGTCTCATATTGATTTCACCTTGGAGCTTGTTTGACGCTGTTTCATACAATGTTGTTAGCAGCAAATGGAGGGTAAGCTGATCATTGCTGATTAGCGGCACCTTTCGAGTTCTTCTTTTCCCTCTTCTCTTTGCGGGGTTTGCTTGCCTGATCCGCTTTGGGCGGCATCGGCTCTTGGTCAGACACTTGGTAATCGGTCGGCGGCAAAAGCACAGGCGTACCCAGTTTGCCGCGTTGGACTTCCATCAGGCTGAAGATGTCGTCCTTGTCATCCGTGTTCACCAAGGCGAAGTCCGACCCCTTGATTCCGCCCTGACGCAGCACCGCATCCTCCACCGTGACCGTCTCATGATGCCACTGCTTGTCCCCCTTGCCCGTCACCGTCAATGCCGTCCTCATCCCCGCCTTGCCCGCATCGTAATCCAGCTTCCAAGTCGAGCCTTCCGTCTTGTCATACCAGACGACGGTAATCGTCATGACCTTGGGCTCACTGCCTTGCGAGAAGCCCTCGTGCAATTTGAAATACATGGCGCCCTTGCCGGAGGCGTGCTCGAAGCCGCGCGCAAACCGGGAGTAGATGGAGGATGTCTTGGTGATCGGACCGCCGACGCGCCAGAGAGGAATGGACGTGGCATCGGCGTCAATCTGATAGAGGAACCGTCCGTAGTTTTCCGGCCAGATGTCCCAACCCACGTCGTTCAATCCGGTTTGCGTGTCGCGTTGCCGGACCTGACCCAGCAACAGACCATTCTTGTCGTCCACCGCCGCGCCATACTTGGAATACGCAGCGCAGATCTTCAGCATCCGATCCACATTATTGCGCTCGGCCGGTCCGAACCCCGCCTCGGGAAAGGCCTTCGTATCGGCGGCATCCAATCCCTTGTGCAGGGCGCAGAAGGCATCCGTGGCCGTCTTCGGGTTGATTTGTCCGGCGTAACGATTGAAGAAATAGAAGGAGTAATCGAATCCCTGCTCCTTGCAGGCCTCCATGGCACTGCTGCTGATGTCCCAAATGCTTTGTCCGTTTTGCAGGCCCGTGAGAGCACCCCAGTAGAAGTTGAGCGGTATATTCACATAATACATTGCTCTTTGCCAGGTTTGGTCCATTTCCGACCGGGCAAACAGGGGTGTGCCTTTCATAGCGACAAGGCGAGGTTGCCACGTTTCAATCTTGGTCCGCTCCCCGCTCAAGTGGTGACCGCGCGCGCTGCCGGCAATTTTGATCCCGAGGCCTCCCTGAGCGTTGGCCATCACCCACTTCCACTCTTCTGAAAATTATTGCTCGTTCCCCTCATCGTCATCCGGCGTCACGTTGTTAAACATCAGGGCAATCCGGGGATGGTCAGACTCTCCCTGAAAGGTCTTCACATAC
>CAZZBA010000599.1:0-1911 GCA_964652765.1 uncultured Victivallales bacterium | reverse complement strand
TGTCCGGCGACAATTAGATTTGCCCACCCCGTTGCCTCATGGATTTTGCTACCGACTCTTGGTCGTTGCCTCAATAGAATGTTACCGAAAAATGGAGGCAATAAATGAAGAAAGAAACTGTCAGCAAGGAAGCTCGAAAGGAAATTGTTCGGGCACTGCGAGAGCGATATGGGAAAGCATCAAAATCTGAAAAGGGGAGCATCTTGGGAGAGTTTGCGTCCGTGTCCGGCTACCATCGAAAGCATGCGATCCGGCTGTTGAACCTGCGAATGGGAGCTGAGCCACAAGCGATGATTCGGGGACGGCGTGTTTACGACGAAGCCGTCAAGGCGGCTTTGATCGTGATCTGGGAAGCAGCGGACCGGATTTGTGGGAAGCGATTACGGGCAGTGATTCCGAACCTGGTGGGTGCAATGGAGAAGCATGGGCATTTGCAACTGGATGCCGAGATCCGCAAGAAGGTGCTCTTGGTTAGCGCTGCAACGATTGATCGAATGTTGACCCCCGTGCGGAAGGGTGCCGGTGTACGAAGGAGGCGAAGGTCGGCAAAGAAGATCAGTAAAGAGATTCCGATTAAGACGTTCGCGGATTGGAACGATCCATCGCCTGGCTTTCTGGAAATCGATTTTGTCGTGCATGGTGGCGGGTCTATGGAAGGCGAATATCTCCATAGTCTTGTGGCGACGGATGTCTGCTCTGGATGGGTAGAGGCCGTGCCGTTACTGGCACGCGAGCAGACCTTGGTGATCGAAGGGCTCAAACGGATTCGGGAGCAAATGCCTGTGGTTATGCGGGGGATAAACTCCGACAACGACGGGGCGTTTATCAACGACACGTTGACGGCGTACTGCAAGCAGGAAGGCATAACGCTGACACGGGCGCGTGTTCATCAAAAGAACGACCAGGCGTGGATTGAACAGAAAAATGGAGCGGTGATCCGTAAAATGGTAGGCCACGAGCGCTTTTCAGGACTCGTGGCGGGACAAGCGTTGGCTCAACTGCTCCAGATTGTGCGGCTTTATGTGAACTACTTTCAGCCATCGTTTAAACTGCGCGAACGCATCCGCGAGGGATCCCGAATCAAGAAATTGTACCACCCGCCAGCCACCCCCTGCGATCGGTTACTGGCGCATCCTGGGATCGATGAAAACGTGAAAGAAGATTTGCGAAAGCAGCATGATCAGCTGGATCCGGTGAAACTGTTGCATCGGATTCGTCAGGGGCAGTCTGCACTGGCCGCACTGAGTGCGGGGGAGCCGGGAAACATGGCGCAGCGGGATAGACTGGATCAGTTTTTGGCTGGACTACCTCAACTATGGCGTATGGGTGAAGTGCGGCCGACGCACCGTAAAGAAGGAGCGAAAGCCCGTTATTGGCGAACACGTGAGGATCCCTTCCAGAACGTGTGGACCGAAATATTGCTATGGCTGCAAAGCACCCCCGATTCCACAGCCAAATCGTTGTTTCGGCGGTTGCAGGAAAAGTATCCGCAGCGGTTCGGCGCAAATCAGTTGCGGACACTCCAGCGTCGGATTAGTGAGTGGCGCCAGGCCATGGCACGAAGGTTGGTCTTTGCGGGAGTAGAGGAACGAAAAGATGTCGAGGCCGTTGCGTGAAAACACCGCCGCTCGAAAAGCCACTGCTCCCGGCCGGTGGAAACGACTCACATGGTCGCGTGTACATCTGTGACCGCCAGACCACCCATGCCTCTGGCCACCTGCCTGCGACGAGCTATGGCCCATTCTCGGCAGGAGGCCAGAGGCACCACCCCTCCCTCAGAAACCACCGCAAACGTCCTAAGCAAAAACTCTGGAAACCACGAAAGACCATGGTAGCATTCCCGTTTGAGGCAACGGGGTGGGCAATTATAATTGTCGCCGGTGTTTAAGAATAATTGTCGTTGACCAGGAG
>CAZZBA010000598.1:0-1913 GCA_964652765.1 uncultured Victivallales bacterium | reverse complement strand
CACGACCGGCATCGGCCGCACGGCCAGGCAGCAGCATCCACAGATCCTGAATCGCGGGCCCCTCGGCCATGTCGTCGAAGTCGATCAGCGCCAAGGGTTCCCCTGGACGCCAGAGCATGTTGTTCCGATGCAGGTCGCCATGGATACGCAGGCATTCGACATCCTCGAAGAGCGGCTCGATCATATCCAGCACCTCATCGACGGCGGCCTCAAAACGGTCGTGCATATCGGGACGGGTGAGATGCCTGTCGAGTAGATACTGGATGTGTTCCTCGGTGGATTCGTCGGGCCGCATCACGATGCGGTCGCGCGTCTGGTGACGCGATCCGACGACGTGAACTCGCCCGAGCAGGCGGCCTGTCTCGAGCCACTGCTGCTCGTCGGGCTCATCCAGCGCCCGCCCGCCGCGTTTCGGGAAGATGGCAAAGGTGTTGCCGTCATGGTATTGCAGCGGCTTGCCATCGATCCCCGGGAGCGGCACAATCACGGGCAATTCCTCTCCGGCAAGTTCGGCCAGGAAGTCCTGTTCATCCTGGAGCGCATCGGCACTCCACCGGCCGGGACGATAGAACTTGGCGACAACCCGTGTACCGGCATCCAGCTCCAGCTCGTAGACGCGGTTGATGTAACTGGTCAAGGGGCGGCATAGACCGGAACAACGCTGCCCCAGTGCCGCCTCAACCAGGTCAAGGACGTGGTCCGGCGTCAAATGCGCAAAGTCAGCCTTCGCTTTCGCGGGGAGTGGTTCTTCCATATCATATACCTTCGGTTCCGGGGCGGCCATGAATCAACATCAGCGCTGAGAGTCACATCTCCCCATTCCATAGTCAAGCCAACTCCAAACTTGCGAAGCCCGCTTGCGGCTGGTAGCCTGCACGCGGTTTGATTTCAAACACAGGGTATTCGTCAAGTGCGGGAGGAATAGATGCGCATCATGCAATGCTGGGATGACGGCGATGTCGACGATATACGTCTGGTGGAGATCCTGCGCAAGCATGGGGCCCGGGCGACGTTCAATATCAATCCGGGCGGGTTCAAGTCAACGCGTCGCGCGGCCCATAAATTCAAAGGCGAATATCAAGTCTACCGGCTTACGCTGGATGAGATGCCGCAGGTGTATGCAGGTTTCTGCATCGGCGGGCACACCATGACCCATCCCCTGCTGGATCAAATCGATCCGGATTGGGCATTCACGGAACTGGTCGAATGCAAGCGCTACATCGAAAAGCATTTCGGGCAAACCACCTGCGGCATGGCCTATCCCTGCGGGGCCTACAGCGATGCCGTCAAGGAACTGGTCGCCAAGGCTGGCTATCTCTATTCACGGACCACGAAGAACTCGGCCCTCGAACTCAATGTCGATGATCCAATGGCCCTGCATTCCAACTGCCACTTCCTGGCACCCGATTTCTGGGCGAAGTTCGACGCGGTGAAGGCGATGGATGGAGACTTCTACTTCTGGGGGCACACGTTCGAGCTGATGGGTGATGATGCGCGCTGGCAGAGCCTTGACGCCATGATCGGACGTCTTTCCGACGACCCCGCCACCGAATGGATCGACGTCAGGGACCTGTTTGCCCAGTGATGATCAACCGGCGACCATCTCCATCACGATCTTCTCCCACTCGAACAGGTTCTCGGGACGGTTGCTGCAAGTACTGATGTCCTTGAGCACGATATCGCACGAACAGCCGTGCCGTTCGACCGCGGCCAGGATCCGGCCGATCTCCTTGCGCAGTTCCTTCGTATCCGTTTTGGCCACCGCCACCGCGGCAGGATTCGGCTTGACCGCCAGCACGTAGCGCTTGCCGATCACCTCGGCGGCATGGTCGACATCCGCCCAGGGCGTGATGGAGATCTTCCGCAGGTTGGGGATCTTCTCGACGATATCAATCTTCCGGTCCAGCGGCTCG
>CAZZBA010000597.1:0-1913 GCA_964652765.1 uncultured Victivallales bacterium | reverse complement strand
TAAGCCTTGGGCAGGACAGGCCCACCCTCCTTGAAGGAAACCTGCCATGGTCCCGTCAGCTCCTGAGCCTCAGCCACAATCGGCCAGCGGAACAATTCGCCCTTAAGCTCTCGATCGGCGAAGGTTCGCAGGATAATCGAGTGCCCCGGCTCAAGGTACAGGTTTACCGACACGGCACCATCCCCTTCAGCCCTGCGCACGGCCGCCAGTCCGGTGCGCCCCGTCATCGGATCCATCACTGCCACAGATCGGGCCGCCGTCGCAAGCGGATACCAGCCACTCAATGTGTTGGTGCTTTGATTGGCGATGAAGAGATAGCGGCCATCCTCCACGCGGCGCCGGATGGACAACGTGCCAGGATGGGAGGCAACCCCCTCACCGACAACCCCCTGCGCCGCCAAAGCAGTATCCAGCGAGCCTACATGAAACTGGTCTTTTTTTGACATGAGTTTATGGAATTTTTCGCGACGTTGCCGAAGGTTCCCGAAGCCCGGCACGTCCGCTGGCAAATGGTCAGAAAATATTACCTTGGCCCCTTTCTTCGCCAAACGCAGCAACGTCTCTAACGTTTCCACCGGCATAAACGTCACGGCGGGAACGACCACTGCACGGTAACGAGACTGCCCGCAACTTACCTCGCCGCCTGCCGTCACGCTGGCACCTCTCAGCAGCCGGTCCGAAACATAATCGAATCCAACACCCTTTACCCACAACTGGCGCGCCACGGGCACGACAGGTGATTCATTCCGGCTCCGATGCCACCGATCGTGAACCGGCCAATAGAGCAGCACATCGTTATCCGGCACCCCGGTCTGCAGGACAGCCTGGCACCGGGCGATATAAGCATTCAGAGCCGGCGCGTCGTGCCAGATTGAGTTGCGAGGGTTCATCTGGGTTGCCGCATAAAAAAGCCAGCCGGGCCAGGCCGCGTCGTCCGGGGAATATACGCAACCGTGGTAGAAGACATGATTGACGCCGGACACGAACATGAGGTCCGCCAAGCACTTGGATTCCTCAAGCGTTTCACAGAAATGCTCAGCCATCCACGTACCGGTTTCAGCGGCCACGAGTCTGCGACCCGCAACATGCGCCGCAGATGATGCGAATTTACTGACCAAAGGGTCGCGGTGCCCTTCGGCAAACCTACCGTCAAACCCGGACTTGAACGGATCACGTTTGCCCCGGCCAAACATCTCCGTTTCGGGAATGTCCGCGAGGGCATAAAAATCCAGCAAATTTGCCGGCGCGCCGTGGGCTTGGTTGCGAGTCAGCATGCCCCGCTTATGACACCATTTCACCCACAGAAGAAAGGACTTTTCCACTATCAGATCGGAGATCGTCTCGGTATAGTCGGACCTGACCCGCGACACGACGTCATTGTTTCCATCGCCGCCAAAAGCCGCCAACTCTTCTTCCAGCCGGTATCCGCGCCGTTTGGCGAACTCGTCCAACAGATCCGGTGACCACCGGCCACCGCCATATTCGTATGAGTCATGATACATCGCCCTGGGTCTGGCATTGCGCGGTTGCGGGGAAAACGCATCCGTGAATCGCTCCAGATAACGGCGCATGGCTTCATCGTAAAAAGGATTGATCATACGCCCGGCTCCGCCCGGCGCCGCCCGCTCGACGGCCTTCCCGGCGTCGCTGGTTTTCAATACATACAGTATCCATGCCTGGTCACCTGGCGCCCATTTCAGCGTCCCATCCGACTTGAGCAGGGGTTTCAAGTCCACCCGGACACCATCGGTGGAGACCGCCTGAATGGCGACTGCTGATGTGTCTACCGGCAGTTTCGGAGGTTGCCCCCCCGCCTCAATCTTGATCTTCTCGATCTTAAATCCCTGTCCGCCGAATTCCAGCGTGACGTTCGGCCCGCCGAAGTTCCAACCCGTGCCGGTCGTCATATCCAC
>CAZZBA010000596.1:0-1931 GCA_964652765.1 uncultured Victivallales bacterium | reverse complement strand
AGGTGCCGTCTACTCCGAAAAACTCTGAGGCCCAAGTATGAAGATGCCCATGATCCGAAACCTCGCGCCTGCTATCCTAGCTTTGCTTCCTCTCGTGGCCGAACCTGCGTCTGCTGCTGCGACGCCGTCGCGGCGGCCTAACATCGTTTTCATCCTCGCCGACGATCTCAGTTACGTTGATCTTGGTTATACCGGCCAGAAACTGATTGCCACGCCGCACATCGACCGACTGGCGTCCAGGGGCATGAGGTTCACGCAGGCGTACGCGGGGGCGCCGGAATGTGCGCCGTCGCGGGCGAGTCTGATGACGGGTCTGCACATGGGCCACTGCCGCATCCGCGCCAATGTCACGAAAACCAGAAAGAGCGGTTATCTGAAGTCGGAAGACGTGACGCTGGCCGAGCTGTTGCAGGCGCAGGGTTATGCGACGGGCTTTGTCGGCAAGTGGGGCATGGGCCTGATGGGTGACGAAGGCGCGCCGTTCCGCCAGGGCTTCGATTTCTCCTTCGGATTCTACGACCAAGGCAGGGCGCATTCCTACTATCCCGCCTTCCTCGAAGAAAACGATCGCCAGGTGGAACTGCCCGGGAACAAGGGCTTTGATATGAAAGCCCTCTACGCTCACAGCGGGGGCAAATATGACAATCGCTACAACGACAAAGGTGACTATCTGCCGCCCGGCGTTGCCGACCCGGCCCAGGCGCAGAATTCGCAGACGCTCATTCATGCCGCCGGCCTGAACTTTATCCGGCGCAGCCAGGACCGGCCGTTTTTCCTCTACTACGCAACCCAACTCCCCCACGGCCCGCTTGCGGTTCCGAACCTTGGAGCTTACAAAGACAAGGACTGGCCGCAGAAGAACCAGGAGTGGGCTGCGATGGTGACATGGCTCGATCAGTGCGTCGGCGAGATCGTGGCCCTGCTGCGCGAACTGAAGCAGGAGGAGCACACGCTTGTTCTCTTTGCCAGCGACAACGGGTACAGTCAGTGGGGTTACTTCGGACGCAAACCGTGGACCGACGATCCGTTGTTCGGAAACAAAGGGCCGTGGCCGGGAGGCAAGTTTGCGTTGTATGAAGGTGGCTGCCGGGTGCCATTCCTGGCCTGTTGGCCAGGCCACATCCCGCCGGGTGAAAGCCGCCACGTGATGGCGTTGTATGATGTCCTGCCCACGCTGGCCGAGCTGGCGGGCGCTCCGTTGCCGATGACCGACGGCATCAGCTTCGCTCCTGAACTGCGGGGCAAACCGAATGACCAGAAGAAGCACGAGTTCCTGTATTGGGAAAACGGCACCCGTCTCCCCCACGGGCAAGCGGTGCGGTTTGGCCCTTGGTATGCGATGCGCGAGCACCCAAACAAACCACTTCGCCTCTTTGATGTGGAGCAGGATCCCGCCTGTGCACGCGATCTGGCAACGGGGAGTCCTCAATTAGTCGCTCGTGCCAAAGCGATCTTCGCTGAGGCGCACGTCGACAGCGATTGGTACGTCAATCCCGGTGAACAACAACCCTCGCCTCAACAATGATGCATTTGGGGCACAAAACTATGAAACGACCTTTTCAAGTCGCAACGACCAGCCTGGCAATTCTTGTCGCCTGGCCACTCTGGTCCGCACCAGCGCCCAGTGCGCATGTTGCCGACGATCCTGTGATTGCCTACCCCGCAGCGTTGCAGGATGCCGGGGTGGCGGTGTCGAAAATGTCGGATGGGCAAAGCGGAAGTCTCATCATTGGCAATGGTGATCTGTACGGCATTGTATGGGAGAAGGAGGGCGGCCTTTGGCTTCGGATCACCAAGAACGATATCTGGGATGCGCGGGTGGATACCTCCAAGGATGGCCCTTTGCCCAAGGTGAATATCCGAACCAGGGAGGTAACGGGTTCGAGGGGCGCTCCTCCAAGTTACGGGCGGAATTCATTTCCAGAGCCGGT
>CAZZBA010000595.1:0-1935 GCA_964652765.1 uncultured Victivallales bacterium | reverse complement strand
TCCATGGTGGACACCTGAGTCCTCCCGAAGGCTCTCCGGGCGGTGTCTGCGGGGTGTCCACCATGGGGGTCGCGGAACGGGCCGGAATGGGGGGTCTTCCGGAGCGCAGCGACGCTCAGCCTTTCCTTTGCTTTACATGGTTTCCTTTTGAAGTCAACTCCGCAGGCTGCATTGGGCCTCCTGCGTCTGGCGCTGTGTCCGGGGTTCGGTCAGGCAGTGGCTTGGGTCTGCGCATGGTTTCTCCGTCCAGGTCGATGCGGTAGGCGCTGTGTACGATACGGTCGAGGATGGCGTCGGCGATAGTGGGGTCGTCGACCAGTTGGTGCCAGTCATCGGGGGGCAGTTGGCTGGCGATGAGCATGGACCCCTTGTCGTGCCGCTCTTCGAGCAGTTCGAGGAAGTCGCGGTACTGGGAGCGCCTGACCGTGTCCATGCCCCAGTCGTCGACCACCAGCAGGTGGGGCCGGGTCAGCCGGCGGATGAAGCGCGACAGCGAGCCATCGGTAGAGGCAGCCAGCAGGTCGCGGAAGAGTTTCGCCGCCGAGAGATACAGCACCCGATAGCCATCGCGGCAGGCCTTCTGGGCAAGGGCGCAGGCGAGCCAGGACTTGCCGACTCCGGTGGGTCCGGTGATGAGACAGTGCCGGTGATAGCGCAGCCAGTCCCCGGTGGCCAACTGGGCGACCAGCTCGCGGCGCAGACCGCGCGGGACCGCCCAGTTGATGTCCTCCAGGGCGGCACTCTGCCGCAGCTTCGCGTAGCCCAGGCGCCGCTGCAGCGCCAGGTTCTCCTGGTGTTCCCACTGCCGGTCGACCAGCATGGCCAGGCGTTCGTCGAAGCCCAGGGTCGCGCTGTCGGGACCGCTGCGCTGACCGCTGTAAGCCTCGGCCATACCGTCCAACCCGAGGCGGCGGAGTTTCATCTCAGTCTGTTCGGAGATCATCAGGGTACCCTCCCTGTGATCGTGCTGTAGTAGGCGGCGCCCCGCAGGTTGGGGTGGCGCACGGGAACCGGATCGGGTTCCGGCGGGCCGATGTGCTCCATGCGGTTGCTGAGCATCTGCTCGATGTGCCGGTAGCGCACGGTGCCACTCTCCAGGCAGCGCAGGCAGGCGACCTCGAGGCGCTGGTTGCCGTGCTGTCGGCCCAGCCGCAGGATGCCTTCGCAACTGCGGAAGGCCATCTCCGGATGGGGGAAGTTCCGCAGGATCGTCTTCACGGCCTGGGCACAGTTGCCGCCGACCGCCGCCGCCTTGGCGACGAAGGAGTCCGCATCGCGCTCGATGTAGGAGCGGTGCGCCGTCGTACGGTGTTCCGGCAGCGTGGAGGCCTTGCCGTTCTCCGGCTGCCGGGGATGCACCGCCAGGCGCAGCCCATCGTGGAAGATCTCCACCGTACGGTCGCCGAGCCGCACGTCGACGCTCTCGCCGATATACCGGTAGGGCACGCTGTAGTACAGCCTGTCCAGTTCGATGTGGTAGTCCTTATAGACGGTCGACTGCCGCCACTCGCCGACCGGTAGCGGGTGCGCTGGCAGCAGCCTGAGCACGGGCTTCTCGATCTGCTCAAAAAGCGTGCGCCGACAGCCCGCACGCTTCTGGAACGGACGCTCGTTCAGCAGCCGCCTCTGCTCCAGGACCGCATCCCGGACCTCGCCCAGACTCATGAACTGGCAGTGGCGCAAGGGGGCCATGATGCGCTGACCGACGTTGCGCACTCCATTTTCCGCGCGGGCCTTGTCGCGTGGTTTTCTTACCCGCGCCGGCAGGATCACCGTGCCGTAGTACTCCGCCAGTTCCTGGTAGGCGTGATTCAGGTCCGGCTCGTAGCGGCAGGCCGCCGACACTGCGGTCTTCGGGTTGTCGGGGACCACCGTCTCGGGAACCCCGTCCAGGAAGGTAAACGCCTCGACATGAGCGCGAATCCAGCTCGGCAA
>CAZZBA010000594.1:0-1945 GCA_964652765.1 uncultured Victivallales bacterium | reverse complement strand
GCGTTATGGCTGTGCCAAAAAGAAAATCGTCAAAGCGGAAATGCAGGGCTCGCAAGGGGTCGCATGCCTCAACCATACGGGTAGGTCAGGCTTGTCCCGAGTGCAGCGCCCCGAAGCAGCCGCACCGGGTGTGCCCGAAATGCGGTCAGTATCGCGGTGTGCAGGTGCTCACCGTTGAATCGGACTAACCCAGGTTCATGATGCGAATAGCTGTTGATGCCATGGGCGGCGATTACGCGCCGCGCGAGGTGGTCGCCGGAACAGTGCTGGCGGCGGCCCTTCCTAATGTCGAAACGCTTTACCTGGTCGGGGATGAAACGGCCATAAGGGCCGAGCTTGCCCTTCTTGGCGAGATATCCCCGAAGATCAAGATCCGTCATGCCTCCGAGTCCGTTGACATGGGGGAAGCCCCGGCACTGGCGGTACGGCGCAAGAAAGACTCCTCGATCGGCCGAGCCGTCGAGATGGTCAAGGCTGGCGAGGCGGATGCCATCATGTCCGCCGGGAACACGGGTGCGGCGGTCGCCGCCAGTACGCTGAAGCTACGGACGCTGGACGGGGTGGACCGTCCGGCGATCGCCACCGTCATGCCGACGCAGAAGCATCCGGTTGTGCTGGTGGACGCGGGGGCGAACCTGGATTGCACACCCGAGCAACTCGTACAGTTTGCCATGATGGGCAGTGTGTATTCACATGCGGTCCTTGGTCGGGAAAAACCGATCGTCGGCCTGCTGAGTATCGGTGGGGAGGATAGCAAAGGCAATGAAGTGACCAAGCGGACCTTCGCCCTCCTGCAGAAATCGCCGTTGAACTTCCGCGGGAATGTGGAAGGACGCGATATTTTCGAGGGCGATACCGATGTGGTGGTCTGCGATGGTTTTGTCGGCAACATCGTCCTGAAGACATCCGAGAGCACGGCCACCGCGGTCACGTCCTGGCTCAAGCGCGAACTGACGGCGAGCTGGATCCGCAAGAGTGCCTGCCTGCTGCTGCGCGGCGCGTTCAAGGCCCTTAAGGCGCAGTTGGATCCGGAATCCTATGGCGGGGCGCCTTTGCTGGGGGTCAACGGTATTTGCATAATTGCGCATGGGCGCTCGTCGCGGCACGCGGTGTATCATGCGATCCGGGTGGCGGCGGAGTCGGTCCAGTGCCATGTCAATGAGGGTATTGTCAAAGGGATAGCGAGCCTGGAGAGCACACGACATGATTGACGACCGAGAAAAGACGCCGCGGGTGATGATTGCCGGTACCGGAGCCTATCTGCCCGAGCGTGTCCTGACGAATGCCGAACTGGAAACCATGGTCGATACCAGCGATGAGTGGATCGTGACCCGCACGGGAGTGCGCGAACGGCGCATCGCCCGCCCGGACGAGGCCACGTCCGATATGGCGATCCCCGCGGCGAAACAGGCGCTTGAGGACGCAGGGGTGTCGGCGGCGGATCTGGATCTGATCATCGTCGGGACCGTGACGCCGGATATGATTTTCCCGAACACCGCCTGCCTGGTGCAGAGTGCCATCGGCGCCACCAAGGCGCTGTGCTTTGATCTTTCCGCGGCCTGTTCCGGTTTCCTGTACAGCATGGAGACCGCGCGAGGCCTGCTGCTCAGCGGGCTCTATGAAACCGCCTTGGTGATCGGGGCCGACAAGATGAGTGCCGTGACCGACTGGGAGGACCGCGGCACCTGTATTCTTTTCGGGGATGGTGCCGGTGCGGTGGTTCTGAAGAAGACCTTTACACATCGCGGGATCATGGCGACCTCCAGCGGTGCCGACGGCTCGCTGGGCGACCTGTTGATGATTCCCGGTGGAGGCAGCCGTTGTCCCGCCAGCCATGAGTCGGTGGAGCAGCGGCAGCACGTCGTCAAGATGGCGGGCAACAATGTTTTCAAGCACGCCGTGCGCTGCATGACCGAAGCCGGGCGCGAGGTCCTGGAAAGGGCGG
>CAZZBA010000593.1:0-1950 GCA_964652765.1 uncultured Victivallales bacterium | reverse complement strand
CCTAGCACGGTCGCATCATGGTACGGGGCGGTGAAGTACTGCAACTGGCTCACCATCAGTCAGGGGCGTGGAGAGGCGGCACGCTGCTTCTCGGAGGGGGTGAGCACAACCGACTGGCGCCCAGTCAATACAACGCTGGCCGAATGGAGCGACGGATTCGACAACTCAGAGCGGTTTGACCTCGCTCAGAACTACGCCGGCTTTCGTCTTCCGATGACGGGTTACGGGACTGGTGTTGCCTACTTCAACGAGTATTACAAGGCCGCCGCATGGAACGGAAGCGACAACACAACGTATGGCTTTGGCCGGAATACGCTGATCAAGCCGGACGCGAATTTTCAGAGTAGTGACGATCCCTTTGACCTCTTCACAATCGCAACAACACCAGTGGGGTTCTACGACGGCAGGCTGCATTCAGGCTTCCAGACTGCGAGCAACATGAACCAGTACGGCATCTTTGACCTGAGCGGGAACGTGAAGGAGTGGAGTCTTGACAACCCGGTGAGCGGAACCACGTCTGAACGGGTTCTTTGCGGGGGCAGCTGGTATCAAGACAACAGTACGGTAAACGCGTATCCGTATTTGGGTTGTCAGACGCCAAACCTATCCGACTTCAAGGGTGGTCCAAACGAAACCAGAACGTACATCGGCTTTCGCGTGGTAAGCACGGACCCGTAGGGAGAAAGAGTGGCGCGATGCTGAAGTGGCTGCGAAACCTCTGGGGGAAATGCAGGAGAGTTAACTCCATATCCACCCCAGTGGGCGGAGTTGGATGGGACAACTCCCCGTCTATGACGGGGCGGCCGGAAATCGAAGTTTCCTACACGGATATAGCTTGCCTCAGGTCGTCAGGAGCAAGACCGGATGAGATCGTCTGTCGGTGGAGTGGCACCTTGCATGTGCAGAACCACTCTCCCGCCACCGCGTTCAAGGTGTCGATTCAACTGCCAGAAATGGTCGAGCTCACGAGCACAGCCCCAACTGTCTTGCGGTGCGATGGCACGGACCCCATTGAGACCGAGGCACGTCGGTCGTTCGATGCACGCGAATTATTCCCGAGCAAATACGCCATGTCGCCTTTTGAGGAGACGCCACGGGACATTGACCCCGATACGGAGCGCTATCCCGACGCGCTTCGACATCTTGACGTGTCGGTACGTTGTGAGAACGAAGCCGGTGAGCGGTTCGCGTTCAGATTCTTGAGGACCGACCCCACCAAGAACGAACTGACTGCCGAACCAGAGAATTGACCCGTACCCAGTAAGGCCGCGCGGACGCGGCCTCACTGGTCCGGTCATTCTGGTCGCTCGACCAAGAGAGGAACGACTCAATGAAACCATCAGGCAATTGCTATCGAGCCGCATTTGATCGCGCCATGTCGCTGACCGACGCAGGCGAGCAGGACGTCGTGCTGGTGCACGGATCTGTGATTCCAAAGTCTGGTCCGAGGGCCAACCGAAGAATCACCCATGCGTGGGTCGAGGTCGGGGCGATGGTGCATAAGTTCAGCAACGGGAATGATCTGGTCACTGACAAGCCCCGCTTTGTGAGAACGCTCGCACCAGAGGCATACGCAAGGTATGCCCCCGACGAAGCTACGATGCAGAACCTCACAAGCGGACACTATGGACCTTGGGACGACACATCCCTTCAGATGGGAGAAGCCGAATGCCACTGATCCGAACAGTAGTCATGGTGGCGCTTGCGACAACGCTTGCGCACGCCCAAAGCTCATTCCTGACCGACAAGAATACAGGCGAACGCTTCGGTCCCTTCTCATTCGCCCCACATAGCGAGGTGAAGATCGGCGACACAGTGTTCACTGTCTCTCCGGTCCAAGAGTGGTAGAGAAGGGACAGGCCATCTGCGCGGGGATCGCGGCGGTTGACGAGTGTGGCGGGGAACGAGTCGGATTTTGAAGGGGGGAGTGCCCGGAACTGGCCAGATTCC
>CAZZBA010000592.1:819-1959 GCA_964652765.1 uncultured Victivallales bacterium | reverse complement strand
CCGCGCGATCTCAGTCAGGGCATACGCATCATGCAGCACTATGGTTGTATCGGGGGCGGCTCCTAGAACGAACGCCCCCACCTGGCGCCGGATAGCCTTCGAGTCCTCTGCAGTCTGGTATGGACTGAGGCCAACGTGGACCGCGAGCAGATTGCCGCCATGCGAGAGATTCGCAACAAGAAGTGTCAGGCAGCCGACAACTGTTCTCGGGATATGCGTGGGTTTCATGTGTCTATTTCCTCCTGCGGGGGGTCGTAGGTTTGCAGACGAGGGCGTTCAGTCCCGCCAGTCGCGCATTGAGGCGTCCGTCTCGTTCAACATGTGTAAGGAAGATTGTCTCGGCCAAGTGGAGCCAGTAGTTGAGACTACCGCTCAACTCCTGGAGATTGCCCTGCGCCTGGGCGAGACGGTCCCGTGCGGGCTGCATGGCCGCGTTCAACGCGACCATCCTGGCCCCCAACATCTCAGCGTCGGGGTTGATGATCAGTTTGGAGTTGATGGCCATTAGCTCAAGCAGCCAGTGCCACAGTGCTGCGGCTATCACGAATTCAAGCACGACTTGCGAGGCCAATTGCCAAGGAATCAACCCTGTGCCGAGACGGGCAGTGCCATCCAGAATATCGGCGGTGCTGGGTGGGTTGGCGCGTGCCGAGAGCGTGAAGAGGAATAGAACGAATGAGGCAACACCCAGACCTGACAAGCTCCAGCCCAGTCGCCTGCGACCAACCTCGGCGAGCTTTCCTGATATGAATTTGACCGGCACGGCTGCGAACATCAACGGAGCCGCGAAAAGCACAGCCATGAACCACCCCTGCGTCTGATACCTGAAGTAGGAGGCGGCATTGGTGATGGTCAACACGCTCAGCCCGGTCAGCGAAGCAACCAGGCACCACCAACCCCAGCGTGCCGCGCCCACCGGCAGGGCAAGGCCGTCAACTGTTCGGGTTTGCGGAACCGCCTTCAGACACTCCGCGACCCGTAGGCGTTCGATCTCCAGTTGTTCCAGTTCCTGAGCCGCCGCAGTTTGTTGGGCCTGGTAGTGGCCGAGTTCGACCCCCCATTGGCCGTAGAACGCATTCGTGATTCTTTCGCGCGTACTTTCGAGGCCCTTCTCCTGATGGATAGCCGCCTCAATCGCCG
>CAZZBA010000592.1:0-809 GCA_964652765.1 uncultured Victivallales bacterium | reverse complement strand
ATCTCTCCTGTCGCGGCGCTCCGATGCCGGGAATCCGGGTGCTCTCGGGTTGCCTGGACCGCTGTAGTGGGCGTTGGCATAACCGCTGAACTCGTCGGGGGAGCGATGCAAGCCAATTGTTGCGATACGACTTCTCTGAGAGGCATCAGTGGGTTTGGGTTCATCTGTAACTCCTGGGCAATGTTGCGGTATCTCTATTTACGCACAATCGTTGACTCCACTCACATAAAGCGACTAACTTCGCGTATTTCCGGGTTCATTGTTACTACCCTCTCCATGGCCTTCATCTGTATTCTTGAACCAGTTCCACTCATGATCTCACTGCCTCCACGGCGGGCTTCATCTGACACCACCTTCGCCCGCCATATACAGAGAAGCGACGAACTTCGATTTTTTCCACACTCATCTTGCCGTGTCCGCCGTGAACACCCTTCTGATGAACAACAAACCCCTGTGACCAACGCTGGTGTGTATCGGCGCCGCATTCGGATTGTCGACTTGGACCGTCTCCGCTACGGGCTTCGGGAAGAAGATGCCCTTGTCGACCATCGTCGTGCGGTGCGTCAGTTTGCCTGAGTCCGACTCACGCGTGTCAGCGGTTCGCTTCGGAAAGAGGAATCCTTGCGACCCTTCCGTAGTACGGCTCAACTCCTCGCCGGTCTTCGCATCGGTAACCTTCGCGACTCGTTCGGTGAAGATGAATCCTTGTTCTCCCATTTTCACCTCGGCCACGATGTCGCCCGACCTCTTCCCCCTGACCACGGCCACCTTATCGGTAAAGATGATGCCCCGTTGCTCGATGGTCGTTT
>CAZZBA010000591.1:1516-1960 GCA_964652765.1 uncultured Victivallales bacterium | reverse complement strand
CGGTCGCACGCTCAACATCTTCAACGTGTTCCGCCGTCTGACGCCTGAAGGGTTCCTGCGTCGTATGACGCGCAAGTTCAACGACGCCGTGCGCGAGAAGGTCGGACAGAACTTCGACGTGCCTGCGGGCGAGGTGGAGGCGGAGATCAGGAAGAAACTCCTCTTGCTGCGAGGCGGACCCAGTGGCCGTGCTAAAAGGCATGCCAAAAAGATCACGGATGCTCTGCGAAACCAGAAGATTGCGGAAAAGGCTATCGAGCGTATTCAGGACAAACTGGCTGGACCACAGCCTGAGAAGGGAGCCATCAACCCGGTGTCTGAACTGATTGGAGAGCACCTCTCCAAAGAAGTTCCTGATTTCGTGGAGAAGGTGAAAGCGTTGGAGGTTCCTGAAGACGTGGCGAAAGCTCTCAATGAAGTGATCGCGAAGATGCGCTCGGAAGT
>CAZZBA010000591.1:0-1506 GCA_964652765.1 uncultured Victivallales bacterium | reverse complement strand
GATGCTGCTGATCCTGCGCGGGGACAGCGACACAGTGGCCGCTTTGGAGAAGGCAAACTCTGCCGAGAAAGCGATCAAAGACCTCATGAAGTCCCTCAAGCCGAAGCCCCGCGCTCCGCGTGAGAAGATCGAGAAGGCTCTCAAGACCCTGTTCACCGCCGACACGGTTGGGGCGCTCGACGACCAAGCCTTCTTCGACGCTTTCGGTGAAGCCTTCGGCATGCCGCCGTTGTCCGACGAACAGCAGACCCGAATCAAGAAGCTGATTCGCGAGATCAACTCAATGCCCAAAGGCCCGGCACGTCTCGACAAGCAGCAAGATCTCGATGAAGAGTTGGCACTGTGGAAGGGCATCGTGGCCCGTGACGTGCTGCTCTCCGCGTGGTACGCCAACATCCTCTCTGGCGTCTCAACGCAGGGCATGGGTTTGCTGGGCAACGCGCTCAACTTCGTCCCGCGCTCGCTGTTCAACATGATCAACAATCCTCGCAGCGCGGGCGCTTACTTCAAGGGTGCGTTCGGCGAAGGGCTTTCCACGGGCCTCAAAGAAGCTCAAGCAGCGATGAAGGGTCGTGGACTCTACAAGGTGTCTAAGTACGGAGACAAGAACCTCGTCAGCGCCCTCGAACTGTTGCGCAAGAAAGGACCGGCGACGTTGCCCGAGTGGGTTGCCTATATCGCCAGCGCGGGCACCCGTTTGCGCTACGTCTTCCGCATCATGCAGGCCATCGACGCCTTGGCATGGAACACTGCCCGAGAAGGGCATGCTTACCTCGCCGCGCACCGTGCGCTACTTGAGCAGGAGAAAGAGTCCGGCACGAAGCGCAGCCCGGAGGAGTTCTCTCGCGCCTTCATCGACGCCCTTGGCGGCGACGTTGCCCAGATCGAGGAAGACCTGCGTGCTGCACGTCAGTCTCTCATCGACGCCGGGCAAACGCCTTCCCTGCTCGCGGTGGACCGCATGGCACGCGAGGCACGCAACCTCCGCAGAGCGGCATCCGGCGTCAAAGCGGGCAACCGTTTTGCAGACCGTATCGTGTTGCAGCAAGACCCGGAAGGCTCCGGCAAGTTCATCAGCAATTTGATCGAGGTGTTTCAAAAGAAAGACATCCTCGGTCTCCCCATCGGCCAACTGCTCATCCCCTTCAACCGAATCGTCTCCAACCTGTTCGAGCAGTCGCTCGATTACACGCCCGTCGGTCTGGTTCGCGCTTTTCTCGGCGGGCATCTCTCGGACGTGAAGCCGGGGAGTTTCTGGAATGGCAAAGTCGAGTTCAAAGATAAGTCCCAACTATTCGACCAGATGGAGCGCCGCGAACGCGCCATGGCTGCTGTCACCGGCATGGCTGCTGCCGCAGCTATCTACGCGCTGGCGAGTGCTCACGAGGATGAGCCTGACGAGGATGTTCCTTTCATGGTGTACGGCTGGGGGCCGGAGAGCAAAAACAAACGCGCTCAGATGCCCAAAGGGTGGGTGCCCTACCCGGTCAACAGCGGCGACAACTA
>CAZZBA010000590.1:0-1961 GCA_964652765.1 uncultured Victivallales bacterium | reverse complement strand
ATCCCCGATGTAACTGAGGGTGACAGCTACCGCGATTGCGGCAATGGCCAGCAGCACCACCAGCAGCAACGCATAGCGTGCGCTTTCCTTTTGCAGCCATTTCATGATACGCCTGTTCTTACTTGTCTTGCGTGGCGACGGGACGCCGTTTCTCGAGGTCATTGGCCGCCTTGCGCAGGATGCGGACTTCATCCTGTGTCTCGCGCTGGCGGATGTCGGCCTTGATCTGTGCCTTGTGGACCAGTTCGGCGCGCTCGGGAATGCCCTCGTCATCCTTCAACCCCTTGGGCTCCACGAGCGTCAGGCTGACAAAGATGATCGTCTCGATCTGGGTCTTCTCGTCGCGTGTGTGCGAAAAGAGGTACTTGCCGAGGATCGGGATGTCGCCGAGCAGCGGTATCTTCGAGGTCTTCTTGCTGTCGGTGGTGTCCGTAAGTCCGCCGATGGCGACCGTCTGCCCGCTGGACAGGGTGAACTGGGTCTTGATCTCCTTGACGGAGATGATCGGCCACGAATTGCCCTCGACCGTCTTGTCGCCAACCTTGCGCCGTAACGAGGGTTCGATCTGCGCCTCGATCAGGCTGTCGATCTTGACGGTTGGAATGACGCGCAGCTCGATCCCGGTGTGCAGGTACCCGTTCTTGATGTAGTCGGTCGAGGTGGTGGTGTCCAGGCTGGCGGTGATCTCGTCGCCCGGACTGTCGACGGTGCCGCGCCGGATCGTCTGGGTGATGATCGGTTCACGCTGGCCGACGCGGAAGAAGGCGTTGGTGGTGCCGTTGGCGACAATCACCTTCGGGTTGGAGACAATGCTCACCCCTTCGGTTTTCTTGAGGGCGCTGAGCACGAGATTCAGGCTGTCCACGTTCAGGATGGCGGCACTGCTTTCGGTAATGGAGCGGGTGAACGTATCGGCGACATCGGAGGTGACGTCCTGGGTGAGGTCCACCGTGCGGTTGATCTGCCGGGTGGGTTCGATACTGTAGGTTTCGATGAAGGAACCGTCCGGACGCTCGACCACGGTTACCGTTTCCGCCTGGAACTGATCGCCGCGCATGTCATAGCGCTCGTCGAGGGTGTCGCTGTCCGACCGCCGGTCGGCGCTGCTCATGCGGTCATCGCTACTGGTGACGTGTTCCTTGTTGTCCTGGCTGACGAAGGGGCCGGCCTTGAGGCCGACGCCGAGGCCTTCGAGCGAGTCCCAGCGGATGCCGAGCTGCTTGACGGCACTGTCGCTCAGTTCCATGAACTGGGTCTCGATGCAGACCTGCTGGCTCTGGATGTCGATGTCCTTGACGACAAAACGGATCTCGCTCAGGTTGCTTTCCGTGCTTCGGATCACCATGGCGTTGCGCGAGGGGAACGTGGATACGGAGCCGTTTGTCAAGAGCATCCGCTGGATGACGGGGAAGACCTCATCCACGGTGGTGTAATCGAGGAAAATGGTCTCGACAATCATTGGCTCCGGTGCATCGGCTGCCTGCTGGGTGATGCTGTAGACCCCCGACCCTTGCGGTTTCTCGATCAGCGAGAGATTGTGCTGGGCCAGGATGGAGGAGAGGGCCGGCCGCCAGGCGACATTGTCCAGATTGGCGGTCACCCTGGCGGTCAGGTTGCTTGGCGTGGCAATGATGTTGGCATTGGCGATCCGGCTGAACATGCGGACGACATCAATCAGTTCAACATCATCAAGGGCAATCGTGATCAGGTCCTCCCCTGTGCTCTTCCCGGTCATGTCGTCCGGCAGCGCTGGCGCGACAGGGAGCTCGGTGAATTCAGACGTCTCGCCGGTAAGGCCGGCATCGAGAACGGTTGGATCGGGCGGTGCGGTGGCCGCCGGTTCCGCTGCCGTGTCTGCCGACGGCGGAACCACGTCTGCCGGGGGCGGGGAGACCGCTTCCGCAGTCGGCTCCGGCATTGGCTGGGGCGCGTCGACCGCACCCACAGCCGGCTCCGGCATT
>CAZZBA010000589.1:1110-1983 GCA_964652765.1 uncultured Victivallales bacterium | reverse complement strand
GGAGGTCATCAAATTCCGCTCCTGGCCGAAGAGTTTCACATTCCGCCACTCTTTTCGATGCCGCCGCAAGTGCGTGATGCAGGAAAGCAACATGCCGCCGGAGCCGCAGGTGGGGTCATAGACGGACTCGCCAGGCTGCACATCGAGCATCTCGGTCATGAGGTGGACAACGGTACGGTTGGTGTAAAACTCGGCGGCGGTGTGGCCGGAGTCGTCAGCAAACTTCTTGATAAGATACTCGTAGCCCTGGCCCAGCTCGTCCTCGGGCAGGTTGGCAACGGTCAGCTCCAGCGTGGAGAAGTGCTCAATGAGGTCGCGCAGCATGGCATCGGACAGGCGGTCTTTGTTCGTCCACTGGGCATCGCCGAAGATACCCATCAGCTTGTCCTGGTTGGCCACCTCAATGGCACGCATCGCCTGCTGCAAGGCGTGGCCGACATCGCGATTGACCTTACGAATCTCCCGCCAATGGGCGTCTGCCGGAACTTGAAAACGGTGGTTCTCCGGGAATAGCGCGAAGTCCTGATCCCCGCCCGACTCCCGCAGCGCGGTGACGGTCTCCTCATCGAAGACATCGCACAGCCGCTTGTAGAACAGCAGCGGGAAGATGAACTGCTTGTAGTCCCCCGCATCAATCGTCCCCCGCAGGAGCACGGCAGCACCCCAGAGGTAAGATTCAAGTTGTTGTTGAGTTATGCGCGTCATTTTGCCTTGATTCTATGGCGCGAGAATCGCTCCATGCGTTTGTTCAGAAGATTGTTGGCAAAGCTGCGCACGAGAAGCGCTTCAACGTCTTCGATCATTTCATCGGCAACTTCGTAAGCGCTGAAGTACGAAGCGAGATCCCAAAGAGGTACCTGCTGATCTCTTATC
>CAZZBA010000589.1:0-1100 GCA_964652765.1 uncultured Victivallales bacterium | reverse complement strand
GCTTTCTCGTCGCTGGTGCGATACTCCACTTTGCGTTCCGGGTGCCGAACTCGTTTGATGGCTTGCACGCTGCCGCGATCACGGTTTAGGGCGAGATTCATCTCCTTCCAGAGGCTTTGTTTCCGAGCCTTGCCGGCATAGATGGCCTGGCCACGACTATCGAAGAAGACGTAAACACCATTTGTTGCACTCAGCTCTTTCTTGAGCCCTTGAAAATAAGGATGTTCCTCGCCATCCTCATCACAGGCAGAAAACAGTTCCCATTTTGCTCCCTGCCTAGATTTGCAACAGCCGATCTCGAAAAACTCAACCAAAGGCCGAACCACACTGCTGCGGAACCGGAGAGCCCCAGCCTTTGATGCCGAACAAACGAGCCCTGCAATCTGTCGCAAAGTGCATGTGGGTCGCGTCTTCCAGTTATGGATGGCGGGGATAGACAGTCCAAGCACTTCGCCAAGATCTTTGTCGGTAGTGACACGAAACTTTTTCTTTAATTCTGAAATCACGTCACGGCCCTTCATACCAAGAGGCCCTCCTTCTTTAGCAACCCGACCAGATCTTTCTCGGCCGCAAACGCCGCCTCCGCGCTCTCGCGCAACCGCAGCATCGCCTCCTCCACGGTGAGCACTTCGCTGGTAACCTTAGGCTCGATGTAACGGGGGATATTTAGGTTGTAGTCGTTGGCTGCGATCTCTTCTAGCGTCACGACGCGTGCGATGCCTTCGACATCGACGTAGTCACGCACCCAGCCATGAATACGCTCAACGTGCTCGGGGAGGAGTTCGTTCTGGGCACGGCCGGTTTTGAATTCTTTTGAGGCGTCTACGATCAGCACCTTGTTCTTGCGGTCCTTCGCTTTCTTTTGCCGGAAGACGAGGATGCAGGCAGCCAGGCCGGTGCCGTAAAAGAGCATGGGACCAAGCCCGATGACCGCTTCGAGCAGATCCATGGCGAGGAGCTTCAGCCGGATCTCGCCTTCCTTGCCCATCCGGAAGAGCGCACCGTGCGGGAGAACAACAGCCATACGCCCGGTCTTGGGAGCCATGGATTTGATCATATGTTGAACGAAGGCGTAGTCGCCGCTCTTGGCGGGCGGCATG
>CAZZBA010000588.1:0-1985 GCA_964652765.1 uncultured Victivallales bacterium | reverse complement strand
CGAAGGCCAGGATGTGCGTCGCGATCCGGTCCAGGAACCAGCGGTCATGACTGATCACCACCGCACAGCCGCCGAAGTTGATCAGGCCGTCCTCGAGCGAGCGCAGCGTGTTGATATCCAGATCGTTCGACGGCTCGTCCAGCAGCAGCAGGTTGCCACCGCTCTTGAGCAGCTTCGCCAGGTGCACACGGTTGCGTTCGCCGCCGGAGAGCACCCCCACCTTCTGCTGCTGGTCCGCCCCGCGGAAATTGAAACGCGAGCAGTAGGCCCGGCTGTTCATCAGCTTGCCGCCGACCTCGATCGTTTCCACACCGCCACTGATTTCCTCCCATACGTTGTGAGTCGGCGAGAGGTCGTCGCGCAACTGGCTGACGTAGGCGATATCCACGCTGGCCCCGATCACCAGCGAGCCCGCCGTGGGGGCCTCCTCGCCGGTAATCATGCGGAACAGCGTGGTCTTGCCGGCACCGTTGCCGCCGATCACGCCGACAATGCCACCCGGCGGCAGGGTGAAGCTGACATTCTCCATGATGATGCGATCACCGTACGCCTTGGTCAGGCCCCTGGCCTCCACCACCTGGTTGCCGAGGCGTCGCCCGTGCGGGATCCGGATAGTCAGTTCCTCCTCGCGGGTATCGAACTCCTGCGAGGCCAGCTCCTCATAGCGCTTCAGGCGCGCCTTGTTCTTGGTCAGGCGGCTGGAGGCGTTCATGCGCACCCATTCAAGCTCATCGTTGAGCAGCTTGCGGCGCGAGGCATTGGTTTTCCCGCGCTGCTCGGACTGGATCTGCTTCTGCACAAGCCACGCCTCGTAGTTGCCCTTGTACGGGAAGGCCCGCCCGGCATCCAGCTCCAGGATCCACTCGGTCACGTTCGTCAGGAAATAGCGGTCATGCGTCACCACGATCAGCGTGCCCTTGAAGCGCTTGAGGTGCTCCTCCAGCCAGCCGACGGACTCGGCATCAAGATGGTTGGTCGGCTCGTCGAGCAGCAGCACATCCGGATTCTGCAGCAGCAGGCGACAGAGCGCCACCCGGCGTTTCTCGCCCCCCGAAAGCGTCTTCACCGGTGTGCCGGGCTCCGGCAGGCGCAGCGCTTCCATCGCCATCTCCACATGGTGATCCAGTTCCCAGAGTCCCTCGCTGTCGATCTCATTCTGCAGGCGGTCGAACTCGTCGTTCATCGCGGAGGATTCCGCCTCGGTCATCTCGTCGCCGAGCTTCCCGCAGATATCGTCGTAGCGGTCCAGCTTGGCCCGCTGCACGACCACCCCCTCGTTGACTATGTCCTGCACCGTTTTTCCCAAATCAAGCTGCGGTTCCTGCTCCAGATACCCGATCCGCGCCCGCTTGGCCACGATCCGCTCGCCCATGAAATCGCTATCCACCCCCGCCATCACCCGCAGCAGGCTCGATTTGCCCGAGCCATTGCCGCCGATCATGCCGATCCGCGCACCGAAGAAGAACGCCAGGGTGATATCGTCAAGAATCGTCGTCCCGCCATGCTGCTTGCTGATCCGCTCCAACTGGAAAACATATTCGCCTGCCATGATGATTCCTCGAAACTGAAAGGGTTGAGAATGTAAAAAACTGAACGCACTGGAAACGCTCTTGTTTTACCCGCTATCGCCCATCTTTTAAAGTTAATTCGCGAGCCCGCTTGTAATCTCGGATACCCTTACCCGGATAACTTAAACGGTCTTGGACATGAAATGCGACAAAATGGCCAAGTTATAGCCCGCCGCCCGGGCTCCGGGCAAAACAAGTTGGTAACTTTCTAACTACGGAACAAGCGGAATACACGGAAAACAGATGCGTCATCGACGGGCAGACAAATATTAGATTAGCCACAAAAAGCACATAAAACACAAAAGACTTGCAGAATACTTACTTGATAGGTCTTGTGTATTTTGTGCCTTTTGTGGCAATACATAACTAGTTCGGCGTATTGCTAGTTTCCGTGCATTCTGCGTATTCCGTAGTTAA
>CAZZBA010000587.1:0-2021 GCA_964652765.1 uncultured Victivallales bacterium | reverse complement strand
CAACGCGGAACTGGGACATGGAGTTACTAGTAGCAAATCTCGTCCAGAAATTATCAACTCTTGACGAACAGCAAACCGCAGCGCTAAAGCAGTCAGCTGCAAAATACGTTGCTCAGGCTAACCGTGTTGAACCTTTGCCAGAACGCCAGACGGCTGGCGCGCTTGTGCCCGTTGTGGCCAAGGTGGAAACTGAGCATTCCCCCGTCATCGCCGATACCTCGCCGGGGGTCGGGATCGCGCTAATAATAGGGATCAACAAGTATGATACACTCGGCGAACTCGACAGTTGCCAACAGGATGCCGCCGCAATCAGGGAAACCATGATCAAGCATGGAGGTTATAATCCGAACAGGGTGACGTTGCTCACTGATAACGCGCCGACCAGAGAGTTTACCGCCAGTTACGCGAACCTCACGCGCCGGATCAATCAGGTATGCAAGCTCGCCAAGCCTGACGATCCGTTGCCCATCTATTCCGCCGGCCACGGGGTCACGGTGGACAATGAGATGTACCTCGCTCCTCAAGATGGCGACGAACCTCGTACATGTATTTCAGTGGCTTGGTTGCATCAGATGATGGAAAGCTCAGCGGCCACCGGTAAAATGCTAGTACTCGATGCCTGTCATAGCGGCAAGGCCACCCGAGGCGTTTCCGGCATCGTGCCGTCTAAGTTCAGTAAGAAGGGTGTTCTTACGCTTTCCTCTTGTGCTGACAATGAGTTGTCGTATCAAGAGAAAAGCCATGGCGTGTTCACAAGCTATCTGCTGGCTGGTCTTCAAGGATCCGCAGATGCTGACAAGGACAATCAGGTTAGTTCCCGTGAGCTGTTCCGGTTCATCCAGGCCAATATGGAGAACTGGTCTATGCGTAGCGGAAAGACTCAACGGCCACAAATCTCCGACGAGAACGCTACTTTTATCTTAGGCAGTCGTATTCCGCCTCCCGTGAAATAGCCGTCAGTTCATGGTATAGAAAATTGAGCCTGCCCCGTAGAGCAACAAAATGATGAAAATCCCGCAAAACAAAAAAACCTTTCTGTTCCTGCTCGTAGCCCTGGCTCTTGCCGCTACCGCGCAGGCCGCCGGCGACAAATGGGCGCTGCTCATAGGCGTTGACAAGTGCAAGGCGGTCGGCGAGCTTAAAGTCTGTTCCGCCGACGCCGTCGCGATGAAGTCCGTTCTTGAGCGGATCGGCTATCCGGCCAAGCGCATCAACGTGCTGACGGACAACCAGTCCGACATGGACGACATGCCAACCATGTTAAACGTCGAGCGGGCCATCAAAAGGCTGGCCGAGGCGGCGGAGGCGGATGACACGGTTCTCTTTTTCTTTTCAGGCCACGGCGTTACCGCTAACGGCACCAGCATGCTCGTGCCGACCGACGGGGACCTGACCAAAGGCATCAGCCTGACATGGATCAAGGACCAGTTCGCCGCCTGCAAGGCCAGGGAGAAGGTCATGATCTTGGATGCCTGTCACTCCGGCGCGGCCAAAGGTGTCAGCGGCATCACCCCCGATTTCAAAACGTCGGGCAACCTGATGATGCTGCTCTCCTGCGAAAAAGACCAGGTTTCCTGGCCCGACGCAGAGGGACGGCACAGCGTTTTCACGTCCGCCGTGCTGGAGGGTCTGTCCGGAAAAGCGGCGAATGCCGACCGGAAGGTGACGCACCTGTCCCTGACCGACTATGTGCGCAGAAGCGTCAAGGACTGGACTTTCGAGAACAAGAAGAGCAGGCAGACGCCCATCATGGTGGCCGATGCCTCCGGCGACATTGTCCTTGCCGACGTTGCGGTGATGAAGCCGGCTGAAGTGCCGATCAACGCGGTGGCCGGGCAGAAGGGTCCGGCGGAGGGGCAGGACTGGACATCGCAGGCGGCGGGGATGGAGTTCGTCTGGATTCCCGCGCTGAAGCTGTGGGCCGGGAAGTACGAGGTGACGAACGGCGAGTACCGCAAGAAAGAGCCGGGGCACGACAGCAAGAGCTACGAAGACCAAAACCTCAACGGCGACCGGCAGCC
>CAZZBA010000586.1:0-2027 GCA_964652765.1 uncultured Victivallales bacterium | reverse complement strand
TGTTCATACTCGTCTTTGCCTAGCCACGTTTGGGACTGACGGCTCGGTTGGCCTGGAACGCCGGGCCGTCAGACTCACAGAACTAGCAGCGTGTTGGCCAATGCGGTTGGGGCGACCCGATCGGCAGGTACGACACGCTGCCAGCCCGCGCGGGATTCCCACACCCTCATGCTGTCGTTGGATACTTGGCCCTGCGCTCTTTCACACGCAGTATCCAGATGCACGCCTCGTGAAGCAAAGCCAGCGGCACCGTCAGAAAAAGCATGCTGAAGGGATCCGTCTGCGGCGTGACAACCATCGAGAGAATCAGCAGGGCTAAGATAACATGCCGGCGGGTCCGTCGCAGTTGATCGGAGTTGATGATTCCCAGGAAGCCCAAGGCCAGGACAACCACCGGGATTTCAAAGGTCAGGCCAAACGCCAGTAGGATTCGAAGGACAAACTGAACATAGTCTGCCAAGTCCCAGAACTGGCAGGAAACGCCCAGCCACTCGTTAATTGCCAGGAACATCTGCAGCCCCATGGGGAGCATCCAGTATCCGAAACCCACGCCCACGGCGAAAAGCACCACCGCCACCGCCACCGCCACGGTAGCCACGCGCTTCTCTTTCCGGGTCAAGCCCGGGAAGACGAACCACGCCACAGACCACAGGATAAACGGAGCACTGAGAAGAACGGCGGTCCACAGGATGGTCTTCATTGCGATTGATAGACCGCCGCCAACCGACAACACCGTCAGGAACTTGTCTGGATCCAGGTTCGCGCGACTAACTGGCGACTTGAGCCACATCAGAACCTTGGGGGCCAAAGGAATCGCAACCGCCACGCCCAATGCCAAGCACAGCACCGACCGCACCAAGGCCTGACGGAGATCATCAAGGTGCTCGATGAATGGTTTGGTAGCGAGTCGCTCCGGGACCTCATCCTGCGCGATTTTCGGCGGGTGCGTCATGGGGCTCCGACGGGCGTGCCTCTTTCGGCGTGTTACTTTCCGAGATACCGCCGTCCGGCCCGGAAGGCGGCATGTCTAGCGCACTCGGCGTCCGGGACGGCACCGGTTCATCCAGAGTCTCGACCTGCTTGCGAAAGTCATGCGAAGCGCGTTGAAACTCGTGAAGCATCCTTCCCAACGACCGCGCCAGCTCCGGAAGGCGCTTCGGTCCGAAGAGGATCAGGATGGCTGCCAGAACAACCAGCACTTCGCCAGGGCCGACAGCCCCACCGAGGAATGCGGTTGAAGGCAACGGGATCATGTCCCATTACTGGCGATAGAAGGCAAAATCCGCCCGGCGATTCAGACGCCATGCAGATTCGGCGTGAGCCGGGTCAACCGGTTTCTCTTCGCCAAAACTCTTGGTCTGCACGCGGCTGGCGGGTACGCCAATATTGACAAGGTAGGCTCGCACGGCCAAAGCACGGTGTTCACCCAATGCCATGTTGTACTCGGCGCTTCCGCGCTCGTCACAATTCCCTTCCACTACAAGCAGAACATCAGCGCTCTGCTTCAGGAACTTCGCCACCTTCTCCATCTTATCCACTTCTGAATCACGTATCTTGAAACCATCATAGTCGAAGAGAACGCTGTCAAAAACGACATTCGTGATACGGGCGCCCGCATCGACACGCTCGGGCAACGACACCTGCTCTTCGCCGCCTTGCTTTTCGGGCACCACAATCTCCTCACCCGGCAACTTCCCGGCCTTACTGCTGCCTGGCTTCTTCGTAAAGAACCCCCGACAGCCCGATCCAGCCATCACGCCAAGAACAAGCGAGCACGTAACCAACAACTTAAGAAACGACGATCCCATCATGTCGACCTCCGATTCGCCCGATCCACATTCGAGTAACATCACTGCGCTGAACAGGCCGGAGAGTACCAGTCTCCCTTGGCTGTTGTCAACTTCCGTGGGGCATCTCCCTGTGTATCCACCACGTATAGCGATGTCTGGTACCGTTCGGTCCGCGCACAAACAACGTGCCGCCCGTCAGGCGCCCAGGACGGATCCTCGTAATCAGCGCCGTCGGTG
>CAZZBA010000585.1:0-2045 GCA_964652765.1 uncultured Victivallales bacterium | reverse complement strand
TTGCAGTCGTTCTAGCATGTTGTCTTACTCCGCAATCTGCGTCATTGCCCTGAACTTATTGTAGCGGCCTTCCACCAGTTCATCCCCAGACAGTTTGTTCAGCTCTGCCAGATTGCGGGCTATTGCCTCTTTTAAGTTCCTTGCGGTCGCTTCATGGTCCCGATGGGCACCGCCGACCGGCTCTTTAACGATCTCGTCGATAACGCCCAGTCCGATAATGTCCTTCGCTGTCGGTTTGAGCGCTTCCGCAGCCTGAGCGCCTTTCGTGCCGTCAGACCAGAGGATTGCTGCGCACCCTTCAGGAGAGATGACGGCATACACGGAATGCTCCAGCATCAGGATCCGGTCTCCGACCGCTATGGCGAGAGCTCCACCGGAGCCCCCTTCGCCGGTGATGCAGACGATGATCGGAGTTCGTAGACCAGCCATTTCGCGCAGGTTGCGGGCGATGGCCTCGGCCTGACCCCGCTCTTCAGCGCCGATACCGGGATAGGCGCCAGGAGTGTCAACAAAGGTGATGATCGGCAATTTGAACTGTTCCGCCATCTGCATCAGGCGAAGCGCCTTACGGTATCCCTCCGGATTGGGCATACCGAAATTGCGGTAGACCTTCTCCTTTGTATCGCGCCCTTTCTGGTGGCCGATAACCATTACCGGCTGACCGTCGAAGCGTGCCGGACCGCCAACTATGGCGTGATCATCGCCAAAATTCCGATCACCGTGCAGTTCGACAAACTCGGTGAACATGAGATTGATATAGTCCTGAGTAAAGGGGCGGTTGATATGGCGGGCTACCTGAGCGGTCTGCCACCTTGAGAGGTTGGCAAAGATATGTGCGCGCATCTCCTCCACGCGACCCTCAAGAGCTGTCACATCTGTACCGATGTTCAAACCTTCGCCAGACAGTGCGGTGAGTTCCTCACCTTTTTTCTCAAGTTCAGCGACAGGTTTTTCAAATTCAAGATAAAACGGGGTAGCCATAATTTTCACCTCAATATAGTTACTCGAAAGAGGCGGCATTATACCCTAAGAGACGCTATACTTCCAGCCTTAAATCATCACTTGCCGCCACGTTCATTGACGAAGTCAACGGCATGGTGGCACGGCTTCTCCCTGGCATCTGAAATTGGAGACAGGTCGGCACAGTTCCGGGGTGTCGCTCGATTACCTCTTTGAGTAGGGTGATCTGCATCGGCGGAATTTCGTTTATGCGCAGGATAAACGATACTTTTCTGGTCGACTGAGCCCGTGCCTCGGAGAGCAGCTTGATATCCCCCGCAGGTCCGCGGTCACGCTGGGACTTCCATCCGTTATTCTCCTCGCCCCCTTTCATGATCAGCACCTTGCACCCTTTTTCACTCTTTTCCAGCTTTCCAACGACCAGCAGCGGGTCATCGGATTTCAGTAATGATGAAGTGGTCGCGTAGATGTCCGAAAATACAGTGATCTCCACAGATCCTGTCAGATCCTCTATCGTCACGAAACCCATCCGGTCACCTTTTTTGGTAGTAATCTCCTTGACGGCGGCAACGATACCGCAGAACCGCACTTCGCTCCCTTCGGCCTTCTCAACCATACTGGCGATATCGGTGTTGGTCAGGCGTTTGATGTCGTCAAAATAGCGATCAAGCGGGTGGCCGGTAATAAGGAAGCCGAGGGTCTCTTTTTCATACGCCAGTTTTTCCTTGTCAAGCCATTCCGGAATGTCTGGCAGCTTATTGCCACCAGTAGCATTGCCTCGCGACACCTCTTCGGCTCCGAACAGTGAGACCTGGGCGCTGGCTTTTTCTTCCTGAATCTTCAGGCCATAATTTGAGGCGGCTTCCAACCCCTCCATCTGGGCGGAACGGAAGGCACCGGTCGAGTCAAATGCGCCGCACTTGATCAGGGATTCGATTACACGTTTGTTTACTCTCCGGAGATCGACCCGTTCGCAGAAATTGTACAGACCTTTGAATGAGCCGTCTTTGCGCGCTTCCAGAATGGCTTCAATGGCGCCCGCACCGACGTTTTTTACCGCACCCAGCCCAAAACGCATCGATGAG
>CAZZBA010000584.1:743-2056 GCA_964652765.1 uncultured Victivallales bacterium | reverse complement strand
CCATTGATCGAGGAGGTCGGGCGGTGGGGCAGTTATGACAACCCGCTGGACCCGTTATTCCGCAGTGAACAGGCGCACAACCAGATTGTCATCGAACACATGCGCATGGAACGTGAGAAACATGAAGCTCATGACGTGCGCTGGCATGGCGACACAAATGTCGACCTTTTCAGCGCATGGCACGAGGCATATCCCGGCATACGCATCCAACGGCAGATCGTTTTCATCAAACCTTCCTACTTTCTCATCTACGATGTCATTACTTCCCGCGAATATATTTTCCAGGCCGGCAGTTATATCCACAGCCCCGTGCCGTTCGTGGCCGCCGGGCACGGGCAGTGGCAACTCGCCGGATCCCCGAACTGCCTCGTGGCTGTCGCAAATCCCGGAGAAATCCGGAAAGTCGTCACCGGTGTTGATTATGACACCAATGGAACGACAGGTGATTCCAACGCAAAGGACGGTTATACTTTCGCAGCACAGAGGCACCGCCTGGTGTTCACCAAATGGCGCGATGTCGGCAATGCGCGCCCCATCACCTTCGCCATGCTGCTGGTTCCGTTCAACAGCCGGTCGGTTCCGCGGGCGGCCATCATGCCTGTGCCTGTCACCGGCGATACCACGGGACAGGCGGCGGCATTCGCGGTGCGCCTGGGCGCGCGCCGTGATCTCGTAGTGCTCAATCCGCCGGGCGTGCATGTGAAATTCGGAACGCGCGTGAGCACGGCGCGAATTACCGTGCGCAGCAAACAAAATTGGATCGATTTGAAATAACACAAGGATCAGGCACCATGAAAAATAAAATCGTAAGCAATGAACCAGATTTCAAAACCGCCGCCGGCTGGTGGCAAGACCTGCCCAACATCTGGACCACGCTGGGCTGGAAAGATCACATGTACCGTTTCAACGTGCTTTGGAACGGTACCATCCTGGCCCTTCCCAATCTTACCACCCGCGGAAAAACACCCGTCGTCAATGAAGCCCAAATCGCCTTTGCCCCGCACTTCAACAGCGAATTTCCCGGCGTGGACTCAATTTCTTTCGCCACATATCTGAGCCACGACGACAACCTTTGCAACCAGGGATGGGAACCCGGCGATGCGCCGGTTTTATGGACCGATATTCCAAAGGACGGACTCTCCCATCGTATCCGCATGTTCGCCCACATTCCGGGCGGCCAGGCCGTCATAACTGGAGTAGAGCCGTTGTTTACCTGGGTGCGACTAGGGGTCAACACCGCGTGTCAGGCTCTTCCGCTTGAGGAAGCCACCGGCTATAACATAGTGATTCAAAACCCGCACCTCGCCACCTCC
>CAZZBA010000584.1:275-733 GCA_964652765.1 uncultured Victivallales bacterium | reverse complement strand
TAAACGCCACGTGTATCCCTGCGCGCTCGTCACGGATTCCGCGACGTATGACCCAACCGCAGGGCTTCGTATTCTTGAACCCGACGGCAAAGTTCGTCTTGCCGTCGCACCCGGGCAGAAAAACATGCTCGGCTTCACCTGGTTCACTCCCGAAATGGCTAAGCAAAAGGATTATCGGCTGTATGTGCAAATGCCCGCGCACCAGGGAGTCTATGTTGATGTGTTGATTCCCATGACACCTTGCGACCGCTCGATCTTCGATGCCGAACTGGCGCGCGGCTATGACGCGGCCCTCGCGGAAACCACCCGGTATTGGAAGAATGTCATGGCAACGCCCACGGTATTCGAAACACCCGAAGCCGACGTGAACGACGTGCTCCATCAGAGCGTCCGGTTCAGTCACATGCTCGCTGAAAAAAATCCTGCGACCGGCAAATTCTGCAAGATTTCGGGCTCCT
>CAZZBA010000584.1:0-265 GCA_964652765.1 uncultured Victivallales bacterium | reverse complement strand
ATGCGGCTCTCTGGACGACACCGCTGGCCATGGACCTTATCATGATGATGGACATGTTCGGCCACCATAAAGCCGTGGCGCCGTGGCTGGATATTTTCCGCGAGGAACAAGGAACCGTGTGCCCTCCCGGAACGGCCTACACACACCATCCCGGCTTTCTCAGCACACCCGCCCTCTACAAATCGATCGATTGGCTTTCCGATAATGGCGCGGTGCTCTGGACACTGGCGATGCACGGGTTGCTTTCGGGCGATCGCGCCTATTG
>CAZZBA010000583.1:0-2062 GCA_964652765.1 uncultured Victivallales bacterium | reverse complement strand
TCACCGGCCAGCGCAGCCGCCACAAGCGCGACCTTCTCGCGATCGATTTCTGGATACTTCTGGGAAAGGGTTTCCAGCCCGATAAGGGCGGTTCCGGCAAAGGTCTTTCCAGACTCCGCCGCCGCATCCCAATAGGCCGTTGTGATCCTATCCCGCTCTGAATCCGGGGTGGTTTCTGCCGGGGCGGCCTCGTAACACCCCGCCAGATACTGGAGGCAGTAGTCGCGCCAGATATCGTCGTGCGCGGGATCGAGATACATTGCCGCAACCCGCGCGCCAAGGCCCGGCACAGGTTTATCCTGCCTCAGGAGAACATCCAGCACATCGTTCCGAATGGCATTATAGGCGATGGGCCTGAGGCCGGCGTAGCCGCCCGGGTGATTCTCGAGAAAGGCGACCAGGGTTGCCACATCGTTTGTCGAGAGGTGGCGAGTGAAGGCGCGCAGGGCGGCGTTGCGGACAGCTTGGTCGGGTGAGAGCAGTTTGGAGACCAGGAGACTCTGGAGGGGAGGCGCAGGGCACCGGACCGGGGACGCAGGGCTCTGGATTGCGGCTTTTTGCTGACGCGGTGATGGGGCTGCGGCCGACTGGGTCGCCGCCACCGGTGGCGCGGCGAAAATGACCTCCACGCCAGGGGCAGGCCTGTGCCAAAACCACAGGCCTGCGGCAATGGTCAGACCCAGTAGGCTGGCAACTATGATTTTGCTTTTCGTTTCCATGCGCTTATTCCTGCGGCATCAGTATCCCGCCATAGTAGGCCTCTCCAACGTAAACTCCGCCTTGATACATCCTGATCGTGTGGCAGGTCGAGGTTTGGATCGAGTTCGGATGTAGCAGCCGGAATTTGTAGTTACCCAACTCGTCCAGGTCGTTGACCGTCACCCAACGGCTCAAGGCCATATCATCGAAAGTCACACCGCCTACAAAAATACTGATCTGAATGGATACCGAGGCTGGAACCCGCTTGGTCACCATGGTATTTTCCCAGACCTCACTGTCGGGATTGCGTTCCACCACCCACACATACGTATCCACCGCGCCCTGCACCCAGAAGCCGTCCAACTTCCATGATCCGTCTTCAATCTTTGAAGTATACCTCGTAACGCTTCCGCAATTCATCATCGTGAATTGAATTGGCGGCATCCTTCATTCTTTTTCTCAACCACTGTTGCCATGCATGTTCCCTCTTATTTGCGACAACGGTCACCTTAACCGCATCCTTCACTTCCTCAAAAGGTTTCGCATATCCCATCTCACGATATCCGGAAAGCAATTCACTATCGGTTGCGGTGATCCCGTTGACAACCCGATCCCGGAGTGCGCGTTCTAACAGAATGCGTTTCAGCGAGTCGCTTGGCCGATAAAGATCCTCTTTTTTCGGCGGTGCCATCGCCTCTAAGCGCCGGATGGTTTCTGCCGTAGTATCTTCTGCCAGATACTTCTGCCACCGAGCACGCGACATAAGGTCTTTCAGTCGTTCTTCGTAGATTTGATTTGATCGGTCGGGATTCTCACGTGCTTCACGCCATGCATCGGGAAGCCGTTCTCTGATTCCAGTCAATTTATCGAGGACGGCATCGTCATTCTTGTAAATCTCAGCAAGCTTAGCGCGTTGGTCTTCATCTGAAACCGAAATGCCGTATTGAGCGACGCCCTCTCTGAGGACGCATTGGTACACCCAATCAACGAGTTTTTCGATCTGTTCGGTCTTGAGAGCTTCCTTGAGCTCTTCAGCTTTCGGTTCTCTTCCGAGTGATGTATGCAACTGCTTTCGCACCTCCCTTCCCGCCAATGAGGCGATGACGTTGGTTCCGAGTTCGTCACCACGAGCACCTTGGACTGATGCCAGAAGAAACAGAGGAAGTACTGCCGAAAACAATTTGATCTTCATCTTCACACTCTTCTCCTCACTCCATTGATTGATCGACCTCTTCGTTGGCTATGTTCACTGGTTGAACGATATTGCCACTATCTTCGAACGCCATTGCATCAAGCTGTGCGATTCCCGTCATTCCGCACCCAGGCTTGAAAAAAACGTCATCGGAAGAATCATAGAACTTCC
>CAZZBA010000582.1:0-2067 GCA_964652765.1 uncultured Victivallales bacterium | reverse complement strand
CCCCATCATTGTCTCTATCGTTGTCCCGATCATTGTCGAAAAAGATCAAGACAACGATCGCGACAAAGATTACTACCGACAAAGATCGGGACAACGATCGGGACGACGATCATTCTCGCAGAACTCCCGGTATGCCTCGAGCATGTACTCATAATTCTCCAGCGGCATGCCGGGGAAGATGGTATTGGAGGTGCCGAAGATGTACCCGCCGCCCGGCGCGCCGTGCTCCAGGCAGTAGCGGGCGGATTTGCGGATCGCTGCCTTCGGTCCATCCTGCAACAGGTTGCATTGCACGTTGCCCATGAGCGCCATTTTGCCGTGGGAGCGGCGCTTGACCTCGGCAATATCCATCCCGGCCATGGGATCCACGGACTGGAAACAGGCGGCCCCGAGCGACAGGTAGTCATCAAGGATCGGCATGATGTTGCCATCCGTGTGCACGAACGGGATCACCCCCAGTGACCGGATGTGCTGCATCTGCCGGTGGAGATGCGGTGTGATGAATTCACTGAACTGGGCCGGCGAGATGAACGGGCCGGCGTTGAAGGCCACGTCGTTCACCACATGGATGAACTCCGCGCCGGCCTCCGCCAGCTCCTCGAACTTCGCCAACGCCACCTGCGTCTTGCGCTCCGCCTCGGCATGGATCACTTCCGGATGCTCGGCCAGGTCGATGGCAAACTGCTCCCAGTCGGTCATTCCTTCGATGGACCAGATCGTGCCGCCGACGATGCTGCCAATGAGGATGTCGTCGCCGAAGGTGACCTTGGCCGCACGCACGCCATCCGGATCGCTCCAGGGCCAGAACACGGCCAGGGCATCCCACTCGTAGCGTTCGACGATCTTCTCGTAGATCGTCATGCATTGGCTGATCTTCCGCGCCTTCTCGGCCGCAGTGCAGCCCGCCCATGAGTTCCGGTCAGGGAACTCAAGCCCGAACGCTTCCTTTTCGAGTTCGAACATGACCTCAAAATGAGGCGGGCGGTCCGGCTGCTCGAACCGCAGCGTCTGCAACATGCGTTGTTTACCAGTCATCGGCAAGCACTGTAGCGCATTCGGCTATGTTTCGGCTATGCACAAGAGTGACCTTTTGCTTGGAGTTTTGTGACCTGGTTTGCAGACGCCACCGTGAAGCAAATCTCTCACGTGCAGCGATTGGGTGCTGACCACATGCACTGGCCGGAACTCGACATCGACCTGACCCTCGACATGATTGATCATCCAGGGCAGTATCCCCTGAAATACAAGTAGGTTGGTTCGAATGGCGTGACGTGGTGGTTTCCGATTCCAGCCTTGTGAGGACGATTCTGCGCGGGTTCCATCCTTGTCGTGATCCTTGTCGTGATCGTTGTCGATCACGTGACCACGTTGTCACGTGGTACGTGACTCACGTGGCAAAGATCGGGACAACGATCAAGACAAGGATCAACATCGACAAGGATTGCGACAGCGATGAAAGCAGACAGCGATCAACGGATCCTGCGGCTTGCTACGCCAGACCTTTCGGCCGCTCTCCCCTCGACCGTACTCGTCGCCCGTACTCGTCGGCCAGACTGGCGCTTTCGGTCTACGATTACGGTGGACGATTGCCAATCTTGCAGCATTGCTGGAGAAAGTAGTCACGGGTCCAGAGTTCCAGCGACGGGAGTTCGCCCGGTTTCACGAAGCGTTGCACGTCCTGGCGCGCCTGTTTCCAGTCCAGCGCGTTGATCGCGGCGCCGAGTGTATCGACACACCACGCATCGTCCGTGGTCGGGTGTTTGCCCTGCCACGGGCCCTGCTGATCCAGTGCGGCCGACAGGAGGGCGTGGTTAATGGGGGTCTTTCGCGCCGTGTACCAGATGAAGTCGTACCAGTCGCGACCCTTGAGATAGTTGCGGCAAAGCAGGGCGTGAATCTTTCCGGCGAACAGGCTGGGAAGGTCGAAGACGCGCACGGCGGAGGGGAACGGGTAGTCCAGGACCGGCGTCTCGTACGAAGCTCCGGCCGGCGGGTTTGTGTCCACCTCCAACTTGATACGCAGCTTGCGCATGGGACCGGTGCGCGGCCGATAGTTCAAGTGAAGCA
>CAZZBA010000581.1:0-2086 GCA_964652765.1 uncultured Victivallales bacterium | reverse complement strand
TGCTTGTTCTTCATAGCCATATTCCTTTGCCTGCCTTAGGCGCACTCTTTACACGCTCAGATCCGTACGCGGCTGGCACTGCCCATCACACAGTCTCTCTCAGCCTTCCAACTCACGCACTCGCATACTCACGCACTCACGCACGACGCCCGTGCCTGAATTGACTGTCATCCGGTCAATCTACTACTTTGCTTTTATCGATTGCGTCTTGCATTGTAACCCAGTTTCTCTCGTTTTGTAACCTATAACTGATAAGACATCGCTTTTCGGCTGCGCAGGCACCCGCCCGCAGCGGGTTGGTGCCTGAGTGGGTGCGCCGGCCCCGCCGTTGCCACAGGAGCGCGATGGGATGTTGGTATCACTGCAAAGGGGGCTGGGTGCATGGGGAAAAACGCGAATGGCGGCTTCATTCCTGATTCTGCATTGGGTATCACTTAGCAAAACTATTTGACAAGATGTCATGCATTGTGTCACATTCCTTGCCAAGGAGAGGATGATGACGAGCATCGCGCGCATACTTGAGCTTCATGAACTGGCCAAGAAGCAGTGCCAAGGGTACCTGCACAAGCGGTTTATCTACGAGAGACTGGAACGTCGCGAAGGCAGGCATTTCACCGGCATCGTCGGACCACGCGGAGCAGGGAAGACCGTGCTGCTCAGACAGTACGCGCTGGCGCATCCGGACGCTTGCTATCTCTCCGCCGATACCCTTGCGCCGGAAGACGATCTTTGGGATATCCTGGGTAAGCTCGCCGAGCATTACGGCTTCCGCACGTTCCTTATCGACGAAGTCCACTTTCTCGATGATGCCACCGCGTTGCTCAAACGCCTATACGACTTCCGCGATGTCCACGTGCTTTTTTCCAGTTCCGTCGCTCTCGCCATGAGGGCATCCGCGCACGACCTGTCCCGCCGTGTCCGACTGCTGGAGTTGCATACCTTCTCTTTCCGCGAGTATGCGGCATTCAAGGATGGGATCACGCTGCCCCTGTGTAATCTGGAGCAACTAGCCAGACGCGAATGGACCCCCGACCATCTTCGAACCGGCCGTCTTTTTGAGAACTATCTTATCCAGGGCGGGCTGCTCCCGTTTGCGCTTGACGAACCGGACCCCTTGCCGTTCCTTGCCACTGTCGTTGAGAAGGTCATAGTCCGCGACATTCCGCGGGTCGCGCGCCTGACGATCGATGAGTTGAGCGTGATCCGCAAGCTGCTGCGCTTTGTCGGCCGTGCCGCTGTCGATGGCATCAACTACTCCAGCCTGTCGCACAATCTCGGCATCACCAAATACAAGGCCGAGCAATACGTGGATTGCCTCGAACAGGCGTTCATTCTGCAACGGGTTTATCCGGAGGGCAGCAACGTGCTTCGCGAACCGAAGATCCTGATGACGCCGCCATGCCGCCTTCTCTATCGAGATCCGGAGGATGCCATCGGAGGGCTCCGGGAGGACTTCTTCGTCGACATGCTGCGGCAAGCGGGAATCGAAATCAGCTACCTCAAGAGCACGCGGGGGAAAAAGACGCCGGACTATCTGGTTGCAGGCGGTCCCGATAAGCTGGTGGTCGAGATCGGCGGGCCGGGCAAGGGACGGCAGCAGTTCAAAGGCATTGAAATCGACCGCAAACTGGTCTTTGCCCATACCGACATCCCCACCACCGGCACGATACCACTGTTTTTGGTCGGCTATCTCGTCTGACGCCGGCCGAGCCGAACACGTTTCCACGCACCGCGCCGGGGCAGGTGTGTCTTGTTCCGGCCTTCAGAACGCTCCAACAGCGTCTTTGTGGTGCCTTGACGTTTCTTCCCGCTTCAGGCAGATTCTATGTATTCGCTGCTGCATGCCGTTGCCGGCATGATATCGACCTGTGATGGCCGGTGCAGACCGTGGCCTGCCGAAAGGCGATTGCTTATCAAGCAGTTATCGGAACTTTCCACTGGAATGGACTGCGGCGCCCGTACGCCCGGATCGCCTGGTGCCGCTGGTCACAGTCAGCGATGATTTGTCCACTGGCACAGTCACGGCTAAATCGGAATCCACCGCCGTTGAGATCGAGGCCGAGTTGGTCGAGGACGGTGCGACTAC
>CAZZBA010000580.1:0-2089 GCA_964652765.1 uncultured Victivallales bacterium | reverse complement strand
CGGATCCAGTCAAGACTGTTCATCGTCGTCATACCGGTTTCAAGACTCCATCCTGCAAAAGAAGGCTGCGACCATGCCGCGCGGCCAGTTCGCGTGAGTGGGTGACGGTGATCAGCGTGACCTGCTCGTCGCGGTTCAGGTCGAGCAGCAGGTCACCCAGCGCCTCCGCCCCGGCATGGTCCAGCGAGCCGGTCGGCTCGTCCGCCAGCAGCAGCGCAGGCTGCAGGATCAGGGCGCGTACCAGAGCCACCCGCTGGCGCTCACCGCCCGAAAGCTGTCCTGGACGGTGCCCCATGCGTGCCTGGAGTCCCACCCGGTCGAGCAGCTCGCGCGCCCTGTCCGTCCGCGCCGCCGCCTCGCCGGCGGCCCAGGCGGGCACGAGCACATTCTCCAGCACGGTCAGTTGCGGCAGCAGGTGGTGGAGCTGGAAGACGAACCCGAAGCGGCGGTTGCGCAGACCGTTGCGGGCCTTCTCGCCGAGCGCCGCCAGATCCTGACCGTCGATCGACACCGTGCCGGCATCCGGCAGATCCAGCGCGCCCAGCAACTGCAGCAGCGTGGTTTTCCCCGAGCCCGAGGGACCCACGATTGCCACGCTCTCCCCAGCAGCCACATCCAGATCCACCCCGCGCAACACCTCGACCGGTTCGCCGCCACCGAACCGCCGCACCACCCCGCGCATAGCCACTGAAGCTCCCATTGCAATCTCCCCCCGTTTACGGTAACTTGAGCCTTTCCGAATTGAATAAGGATTTCAATATCCAACAATCAAAAACAATCATTGCCCCCAATCCACGAACCCAAATCCCTAACGCCTAGCCCCCAATCAGAGCCTCAATCATAACCTTAATCCGAGCAAAAACAAGGGATTGCTTGCAGGCTTGTGGCGTGTTTGCTAGAGTCCTCTCATGCAGTCACACCAAAATATTGATGAGCGTGCGCTGATACTGGCCCGGCATATAGTTACGCATATCGACGCCGATCCCTTACGGCAGGGACTTGATAAAGCCCGGTCGACCTGCCGCCACTGGCAGTCCATCCTAGAGGGGCGAGAGAAGGCTTGCGCTGATGAATGGGCACTTATCCTCCAACGTCCATGGGTGAATATCCGGCACATATTGCTTGATCCAGGAGCCAACTCCACTCGGCTTCGGCAGAACAATCCATTTTGCGGCGTCCTGTCCAACCATGAACGATGGCGTATCATCAGGGAGTATCACAACCGTGACGCGCGAGCAGCTTGAACATATCATCCGCGCTGCCGGTTCGATTACCGGCGAGGACCGGATTATCATCATCGGGAGTCAGTCGATCCTGGGATCGTATCCGGAAGCGCCAGCCACCTTGCGGGTATCCATGGAAGCCGATGCGTTCCCTGAACGTGCTCCCGACAAATGGGAGCTGATCGACGGGTGTATCGGCGAGCTATCCCCGTTTCACGAGACATTCGGGTACTATGCACATGGCGTGGGGCCGGAAACAGCCATACTTCCTCGCAACTGGCGCAATCGTTTAGTTCCCTTGAACTCTCCAGCAACCCACGGATGCACGGGATTGTGCCTATCGCCCGCCGACCTGGCCATCAGCAAGCTGTTGGCAGGCCGGGAAAAGGATATGGCCTTTGTACAAACGATGCTGACGGAAAAATTGGTCTCCGTTATAGAGATTCGCTCGCTTGCCACCGAGCTGGATAACGACGCACAAGCGCGAATGTCAAATGCGCTATGCAACTTGGATGCGCATGACTGATTGTGCCGTAGCTACCCCGCCCCCGTCACGCAGGTTATAGCCCCCGTTACTTCGCGTTTAAAATGAATAAAGTCGTATTGGCAGATGTATATAGTATGATGGCGGCGATCACGGTTTGAACAACAATGAATTCGGAGGGGACGATGAAACTGGAGCGCGTTACCGCAGAGACGAAACCGGGGTATCCTTCGTTCAAGGACCATACCCTAAAACGAAGGGGGTTGATGAAAACCGCCCTCGGTGGAATGCTGGCCGTACTGGCTGCCGGGTGCAATGTTGAGTCACACCGTCCAACGGGCGGCGTGATAATTGCCCCCCAAGCCCCCGAAGAGAACGCGCC
>CAZZBA010000579.1:0-2092 GCA_964652765.1 uncultured Victivallales bacterium | reverse complement strand
CGTCGGGCCAGCCTCGGTAGTCCCGGGAAAAACGCAACGATTCGCAGATGCGCCCCGAACGTAATAACAAGACGCGAAAATCCGGGATCCACGCTTGATTCGGTCGGTCTGTTGGTGTATAAAAGTGAAAATTTCGGCCGTTGCGGAGCGGTGAGTGAAGAAGAAAAGGGGAATGAATATGGAATACAGGATCTCGAGGAAGGTGGCGTCGCTGACCCCATCGTTGACGCTGTCGATTGATGCCAAGGCCAAGCAGATGAAGGCCGATGGCGTGGATGTGATCGGTTTCGGCGCGGGAGAACCGGATTTCGATACGCCGGCGCATATCAAGGAGGCCGCTGCCAAGGCGTTGGCCGACGGGTTCACCAAATACACGCCCGCCAGCGGAACCCCCCAGTTGCGGCAGGCGATCGCGGACAAGTTCAAGCGCGAGAACGGGCTGGACTATGCGCCTGCCCAGATCATTGTCTCGTGCGGTGGCAAGCATTCCTGCTACAACGTCATCATGGCAACCTGCCAGGCGGGCGACGAGGTGATCATCCCGGCACCCTACTGGTTGAGCTATCCCGAGATGGTCAAGCTGGCAGGCGCGACGCCGGTGATCCTGGAAACATCGGATGCCACTGCGTTCAAGGTGACACCAGCACAGTTGCGCGCGGCGATCACGCCGAATACCCGGCTGTTCATCCTGAATTCGCCCAGCAACCCCACCGGTACGGTCTACACGCCGGAGGAGGTCCGTGCTCTTGGTGATGCCTGCATCGAGAAGGGTGTCCTGATCATGAGCGACGAGATCTACGAGAAGCTGCTTTATGATGGCGCCACGCACCAGAGTGTGGCATCGTTCGGACCCGTCTACAAGGAACATACTGTGATTGTGCATGGTTTCGCCAAGGCATGGAGCATGACTGGCTGGCGGCTCGGGTTCCTGGCCGCCCCGCTGCCGATCGCCAAGGCAATCGACGCCCTGCAGAGCCACAGCACCAGCAACCCGACCAGCTTTGCCCAGGTTGGCGCGGTGGCCGCGCTACAGGGGCCGCAGGACCATCTGCCGCTTTGGCTGGCGGAGTTCGACAAGCGGCGGCAGTATGCCTGTGAACGGCTCAACGCCATTCCCGGCATGTCCTGCTGCGTGGCGAAGGGTGCGTTCTACCTCTTCCCGAATATTTCCCGCAGCGGGATGAAATCGACCCCCTTCTGCGACCAGCTCCTGGAAAAGGCGAAGGTGGCAGCCGTGCCGGGGATTGCCTTCGGGGCCGATGACTACATCCGCCTGAGTTATGCCACGTCGATGCGCAACATCGAGGAGGGCATCAACCGTATCGAGCGGTTCATGCACGAGCGTGTCGGCTGAAGAACGAATGCCGTTCGGTGGACGGGCGGATGGTTGATTGCCTTTACGCTTGAGGTGCCGTTTGATCCGGGTGCAGCATCCTGCTGATGGCTTCGCCGAGTTCACGGCGTGAGATCGGTTTGTGCAGGAAGGCATTGATTTTCATCTCGGCCGCTTTTTCGTCGGTAAATGTCCCGCTGTACCCGGAGTAGATGATGACCGGCATACCCGGGCGGATCTCGCGCACGGCGCTTGCCAGTTCCGCGCCGGTCATGTTCGGCATGACCTGATCGGTAATCAGCAGATCGAATGCCTGCGGTTGTTCCTGGAACCGGTCCAGAGCCTTGCGCCCGTTGGTGAATACCTCAAAGCGGTAACCGAGCGACTCCAGCATGGGCGGGGCCATCTTGGCGATATTGTGCTCGTCGTCCACGAACAGGATTCGTTCTCCATCCGATGGCGGTGCCTGCCAGGCGGTCACTTCCTCGATCGGCGGTGCATCGACCAGCGGTAGGGCGACATGGAACGTTGTGCCTTCGCCGATGGCTGTCTCGACGGCAATATCGCCCCCGAGTGCATCCACGATGCCCTTGACGACAGCCAGCCCCATGCCCGTGCCTTCACCGGTGGGCTTGGTGGAGAAGAACGGATCGAAGACCCGTCCGCGGATCTCCTCGGGAATACCCGTGCCGGTATCCCGGACGGAGAGGCGCAGGTATGTGCCTTTCTTGAGTTTCGGGAATTCCTGCCTGTGCCGCC
>CAZZBA010000578.1:0-2093 GCA_964652765.1 uncultured Victivallales bacterium | reverse complement strand
CGCGCAAAACCCGAAACCAACAATGGTGAATGTCCACGGGCTTAGGTGTTTGTCATTCGTTAATTTCCGCTTTGCGTCTGGATCGGTGGCGTTGTATGCTTTCCCCATGCTTTCACAATTACGAATCCGAAATCTGGCGATTGTCGATGAGGCACGGGTCGAGTTCATGCCCGGTCTCAACGTCATTACCGGCGAGACTGGCGCAGGCAAGTCGATGCTGGCCGACGCGCTGAACCTGATCCTGGGCGAGCGAGCCGATAAGTCGGTGATCCGCGCGGGGGAACCGCAGTGCCAGGTCGAGGCGGCGTTCGCGCTGGGCGACAGCGCCGGGGTGGACGCCGTGCTGGAGACCGCCGGACTGCCACCCTGCGAGGAGGGTGTGCTGCTGATCCGGCGCGTGATCGCCACGGCGGGTGCCGGACGCATGATGGTCAATGATTCGCCGGTCACTCTCCAGGTGCTGCGGCAACTGGGCGCGCTGCTGGTGGACATGCACGGGCCACATGAGCACCAGTCGCTGCTGGTGCCGGCTTTCCAGCGCGATGTGCTGGATGCCTATGGTCACCTCGATGGCGAGCTGTCCGCGTTCGGCGAGACCTACCGTCAACTGCTCGACCTGCAGGCGGCTCGTCAGCGCCTGGATGGTCCGGACCAGGATACCGCCGCCCGGATCGACCTGCTGGCCTTCCAGATCAAGGAACTCGAGACAGCCGATCTCGCGCATACCGATGAGGAAGAACTGCTTCAGGAGCATACCCGTAATGCCAATGCCTCCCGGATCATCGAGCTGGGCGACGCGATCTGCAATGCGCTGATCGAGGATGACGCCTCCGCGTTCAACGCCCTGACCCTGGCCCGGCGCGCGGTTCCGGAGCTGGCCGGACTGATCCCCGAGGGACGCGACTGGGAGGCCGAGGTCGAATCCATCAGCGTGCAGGTCAAGGAACTGGCGGCGAGCGTCGGCGGGACTGTCCAGCGGATCGAGGCCGATCCCGAGCGGTTGCAGTGGCTGGAGGACCGCATGGCGCTGCTGCAGAAGCTCAAGCGCAAGTACGGGAAGGATATCCCGACGATGCAGGTGTTCCTGGAGCATGCCCGCGAGCAGTTGCGCGAGCTGGAGAGCCGCGGTGAGCGGATCGCCGAGCTGGATGCGCAGATCCAGCGGGCCCGGAAAGCCATGGAGAAGGCGGGCGGCACCCTGACCGTCGCGCGCAGCGCCTGTTCGGCGTCGCTGGCGAAGACCATTACCGGGCAGTTGCACGATCTCGGGTTTGCCCATGCGCGCTTCACCATCACCGTGGCCCCGGCTTCCGTGCCCGGACCGGCGGGGCTCGACGAGATCGACTTCGGGTTCGCGCCGAATGTCGGCGAGCCGCTGCGCTCGCTCAAGGCGATCGCCTCCAGCGGTGAGATCTCGCGCGTCATGCTGGCGGTCAAGGCCGTGCTGGCGGCGCACGACCGGATACCGGTCCTGTTCTTCGACGAGATCGATGCCAACCTCGGCGGCGAGATGGGGAGTGCCGTCGGACGCAAACTGGCGGCGGTGTCGGGGTCGCATCAGGTCATCTGCATCACCCATCTGCCGCAGGTGGCGGTGCATGGGGGCACGCATTTCGTCGTTTCCAAGGCTGTGCGCGAGGGACGCACCTGTACCGCGATCGCGCCGATCGAGGGCGAGGCCCGTGCCGAGGAGGTGGCCCGCATGCTCGGCGGCAAGGACCTGACCAGCGTGACCCTTCAACATGCAAGGGAAATGCTGCACATTTAAGCAAAAAACGTGAATCGGCAGTGTATTTTCCAGGACGATGAGGATCGCCGCTATTTCACGCAGAATGGAACTCGGCTGACATCGGGTAAAACGCGGCCGCCCTTATATGAAGTGTGTCAATTAACTCATAACTGATTAATGATTAGTATATTACCTATAACGTCCCCGTTTATCCGACCTGCGAAATGGGTCAATATGACAAAGGCTTTTTTTGAGTTCTGACCTGTCCAGTATTATGTTGCCGCTCTTCAGGAAGTTTCCTTCGCTTCTGGCGAAGCTTCCCTACGTGTCGCTGGGCAGTTTTCCGACACCGGTCGAAAAGGTC
>CAZZBA010000577.1:0-2096 GCA_964652765.1 uncultured Victivallales bacterium | reverse complement strand
CCACACTCTCCTTGACCGTGAGCATGCTGGCCGACCTGGAACTGACGGCGGTCTACGGTCCGCCATCCCCCTTCAACCGCTCGCTGATTGTCCGATCCGTCAACCCGGATGAAGGGGTGCCAATCGAGATCACCCCAACCGACACCCGCGCCCTGGGCGACGGCGAGACCAGCCTGCTACGCATCTATCCGGATGGCATGGCAGTAACGGTCACGGCACCGGCCACGGCGGGGACGAACACATTCCGCCAGTGGATCCTCAATGGCTTGCCGATTTCCACCAACCTGACCGAGACGATCCTGATGTCCCAGGACCACGAAATGATTGCCGTCTACGGACCGCCCGTGACCCCGCAGCAGCGGGTGCTGACTGTGGATTCACGCAATCCCAACAGCGGCGTCCCGGTCTCCGTCAGCACACCGGACATCAGTGGCGATACCGACGGCGATACCGTGTTCGTGCGCATCTACAACTTCGGCGAGTCGACGACGCTGGTCGCGCCCGAGAGCAGCGGAACCAACAACACAACCTTCCTGCGCTGGGAGCGCGACGGCGTTCCCTATTCGGAAAACCGCACCGTGACCATCGATATGTTCTCGGATGTACACATGACCGCCGTCTACGGCGAGGTCGTGCGGAACGTGACCCTTACCGTGGAATCGCAGAATCCCGACAGCGGGGTCGTCATCAGCGTGGCGCCGGGAGACCTGAACAGCGAGACAACCGGTACGACGACATTCCAGCGCCTCTACGAGATCGGGCGGACCGTCACGCTCAGCGCGCCGGCCACGGCCGATGACCGCCCGTTCCTGCACTGGCTGTTCGACGGGGTTCCCCTCTCGACCAATCCGGTGGTCAACGTAACCATGCTTGACGACCGCACCATGACCGCCGTCTACGGCGATCCGCTGCCGCCTGCGGACGTGACCCTTACCGTGCGCGCCGAAGGTCCCGATGGTGACATCACCACGCTCATTGGTGCCACGCCTGATAACAATTCCAACTCGGGTGGCTCGACCACGTTCACCCGTGTGTACGACAGCGGCAACCTCGTCACGTTGACGGCTCCGGCTGTGAGTAACGGTCTTAATTTTGACCACTGGGTAATCGGTGGTGTCATCTACAGCAACAGCCCCGAGGTAACGCTGACGCTGCTGGCCAACACCACGATCACGGCGATCTACGTGCAGCCGGTGACCTCCGGCAGCGGGTTATGATCGCGTCTGGCATAACCGCCGCCCGTTTGCTGTTGCTCGCCGTCCTGCTGGCGGGGACACCGCTGCTGCTGGTTGCCGCTTTCTCCCCGCCTCGCGCCGCATGGCCGAAACGCCTGTCCAATGCCGGGCTGCTTTCCGTCGGACTGTCGCTCGTGGTCGCCCTCGGCCTGCATGTCGCCAGGATCCCCATTACCGCCGCCTCGCTGGCTACCGCGCACCTGTCCTTGTTCGCGATAGTGCTGATCACCGTACTCTTCCGCTTCCGTCCTCCGTCTTCTGTCCTCCGATCTCTGCCAGCCTGTTTCCGTCCACCGTCCACCGCGTACTGCCTACTGATCATCCTGTTACTGCTCTTCCCCTGGACTCATTTCACGGGGATCGACACCTACAAGTGGCAGGACCTGGCCACAAGCGTCCGCATGGAGCAATCGCTGCCCTGGATCGTGCATCCGCTCTCCCTGCTTGGATTTACCCCGCGCGCCTATCCGCCCGCGCATCCGGTGCTGCTGGCCACCGTGCAGATCGTGGGTGATCTCGGGGTTGATGGCGGTTTTGCCGTGGTCTCGTGGCTGGTCGCGTTGTTTGGCGTGGCCAGCGCCACGCGGCTGGCAGGCTGTTTCCTGTCGCCGCGCATCGCGTTTGCCGCCGGTCTGCTGTACGGGTTCTCGCCGGTGTTCATGCGCTATGCCCACTGGGCGACCGGGCGCGGACTTTTCCTGGCGGTATTCCCCGCGTTTATCGCGCTGCTTATTGAACCCGGCGGTGCAGGCACGTCGGCTATCCGGGACTCAGTGCTAAAACGAGATGATAACGTTTTCCGAGGGGAAGCGAAAGTAGGACGGGCACCCTTGCCCGTCCATCCGAGCAAAGGTCCTTTGG
>CAZZBA010000576.1:0-2097 GCA_964652765.1 uncultured Victivallales bacterium | reverse complement strand
GCGCTTGACGACGACGCCCTCAAACAAGTACTGGAAATTTCTCGTGAAGCCCTCGTTAGTATTCAATCAGCACGTTTCGTAACTGGCATCCGTGACCGACTCCACCGGTACACGTCCAGAGATTATCCCGCCCAACTCGACATGTCGTCACGCTTGGCAGCCGAAGCACGAAACGCAATCGGCACGAGCACCGGAAAGACAGCCGCCGCCCCCGTTCGCTACACAACGGCCGCCAGCTTGCGCCCCAAGTGTCCCCTGACCTTCATCTCCAACGAAGCCGAACTAGAGCAATGGCTAGGAGCGCTTCGCGAAACCGCGCTCCAAGAACTGCGTGCTGGTAAAAGGATTAGCCTCTAATGTCAACCATCCAAAGCATTACGGATGCATTGCTGATCGAGGCCATCGACCTCGCTGAACATCGCGTGGTAATGATTGCCCCGGGCGTATGGCCACCGCTCGCAAAGGCGATTGCCAGTGCATGGCGGCGGCTTGGACCGAATCAAGTTTCCGTTATCCTCGACATTGACCCGGAGATTTGCAGGTTCGGCTACGGCTCCTTGGATGGTTTGATTATCTTGCAGGATGCGGCAAAAAACGCTGGCGATGTTGTAGCCGAAGAGCCTGGCGTCAGGATCTGCGTCTTCATTGTCGATGACCAGACTTTCGTGTTCAGCCCGACGCCGCGTCAACTGGAAGCCCAGCCCGGCGAAGCACACGTGGCAGGCGCACCGCAGCCGAAAGCAAATGGCATCGTATTGGGCAAGCCACCAGCGTCGCTGGAGAATGATCTCGGTGCCGGCCCCGATGGATTTGGCGCCCGCACGCTCGGATTAGACACGCTAAACAACGACAAACTGGCTAAGGTTACGAAGGATCTTGAGAAGAATCCAGCCAAGCCGTTTGACCTTGCGCAGGCAGTCATTGTTTACAACGCAAAGATCCAGTTTGTCGAGTTCAAGGTTACTGGCTGTCGCCTGTCTGAACACAAAGCCAGATTGCCGCCACATCTGCTTCACGTACTCAAGCGTAATCCCGATCTTTCCAAGAAGATTGAAAACAGCATTCGCCTGCTTGAGTCCGATGATGCTCTAGTAAAAGACCCGGAACTTTCACAGGAAACTGTGTTCAAGCACCGTGAGATCATCGAGAAGATGTACCTCCGCCCCGTGAAAGGTATCGGCACCGTAATCGAACGGTCGGAGAAGCCCGAGTTCGCGAAAGATGTCGAAGAACTGAAGACAGGCGTTGCCGCATTCGCTAAGCGCGTTGAGCAGAAGCTGGCCGATAACTTTCGTGAGACGGCGGAGCGACTTTCAAGAGAACTACTGGATGATGTCTGCGCCGATATTCCGCCAAAATGGGAACGAAAACTCAGTCACCAACCAGATCCAGAGCAAGTCCGCTGGCTTATTTTTGAGGACCTCCTTCACGCCTTTGGCGACCCTGCCAAAAAGGTCGAAAGGATGAAGGTCGAGACGATCTTCAAAGATGTAACCTACGACATGCTGAACGATCCTGATTTTCGCATCGAAATCAACGAGCATTTCCCCGATCTGCCCCTGTTGGAGGAATACAGTGCGGCCAAGGAACGCCCGCACTCAACCAAAGGGTCCCAAAACCCTTAACGCTTCATGTAGCTCAAATCACCCATGAACACCTCCGCCCTCAAAACCTTCGCCCCTGCCGTCCGCCGCCAACTCATGGAGGCGGTGACGCGTAAACTCGACTTCGTGCTTTCAGCCCAGACGCCGGATTTGCTCACGACGCTTGCGCCGCAGGTGGCCTCTCTGCGCAAGCTGGAGCAGGCTGATCGGATCGCACTCGTGGAGCGAGTCGCTTACACCTGGTTCAACCGGCTGGCCGCCCTCCGTTATCTGGATGCCAAAGGGTGGCACCCTTTTCGCGCTCGCGTCCTGACCCCTGCTACGCCAGAGGAGACCCAACCGGAACTCCTCAAACTTGCCAGCAGTGGTACAGTGCCGGACGAACTCGCCCCTTTTACCGACACCTCTCGCCTCAATGGGCTACTCGATGCCGCCATCCCCTCCAGCGATGCCCACAGCGAAGTCTACCGCCACTCGCTACTCGCCGCCAGCC
>CAZZBA010000575.1:0-2102 GCA_964652765.1 uncultured Victivallales bacterium | reverse complement strand
CAACCGCACCCTCGGCACCCCGATCTCGATGTTCGTCGCCAACCGTTACCAGCGGCCCGCGGACTACGGCGAGATGGCGCAGATCCCGCGTCCCTCTCACGCCGATTTCACGTACCTGGCCAAATACGGGATCAAGGCATCCAGCGGCGGCGGGCGTTCCAGCGCCCGCGAGACGATCGGACGTGTGGCCGCCGGCGCAGTCGCCGAGAAGCTGCTGCGCGAGAAGTACGGAATCGAGATTGTCGCCTGGGTCAGCGCCGTGGGCCATATCCAGACCGACAGCGTGGACATGGACACCGTGACGCGGCAGCAGGTCGACGAGACTCTCGTCCGCTGCCCGGATCCGGCGGCAGCGGCCGACATGGCGCAGCTTATCGCGGATGTGCGGGATGCCGCGGACTCCACCGGCGGCGTAATCACCTGCGTCTGCCGCAACGTCCCCCCCGGCTGGGGCGAGCCGGTCTTCGACAAGCTCGAGGCCATGCTGGCGCACGCGATGCTCTCGATCCCGGCCACCAAGGGCATTGAATTCGGCTCCGGCTTCGCCGGCACCGCCATGCGCGGGTCCGTGCACAACGACCCGTTCGTCCGCAAGAACGGCAGGCTCGGAACCGCCACCAACAACAGTGGCGGTATCCAGGGCGGCATCAGCAATGGCGAGCCGATCTACTTCAGTATTGCTTTCAAGCCGCCTGCCACCATCGGCGCGCCTCAGGCGACCGCCACGTTCAATGGCGACAACACCACACTTCAAGCCAAGGGACGCCACGATCCCTGCGTCGTGCCGCGCGCCGTCCCGATTGTCGAGGCCATGGCGGCCCTGGTACTGGCCGATGTGGCACTGCGCCAGGAGGCCCGCAAGGCACTCACCTTCCAACCCTGAACAGGAAAGAACCCCATGCTGAAGATCAAACTTGACCGACCGATCGCCTTTTTCGACATCGAAGCCACCGGCACCAGCCCCCGCGCCGACCGCATGGTGGAACTTTGCATCGTCCGTATCCGCCCGGACCGCAGCGAGGCGACCCTGACGTACCGCCTGAATCCGGAAATGCACATTCCGGAGGAGACCACGGCCATCCACGGCATCTCCGACGCCGACGTCAAGGACTGCCCGACGTTCGCGCAGATCGCCCAGGAGGTTGCCGACTTCCTTGAAGGCTGCGATCTGGGCGGCTTCAACATCCTGCGCTACGACATTCCCATGCTGCAGGAGGAATTCACCCGCGCTGGAATAAAGTTCATTACCGAGACACGCCGCGTCCTGGATGTGCAGCGCATCTACCACCGCAAGGAACCGCGCGACCTGAGTGCCGCGCTGAAGTTCTACTGCGGCGATATCCATGTGGATGCGCACGGGGCCGAGGCCGACGTCGTCGCCACGATCCGCACGTTCGAGGGACAGCTCGAGCGCTATCCCGACCTGCCGCGCGACATCGCCACCCTCGACGCCTACTGCAACCCGCAGAACCCGACCTGGGCCGACCAGACCGGCCGCCTGAAATGGAGCGGCAACCGCATCCTGATCAACTTCGGCAAGAACAAGGGCCAGACACTCAAATCCATGATCGACGACGATCCGGGCTTCATCAACTGGCTATTGAAAAGCGACTTCCCCGCCGACACGCGCGAGATCATCATCAAGGCTCAGAAGGGAATCTGGCCCGAACCGCCGAAAACCGACGACTAGGAAAAATCAGGGGGCCAGGCGGGCAATGACCCAGGCGCTGCCGCCATCATCGTCCCTTGTATAACAGAACCGGTCATGCAGACGGGCCTCGCCTCCCTGCCAGAACTCGATCCGTCGCGGGACGACCCCATAGCCGCCCCAGTGCGGAGGACGGGATACGTCCCCGGCGGCAAACCGGACTTCCGCCTCTGAAACCAGCGCCTCAAGGGCGGCACGGCTGTCGATCACCGCGCTTTGCGGCGAGGCCCAGGCCCCGATCCGGCTGGCGCGTGAACGCGAGGCATAGTATGCATCCGAGACGGCGGATGGCAAGCGCGCGGCCATACCCTCGACCCGGACCTGCCTGACTTGCGATGGCCACCAGAAAACCAGGGCGCAGAGGGCGAGGGCGGCGGCATAGGCGAGGCCGCCG
>CAZZBA010000574.1:0-2104 GCA_964652765.1 uncultured Victivallales bacterium | reverse complement strand
ACGACTCCTTATTGCCCGTTACGGTAAAGAACCTAATTGAACGCGGGTTATCTGTTCGTTACTGCAAAGACATAAAGCAGTACAAAAAGTTGTTGCCTACACTGCAACTCTGGCCAGACGACATAATAATAACCATTGATGATGACGTGATTTACGGATTTGATTTAGTCGATAGACTTCATTCCGAACACGCACGAAACCCGGATTATGTTCTTTGCGGCATTGCGAAGACTATACAGCTTGAGGGCAAGCGTGTTGCTCCATACAGGACATGGCCCAAGAACGCTCAGAAGGCTGCCGCACCAAGCCTTATGAACATGCCGATTGGCTGCGGTGGGGTTCTATATTTCCCTGGATGTTTTCATGGCGACTTGATGAAGAGTGATCTGTTTGGATCCATGTGCCCTCACAGTGACGATATATGGTTTAAGACCATGACGTTATTGAATAGAGTCAAGGTGAAGTCTATTTACGCCAGTGCTTCTCGTGCTTCTTGTCTCATTCCAATTGAAGTCTGCGCCGAAGACTCACTGTCAATGATCAATATTCTGCGAAACATGAATGACGCGCAGTTAGAGAGCGTCACGCGGAAATACGATTTAATGAAATACTTCCGTGAAGAGTTGAATTGAGCAGATGACGGCTTTCGCCAATCCCCCTTCTTCGACGGCATCTCATCACGACTGGAGAGGCAAGCATGATTAGAATCCTGGTCATCTGTCGTGCGTTCCACACCGAGTCTTTACTCTTCAGGTGGCGCAAGATGGTGCAGGAGCATCCTGACGTAGAACTCATGCTCATCGGCGACGCGGCCTATCCGGCACGGGGTTGGGGCAATACTACCATAGAGAGTCTGGGCGAAGTCGCAGAAGACCGGTTTCGCTTCCTGCCCCTTCCTTTCGTAAATCGGCGATTCTGGCGCGGCGGGCATGCGGTCCACGGCTTGAGTGGAGTGCTGCGGGAGTTCCAGCCACACTTCGCCTACCTGATCGGCGTGGAGGCGTCCGACCTGATCTTTCAAGTGGCCTGGGCCAGGAGACGGTATCTCCCCGGCCTGAAGATGGCCGTGTTCTCAATGCGCGGAACCGATTTGTCGTTCCGCCACCCTCTCTTCCGCTGGCGCTGGCAGCTTGCCGGCTCCATGGTCGATGCTTTCTTCTGCCATTGCCCACGCTGCGTGGAAGTGCTGCGAACGCAGGGCAAGGTGTGGCAACCGATTTACATGCAGACGCAACTCGCCGTGAACATCGAGGTGTTCAGGCCGGACGCCGCGCAGCGGACGCGGGTCCGCGCGGACCTGGGCGTACGGGACGACGAGTACCTCTTCGGCGCGGTGAGCCGCATGGATGTACGCAAGGGGTTGCTGGACATGCTGGACGCCCTGCCCCTGTCACGACCGTGGAAGTTCGTGATGATCGGCAGCGGCCCCGACCAGAAGATCGTCGCGGCCGCGGTCCGCGCCAAGGGGTTGGACGATCGGGTTCTGCTGCCGGGATACATTGACGGCCAGGAACGCGTGGCCGGGTTCATCAATGCGCTGGATTGCTCGGTCCTGATGTCCAAGACCCTCCCGGACAACTGCGACACATTCCCCCAGGCGGTGGCGCAGTCGATGGCCGTGGGCGTGCCCGTGATCGTGTCCGACAGCGGGGGGCTTCCGTACCAGGTGGGCAAGGACGGCATCGTCGTGCGCGAAGGGGACGTGGCCGGTTTGCACGACACCATGGAACGTCTGGCAGCGCATCCGGACGAAGGGCGGAGGATGGGCGCGGCGCTCCGGGGTCGGTTGCTGACATCCTTCTCCGTGCCGCATCTTAACCGTTGTTTCGTCAACACGGTGCGCGACATTCTCGATGGGAAGTGGGACATGGAGCACATGGATCAGCAAAACTTCACATTCGAGCGCGGGGGCGCTTGATGCCGCCGTTTTTGAAGACCCGGCTGGTTTCATCGGTGGCGCGCCTTGTCCGATCACGCTCGTTCGGTTCGGTAAGTATTTTCGCGGGCGGCAATCTGGTGGTCGCCGTGCTGGGTGCTGTAACGGGTCTGGTGCAGGCGCGCTGGCTGGCGCCGGAAACGCTTGGCGAGTTCCGCAAGTACGGTA
>CAZZBA010000573.1:0-2111 GCA_964652765.1 uncultured Victivallales bacterium | reverse complement strand
GGACGAAATGGTGGAAGGCAAGGCCCGCAGGACCGGCTGGCTTGGGCAGCCGCTAAGCCCGCCAGTCCATCTGGCTCGGTGTGCGCCCGATCTCCTGGAAGGAAGAGGCAATACTTGGTCCGCCGACTTGGTTGGCCGCTTTAAGTCACCAGAGGCAATGTTCGCGGTCGAAGAAACGCAGCTGCGAGTCTCCGCCAAGAGTGACACTCGCTCGCTGGCTTTCCACATCGAGGGTATTCCTTGTCAGCAAGGGCAGGACCTGCTCGTTAGCGTGAAACTTAAAGCCCAATCCCGTCCTGCTTATCCGGCCGCCATGCCACGACTTCTCAAGGTCCTGACCGACGTCCAAGGCCAACCGGCGCTCGAAAGCTTCGTGGGTGACGATTGGTTCGACGCCACGTTCTACTTCCGCAACATGCCCTCGAACCGCCTCACGCTTCGTTTCACGCTGGAAGCGAGCGAGCCGCTCTGGCTGTCCGACTTGAAGGTTCACGCCCATCCCGACGCCGCCTACCGGATGTTCGAGAAGGGACTCGTGTTGGCAAATCCCAGCGATCAGCCGTTCACGTTCCATCTGGCATCGCTTGAGCCCGCGAGGCGTTATCGGCGGATTCGCGGCAGTGACTCGCAAGACCCGCGCACGAATGATGGCTCACGGGTTGGCGGGTCGGTCACGCTCGCCGGTCGGGATGGACTGTTCCTGGCGTTGGAGGCCGTGAAATAATGAACTCAACCAACAATCACGCCCGTTGGTATCGGGGGGCGTTGTGGATTTTGCTATTGCAGTGTCTCGGCATGCCGGAAACCAACGCAGCGGCACCTGCCTCCTCGCCAGCCAAGTCGCCAACGCACGCCAGGATTCCCGACGACCTGCCTTTGGACGCGGTGAAATGGACGGGCGGCTTCTGGCAGGACCGGATGCGTCGTCTGCGGGAGATTTATCTGCCGGGCGTTTTGGATGGTTCGTTCATGACCGTAGAAAACGGTTCCACGTTCCGCAACTTGCTTCGGGCCGCCGGTCTGGAAAAAGGCGGCGCGCTGGGCCGCAGTTGGGGGGATGGCGACTGCTACTTGGTGTTGGATACTGCGTCCCGCCTGTATTCATACCAGCCCGACGATTACCTGAAATCGAAACTGGATTATTGGATCCCGATCATCGCCCGAATCCAGCGGGAAGATGGACGGGTGGATACCTGGACCACCTTGAAAGGCTTCGACGAAAACAACGGCAAGCCGTGGCGGCGTCTGGCGGGCAAGTCGGTTAAAGAACCCTTCCAAGGAGCGCTTCATTACAACATGGGGAGTCTCCATGTGGTCGCAACGACCCATCAACGTGTCACGGGTGATACCCGCCTGCTGGCGGTCGCGGATAAAGCGGTGCAGCATGACTTGAAGGACGGCTCGATCGCAGGCCCCATGCAGTGGGTCGTCTCGCCACTCTATACGCGCACCGGTGAGGAACATTATCTCACTTCGCTGCTCCGCGTTTATGCCAAAGGTTCGCCCTTTGGTCCGCCGCTGCGCGAGGCGGAGGAAATATTCGGGCACAACACACAAACCGCTCATCACCTCCTGGGGGCCACCACGCTTTGCGGCTTCACCGGGGAGCCATCCCTTCTGGTGGCATTGAGACGTCTGGCCGCCAATCAGCTCACGAAGAAAACCTACATCACGGGCGCGGTCGCACCGGTCTTCCATGGCGAACGACCGGAGCAGACCGTCAACGGCAAGACGTACGCGGCAGAGGCGATGCACGAGGCGCTGGGCTTAGCCTACGACCTTCCCCTCGAAAGCGGCTACTGTGAAAGCTGCGGTCAATGCCTGTTCATGGAATGGTATTACCGAATGTTCCGTCTCACCGGCGATGCGGTCTATATGGATGCTGCCGAACGCGCCCTTTACAACACCATCCCGGGTTGTGTGGATCTCGACCGCCCGAACTTTTTCTACAGCAATCCGCAGGAGCAGTTGCCTGGGGCCAAGCGCAGCCATACGGATGGACCCGACGAACCGTGGGGGTCCGCCTATACGTGGAAACGGCAATTCACGAAAAAGGCCGCCTGCTGCCCACCCAAGGTGATGCGCGCCCTCGCCATGTCCGCCGAGGTGGC
>CAZZBA010000572.1:0-2117 GCA_964652765.1 uncultured Victivallales bacterium | reverse complement strand
ACCGACCAGGCCCGTGTTGATGGATGCTTCGGTGCCGGCGGCGTTGCGGGCCATATGAGATTGTTCAGAATAGCGGACAGGCAAAATGCGGTTGACCAGCATGAAAGCGATGGCTATGCCGACAGTCTCATACCGGCGGCCGACTTGTTGGAGGACATGCCCATCGAAGTGAGCCGCTACGGCGAAAGGTCTTGGGCAGTCATCTATGCCGGCAAATTGCTGTGCGTGACAGTCTATCTCAAAGGTGCCATGGCCGTGCAGGCGCTCATCGGACAGATGCAGGCTGAACTGCGCCGGGCGAAGAGCGAACCTGCCTTCCCAATGGTTGATCCCGAGATCGGCGACCGAGACAGCCCGCACCAGTAGGCATGCGTTTGACCGCAGGTCAGGTCGCCAGCGGTCTTGGCGGGGGTGACCCCGAGTGGATCGGTCTGTTCGGCGTCGCAGTCCGACCGGGATGCACACGCTGATGGTGCATGGCCGAGTGGCTCCGATGGCAGTGGCGATGTCCGCCAGGATCACAGAGGATCGTTCTCGGAATGGCTGGTGTCATCACGCTCTTCGGCCAGGATGATGAGTACCTCGTCCATCCGCTTGCGATCAATAAAGCCCAGCCGGTCGCCGATGGCCATTACCTCTTCAACTCGCTGTCGGGCGGTTTCATCTGCAACGGCCTCCAGCCTGCGGGTGCCGATCCAGTAGCCAAATCCGAACGAGACCGTGGTTAGAACGAAGACAACCACCCAGCACCCTGTATTCCAATGGGCCGTTTTCATTTTTACCTGTAGATGCTTTCAACTCGGAAACTCTTCACCATGGCCTCGATGTCGCTTCGCTTGATGAGCACGCATCGTGGCGACAATTTGTGGTAAGGGATGAGCCGCCGTGACATCCATTCTCGGATCGTGCGTGGCGCGATCGACAGCATGCGTGCGGCTTGGGCAGGCCGCAGGTATTCGGGTGAAGGCAAGGTACTCTTTACCATGGAAGGCTCCTCTTTAGGTGTGTCAAGTGACGGTCGTCATCGGTCAATTCTTTGGCGATCCCAAAATGTCGCCTGCTCAAAAACAACAGTTATCGACCAGCATCAGGACATGCAGCCAGAAACGCTGTCGGCGGGCAGGGCAACTGCTTGTCATGCCGGACAAGGTCGATTCCGTTGTCATTCAGTGGGCCTCTTGGGATGTGCCATGGGATTTGTGGCAACAGTAGTGAAGCCCTGAAGTGCGGAAAAATCCAGCAGAAGTCTCTCCGTCTCACGGGCAGGAAGGGATGTTGGCGATGGATGGAGAAGCAATACGAAGGCCTGCCTCAAAAAGGGATCGCATTGCCTTGTATAATGCAGATGTGAAGAAAAGGAGGAGCAGCATGGGAAAGAAAAGATGGCACAAGCCCGCGATCAGGTCTGCGGTGCTGACCCTGCGCCTGACCGAGGAGGAAATGCTGCGGTTCAAGGTCGCCGCGCTCACGCTGGGCAAGAAGAGGGCCAAGATCGTCCGCGAACGGGTGGCCGATTTGATTGGCGGGACTTTTCCGCCGGCGCAGGTCGGTGACATGGGCGACACGGTGGCCAGCGGGGCAGGGGTCCAATTCACGGCAACTGCCGACATGCACGATAAATGTTCGGGCTGATGGGGAAAGAAAACGGGCGGGCTTGGCGGCCCGCCCGCATAGGGGAATGGATTCGTCGGTCCTGTGGCTATGTTCCTACAACACGCTCCGGTCCATGAGATACCACGCTGCAACCAACGGGTTATCGACCGAACTGCGGGTGTGATGATCCTCGCCAGCCGCAACCACAACGACATCGCCGGCCTGCACGGGATAGTCCGTGCCATCAATGGGGATGATCCCGGAGCCTTGCAGGAAGATGAATACCTCATCCACCTCGTGCACATGGCGCGGTTCGGGGTGGGCGGTCTCACCCGGCTTGAACACGTATACGCCGCCGCCCGTGATCCTTGCCTCGCCCAGCACGTTCGGCAGGAGTCGTCCGCCATTTGCGTTGAGATCACGAACGGTCAATCGTCTCATGGCTTTCCCTTGACTGCCGGGGCCGGTTCTACTGCCAAGTCTCCCGTTTCACGATCTTGTCCAGCGGCAGCCGGGTCTTCGAG
>CAZZBA010000571.1:0-2122 GCA_964652765.1 uncultured Victivallales bacterium | reverse complement strand
CGGCAGTCGCAACGGCCGCTTGCGCGGATGGTGCGGCGGGCGGGGCAGCGGCAACAAGGGTTGGCGCCGCAACTTTGGAAGCAGGCTGGGAGGCTGCTGAAGCGGGCTGCGCGGACGCGGCGGGTGTGTCGGCGCCCGCTTCCATCGCGGGAATGGTGTAGGTTTGGGTGGGGCCTGTGGCCACGGCCGGTGCGGGCGGAGCGCTTTCTTTGACCGTACTGGCTTCATTCGGCGCGACAACGCCCGGAGCGGCGGCGGGATCAACCACGCTTACGGGCGCCTGCGCGGCGGGCTGGGCGGCAAGGCCAATCGGCCTGTCAACCTGCGCCACCAGGCGGCCCGTGACAAAGGCGGCACCCAGGCTCATGATTGCCGCACAGAGAAAAACGACCGCCTGTCCGGTCGTAAGCTCGGCCACCAGCAGGCTGCCCCGTCCGTCTGTTGTTTCCTGTCTGCGTAGTATTGGCATGATTGTTTATCCCATGTCTGAGAGGGAGTGAAGCGGCTCGGCCGCGCGCTCGGTCGGTGCGGAATCCTGCTCCCCGCTGTCCGGCGTGATGGTGACGGGGTCCGTTTCATCAGGATTGGGTTGGGCAGCTTTCTCCCCGTCTAAAACGCCCTCCTCAAGCTCGCGCAGACAGCGCAGGAGCGTGCCGCGCGCGGCGTCCAGCTCGGCGTAGGTGAAGTTCGGGTCACGAACCTCGATAAACTGGTTGCCAATGCGGTCCGTGTAGAGTGTGGTGCGGGTTTCCCCGTCCAGTTCTCCCGATTCCTTGATTTGGCGGAAGACTTTCTGCCGGCGCAGCAATTGCGCGGCAAGAAAGGCCTTGGCCAACTCGAGACGGTCCTCGGAGGCGCAGGCCTCGTAAAAGAGTCGGCGCAGCGGGGAAAAGACCTCGGGAGGCTGCTGATCCGCAACCTTCGGGTCGAAGAAATGCGTGGTCCATGCGGAGTAGGCCGCACGACTGAGGGTGGGGGTCCAGCAGGCATCGCAATAGTCGGCGCGTACCAGAAGGTCCTCGGCGGAAAAGGCCACCGAAGAATGGATGCTCTGACCGTGCGCAAACTCCACCGCACACAACTCGCAGGACCGCGCGCTTTTTCGGATACTGATTTCCATGTGTTCTTTTCACCGCCTTGGCATCCCCAAATGGGGAGCGAAACAGAGCCCTTCCGTTGACGACAGATTATACTTTAGGCCAATATCTGGTGGCAACAGAAAAGGCACCGCAAGATATTGCTATTTGTCGGATTGCTTGGGGGGGCTCTTCTTGGATTCCTGCGGCTGGCGCGATGCGCCCAGAATACCGCCGCCGGTCTTGAAAATACTCACAAGCAACTGCCGGGGCAGGTCCATGATGCGCACCGTCTGACTGGTCATTTCCGCGGCGCCGCTCACCAGGGTCACGCCCATGTTGGGCATGCCTGCAACTTGGCTTGTGGGTTTTGAGGCGGGACCGGTGATACGGAAACCAAGGTCCACATTGCGATTGGTGAGCCTTAGCCCCTCAAGGTTGAAGCTGTCTCGAAGCAGGGGGATCTGCTCCGCCGTATCCGGTTCCACACTAATGTTGATGTTGTAGTCAATGTCGCCCAGCGTGACCCAGGTGCCGTTTCCCGAAAGCGTCATGCCCGGTAGTTCGATCTTCATGTTGTCTGTTACAATGTGGTCCCCCTTGAGAACGACATCGCCGCTGAAGTTGGAAAAGGTCAGCGCGGAGGGGTGCAATTGCGCGAGGGAACCGGCAAAATCGCCGCCGAAAGTCCTGGCCAGGGTGTCGGGAAGGAAGTGGCCTTCCTTCGCCTCAAACGAGGCCTTCCCGTCCAGCGTGGCGGTGGGGTCATCCGAATCCATGGTGTAGTCCGCATTGCCGGAAATGCGCCACTCCAGGATCTCGGGGAGATCAATATGGCGGATGAGATAAAAGGCCGGTATGTTTTTCCACTGGCCGGCAAGCCGCATGATGTTGCTTGATTTTTCGCGCGTGTAGCTGCCCTGCACCGTGCCGCCGTCAACGGTCGCCTCAAAACTGGAAAGCCCAGAATCCTTGCCGGTGTCAAAAACTTCCCCCTTAAAATCGGTGCCTTTCCAGGGCGGCATTTCCAGTTTGCCGCCGCTGAG
>CAZZBA010000570.1:0-2125 GCA_964652765.1 uncultured Victivallales bacterium | reverse complement strand
CCCAGTCCATTCCCGAAATGGGCGACAAGGTCTTCACGATTGGATACCCGAACCCCGGCATCCAGGGCGGCGCAGCCAAATACACAGACGGCGCCGTCAGCGCTCTCTCGGGCCTTCAGGACGATGTCCGCACCATGCAGATTACGGCCTCGGTACAAGGGGGCAACTCCGGGGGCGTTTTGGCGGACGCGGCCGGCAACGCCATCGGCTTGGTCGTGGCCCAACTCAACGCCGTAGCGGTCTTCGAGTACACCGGTTCGATCCCGCAGAACGTCAATTTCGCGGTGAAGATCAACTATGCGCTGCCGTTGATCCAAGCCGTTCCCAATCTGGTCCGCCGCCTGCCTCAAAACGCAAAAAACAAGGCAAGTGCCAACTCTGTCAAGACCGTGGAAGCGGCCACCGGTCTTGTGATCGTTTACGAGTAAGCAGAAGCGCCCGCAAACGGGCTTTTGCTGAGCAAGGTTCAACCGGAGTTAAAACGTGTGTTTGCCTCTGTTCGAGTGTGTGTCGCGTGTGCAAACCGTAATCCAAATGTAAGCAATTTCGGCGGGGTTGTTCACGCGTCCACTTACGCGCGCACGCGCATGCGCACGCGCGAGGGCTTTTCGCTGCATGACAAACACGCCGAAGGAGAGGTGTCAAATGAATCCAATTCCGCAAGATCGGCGAGACTCCTGGACAGGTCAAAGGGGCAGTCTGCATGGGGCATTGTCAACGGTGCTGGAGCGGATCTTAGGGCCGCGACCGACTTCACCGGCGCCGAAGCAAGCGGAGGCGAAGAACAAGGGCCTTGACCCAGAATTCATCACCATTGGCGTCGAGCTTACGACGCTCTACATTAAAGGTGGAATCAAGACGTTCAAGCAGTACGCTGCGGCTATGAAGCAGGAGCTTGGCGACATCTGGGACAACATCAAGAACGAGCTTCACATGCTCTGGACTCGGGCAGGGCAAGATAATCCCGATCTCGATGAGTTGACACGCAAAGAGGCGGCGGCGATCATCGCCGAACTCGACCTCAACACGGACCAAGATCAACTATTTGAGGCCAAAAGAGATCAGCCAAAAGCAGTGCAGGATCTGACTGACACAGCCAAAACTCGCCTGTGGGTACAGAGGGAGAGCCTCCGAATCTGCCAGACGGAGGGCCACTACATCAACCAGAAGGAGATAGCTCGGGTGGTGGCGTATTGGACGGAGTTTTGCCCGAAGATGTTTCGGGAACTGGAGGCTGAGGAAAAGGGGCTGTCAGCAAAGCTCGCAAGCCTTCTTCTTCTCAAGGCGGATCAGCACAAAATGGAGTTGACCCGAGAGGGGCTGGAGCTAAGCGAGGCGGCGCTGATAGCGAATCAGGTCTTGATGCTGACGCCGGAAGACGAGGATGAACACGAAGAAGACCCAGAGGAGGATGGCGAAGATGAAACAGACTCGACGCCACTGCCCAGAACAGAATTAATCAACCACCCGCTGAATCTAGCGGCGTCAGTGTCGCTATCAAAGATGGGGCTCGCCTCAAAACCGAATGAGGCAAGCCTTCTATTTTTGGCGCTATGTTGCCTGGAAAATGAGTATGGTGAGCCAGCCGTCGAAGACGATCCGCGGGCGCTTATTCTTGCAGGTTTGCTGATGACGAGCCAATCCTTGCAGTTGGCGGCAGTGAGGATGTTTGAGTCCGAACTGGAACCGGGAGATGTTTTGAGAATGCCGACTGGTGAACTGGCCGATTTGGTGGCACGACAATTTACCCCAAATTGAAACTGGCATGTGCGCGGACCGTCGAATGTCAGCCGTATTATGGCCAGATTGTCGCCAGATTGTCGCCATGATTTGCGGTGTTTGATGTCCCCAAAGTTTGTGAGCCTCACCCTTCTTTGGCCGGGGTCACTCACATGGCGACTTACGCGCGCGCGCGCGAGGCTTACAAGAAGAAGGCCAATCCTGCCCCGCGACCGCCCCAGCGCGCCGCGTAGCGCGTCTGGAGATTTCGCACTTGTCCTGGCGTGGGCAAGGGCGAAAGTGGCACGACGGGCTATTTCCTTGCGTCAATTACCGTCGCCCAGCCAGAGAAGGGTTTGATTTCTGACCCGGTTCAGGTTCTTGTCCCATGTGGACGCGCCTGGTA
>CAZZBA010000569.1:0-2129 GCA_964652765.1 uncultured Victivallales bacterium | reverse complement strand
AGAGGAATTCCGTGTCGCCGGGATTGGTGATCTTGACCTTCCGCAGCATCTGGCGAACGATCACCTCGATGTGCTTGTCGTTGATATCCACACCCTGCAGCCGGTAAACCTGCTGGACCTCGTTGACGAGATACTCCTGCAGCTCCTGCGGTCCGCACACGTCCAGGATCTCCTGCGGCACCACCGGACCCTCGGTCAGCTGCTGTCCCTTGCGAACCCGGTCGCCCGTGAAGACCACGATATGCTTACCCATCGGGATGAGATGCTCCTCGGTGTCCCCGCTCATCTCATCACGGATGGTCAGGCAGCGGCGACCGCGCTGGTTCTCGCCGAAGTCCACGATACCTTCGATCTTGGCGATCTCCGCCGCATCCTTCGGCTGGCGCGCCTCGAACAGCTCCGCCACCCGCGGCAGACCACCGGTAATATCCTTGGTCTTGGACTCCTTCCGGGGGGTCTTCGCCAGCAGCGCGCCAGGCAACACCGTGTCGCCCTCCTTCGCCACCGTATGAGCACCAGCCGGAATACTGTAGAACCCGAGGATCTCAGGGGACGATTTGCCAGCCGCCACGGTTTCGGCCTCGATGATGATCTGCGGGTGCAGGTTCTCCTTGCTGTCAAGGATAACCGTGCCGATCATGCCGGTGGCCTCATCGACCTCCTTCTTGACCGAGACGTTCTCCACGAAATCATGGAACCGGATGCGCCCCTTCTGCTCCGCGAGCACCGGTACGCTGTAGGGATCCCATTTCGCCAGGCAGGCGCCTTTCTTTACAGAACCGCCATCCTCCACCTGCACGATCGAGCCAAGCCCCAGCGTATAGCGCTCCACCTCATGCCCGGAGGGGTCAACCACGCTGATCGCGCCGTTCTTGTTGAGCACGACATTGTCGCCAGCCTCGTTCTGCACCACACGCAACTCGTGATAGCAGATAACGCCCTTGTGCTTCGCGATCACCTCCGGCTGCTTGAACACCGAACTGGCCGTGCCGCCGATATGGAAGGTACGCATGGTCAACTGTGTGCCCGGCTCGCCGATCGACTGCGCCGCAATGATGCCGACGGCCGTACCGATGTCCGCCTGGCGACCTGTCGCCAGGTCACGCCCGTAGCACAACGCGCACAATCCCACACGGCTCTCGCAGGTCAGGACGCTGCGGATCCGCACCGATTCCAGGCCGCTTTTCTCGATCAGCTTGGCCTTCAACTCGTCGATTTCCTCATTCATCCGGACCAGCACATCTCCCGTTCCCGGATGGACGATGTCATTCAGTGCCGTCCGCCCGATGATGCGCTTCCCGAGCCCGACCAGTTCGTCATCACCCTCGGCAATGGCCTTGACCTCGATACCGTTGACCGTGCCGCAATCGGGCTGGACCACGATCACGTCCTGCGAGACATCGACCAGCTTGCGCGTCAGGTAACCGGCATCCGCCGTCTTCAGCGCGGTATCCGCCAATCCCTTGCGGGCACCGTGCGTACTGATGAAGTACTCCAGCACGCTCAGCCCCTCGCGGAAGTTCGCCATGATCGGACGCTCGATGATCTCGCCCGACGGCTTGGCCATCAGACCGCGCATACCGGCAAGCTGACGGATCTGCTGGCGGCTGCCGCGCGCCTTGGAATCCACCATCATGAATACCGGGTTGGTCTCGTCGCTGCCTGGATTCTCCTCGATGGCCGTGTACATCGCGTTGGAGATCTCCTCCGTCGCATGCGTCCAGATATCGACGATCTTGTTATAGCGTTCCCCGTCGGTGATCACACCCTGGCGATACTGCTCGTCCACCTGCTGGACCTGCGCACGCGCCTCGGAAAGGATCTCCGGTTTCTCGGCCGGGATGATCATATCGACCATGCCGATCGATACACCCGCCAGCGTCGCCTGCTCGAAACCGGTCCGCTTCAGGTTGTCCAGCGCGATTACCGTCGCCTCGTGCCCGGCACGCTTGTGGCAATGCCAGATCAGGTTGCCAAGCACGCTCTTGTTGACCGTCTCGTTGACAAAACCTAGCGCCGGTGGCCAGACCTCGTTGAAGAACACTCGGCCCACAGTCGTCTCGATCACACGCGCCGCCGGATTGCCGAACTGTGTGTCGCGCCCGAAATCCGGATTCCGCAGGCGGAGC
>CAZZBA010000568.1:0-2142 GCA_964652765.1 uncultured Victivallales bacterium | reverse complement strand
TTCATGGATCAGATGGTGGCCAAGCGCCGTTATCTGGACGAGGAGGAATTGATCGAGCTGCTGGCCCTTTGCAGCATCCTGCCGGGGCCGACCAGCACGCAGGTCATCGTGTCGATCGGCTACAAGACCGGTGGCCCGCTGCTGGCGTTGCTGTCGATGCTTGTCTGGGCCGGGCCCGTCCTGGTGTTCATGGGCCTGCTTTCGTTCCTTTACGCCTTCCTGGGCAGCCGTCATATCTCGTCCGGGATCCTGCGCTTCATCGGTCCGATGGCGGTGGGCTTCATCGTGCTGGCGGCGTACCGGATCGGACGCAGGGTGATCACCGACCGCATGACCCTCGCGCTGATGGCCTTCGGTGCCTTGGCCACGTACGGCAGCCGTTCCCCGTGGATCTTCCCACTCGTGCTGACTGCTGGCGGAGCCGCCAGCCTACTGCGCGCGAGTGAGCCCGGCATATGGGAACGGCCGCGGCTTGTCCTGCCCTGGCGATATCTGGCGGCCTTCGCGTTGCTGGCGCTTGGCGCTCTCGGGCTGAATGCGTTCACGGATCACCGGCTGGCGGATCTTTTCGAGTGCTTCTACCGCTACGGCTACCTGGTGTTCGGCGGCGGTCAGGTGGTCGTGCCGGTCATGCATGGCGAACTGGTCGAATGGCGCGGGTATATGACGAATGCGGAATTCCTGACCGGCTATGGCCTGGTACAGGGGCTGCCGGGGCCGATGTTCAGTTTCGCGGCCTATGCCGGCGGCATGGCGGCCCGCGGTGCGTCGGTGATGCAGCAGGTCCTGGGCGCGGTGATCGGCGGCGTCGGGATCTTCCTGCCCGGGCTGCTGCTGATCTATTTCGTCTATCCGGCGTGGGCGGGCATCCGCCAGATCCGCGCGGTCAAGATCGCGTTGAAGGGAATCAATGCCGTGGCAGGCGGGATGATCGCGACCGCCGCCGTGATCCTGATGCAGGCGAGCGGGCTGGCGCCCGTCAACCTGCTGGTGACCGCGATCACGGTTGCCGCCCTGGCAACCCGGAAGATCCCGGCCCCATTGCTGGTCGTGGCCTCCCTGCTCATGGGCATACTTGTCTGAGGCGGCAAAAAGGAGCTTGACTCGCGCTGCGATTTATCAAAACATACAACAAAGATTAATTGTTATATTGATTATATTCAGATATAACCGAAAGTATTGACATGTTTGAGAAGCTGGTTTCGTATAATTTCTGGAAGGGTGAGGAAATCGAGGTGGGGTTCTTCCGCCAGGCCTATGTTGACCGGTTGGCGCCTTTTCTCGGCAATTCCCTGGTCAAGATCGTCCTGGGGCAACGCCGGACCGGCAAGAGTTACGTGCTCCGGATGCTCATGCGGCATCTGATCGAGGAGCGCAACGTCCCGCCCCAAAACATCTTCTATGTCAACATGGATATCCAACCGCTGCGGTTCATCCGGAACAGCCAGGTGCTGATGGAGATGCTTGAAGAGTACCGTAAACAACTACGGCCAGCCGGAAAGGTTTATGTATTCCTTGACGAGGTCCAGGAGATCGAGGGATGGGAAAACGCGGTCAACTCGCTCTCGCAGGATTACACGACGCCATACGAGGTCTTTGTCACCGGATCAAATGCACATCTGTTATCGACCGAGTTTTCCACTTACCTGAGCGGCCGGTATGTGACCCTGGATGTGTTTCCATTCAGCTATGCGGAGTATCTGGCCTACTTCCATGAGACACGCGGTGCGTCAAGCTTCGCCGCCTATCTGCGCCTTGGCGGGTTACCGGAACTCTATCGCCTTGATGGAGAGGAAATCCGGCGCAACTACTTGTCCAGTCTTCGCGATTCGATTGTCTTGCGCGATATCGTCCAGCGCCACCAGGTGCGCGATACGGCACTGCTTAACCGGCTGATCGATTTCATAACCGACTTCCAGGGCGCGATGGTCTCCGTTAACAAGATCGTCGGAACGCTGGCGGCGGAAGGTGTCGGTACCAATGTCGAGACCCTGGGTGCCTACCTGGGCTATCTGTGCGAGTCGTATTTCATCCACGAGGTGCAGCGCTTCGATATCAAGGGGCGGCGGCTTCTGGCTGGCGAGCGGAAATACTACCTGAATGATCTGGCGTTCAAGTCGCAGCTCATGTCCGGCGCCAATC
>CAZZBA010000567.1:0-2150 GCA_964652765.1 uncultured Victivallales bacterium | reverse complement strand
ATCCGTTCTCGTCGCCGTTCTCGTTAACCGATTTCCCTTTTCATGGTTTTCAATCCAGCTCATTCGCATCCTCCGTTGCCGGATGATGCTTTGTCCGAAAATGGGCGGGGCTGTGGCCGTAAAGGCGCTTGAAGACAATGGAGAAGTTGAAGGGGTTATCGTAGCCGACGAGAGAGCCGATCTGATTCACGTTCAGGTCGCCCTCGACCAGCAGGTCGGCGGCATATCGCATACGCAGGTAGGTGACCTGGGCCATGGGACTTTTTCCTGTTTCCTTGTGACACAGCAGACGCAGCTTCTCCTGACACATGGCCGCCTCGTGGCACAGAGCGGCGATGTCCCAGGGGCGGGCAAGATCATGGGAAACGGTCATCCACAGGTCGGAGAGTTGGTAGTGGTGTTCCTCTTCGTCAAGCAGCTCACGGGCAAGGCATGCGATGATGTCCGACAGCGCGGTCATGATGGCCGGACGTCCCTTTGCCAGTGACTCCCTGTATAACTGCTGGAAGGCCCATACCAAGTCTGTCGGGTCGCAATCTCTGCGCGTATAGGCAGTCTTTTCCCGCACGGGAATGGAAAACCTGAACCTGGGTTCGAGTACCACGAATAGATGATCCCATGGCATCTGTGTCTTCACCTGATAGCGCCATGTCCACTCGGCTCCCGGTGGCACGATATACACGGTGCGGGCCGGCAGATCAACCCACCGTCCGTTCACGAGCCCCTGCCCCACGCCGGAAACAGTCATTTGCAGAAGCCAGTGACCCGCTTTGTCCAGGAGCCGCTTACGGGATCTGTCGAAGATACGCGCATGCCCGACCATATGAATACCACTGGCAGCCAATACAGGCTTCTCATCCGCCATGATGTAGGACTGGCGCACGCCTTCGATAATCATCTCGCTCATGACGATGGTATCTTGCATGTTTATAATGGCGTGTCAAGTACGCCCGCAACCCCACGGATTGCGGATTGGTGATTTTCGATTTTCGATTGATTGTTGAAGGCCAGCGCTTTACGCGACAATGCGCCGGTTATGATTATCAAGCACTCCATGATGACTTGAATTTCGCACATGTTCTTGAGCAGCTTGTGGATGCGCTGGAAACAGATGAGGTAATAGCCTATCCCTAATCTTTCCGTTCCTCGTGACACTGGCTCCAAGGTTCATTTGATACACAAGACCGTACCGGCTGGCGGAGGCGCAGGCGCAACGACGGAAATGTTGTCGAGCAAGAACTCATTCCCCCCCGTATCCGTGAAGTCCATCCAGATGGTTGCCCCCGCGGGCACGGCGCTTACATCAACCGAGCCGGAGCGAGATACGACATTAGCTGACTCAACAGGAAAGCTGACCGTGCTCCCGATCTGGGTGAGGCCCAGAGTATCGATATCCACCCCCTCGCCGACACCTGTAGACACCCCATAGAAGAATCGCAGGCCAGCAGTGCCGGTGCCTTTCACCTGATCGAAAGACCATTCCAGCAACCTCGTCCCCGCCGCCAACTGACCCAGCGACTGATAAATATAGCCGTTACTTAAGAGCAGGGCGGTCTGAGATCCGTTAGCCGAGTACCGAGCCGCGTTATGCCAATCGGCATATGTAATCGTACTGTCGAACCACAGGGGTACGTCACCGGGCTGGTCATTCGTATAGGGAACTTCAAAATCGCCGCCCGTCACTGCAATTGGTTTGGCCACCACGTCGATCGTGGTGTTGTCGAGGATGGCAGACGCCGTGTCCAGGGGGTTGCCGGCCAGGTCGGTCAGGGTGGCGCCGACGGGAACCCGGAGTTGCAGCGTCCCCGTGCTCGACGCGACGACCGGAATGCTGTAGCTGACACCACCGGAAGTGGTGGGGGTTCCAATGAGGACAGCGGCCGTGCCGCCGTTGTCGAAGTCGCCAGCCGACACCGTGCCGCTGTCCATGGCCTCGCTGAACGTCACCGTGTAGGTTACCAGTTGGCCCGGGTTGACCGGTCCGCCGCTCTTGTTATCGACGATGTTACTGCCGGCCAGGGTCGGCGCGGTCGTGTCCGTCAAGGTGGTCGAAAGCGTCACGTCGTCGAGATAGACGGTAGCGTTCAGGCAATCGATCCGAATGTTGAGCTGACTGCCGGGCGTGACGCCCGCGCCGCTGAACGTGCTCG
>CAZZBA010000566.1:0-2156 GCA_964652765.1 uncultured Victivallales bacterium | reverse complement strand
AGCGACATCGAATGTATACTCGAACGTGTCACTCAGATTGGTGTACCGTGATAGATGTAGAAGCGTGTCGCCTGATTTGTTGTTGATGAAGGCAATGCGTTCTATCTGCAATCCATGGTACAGGAATTTAGTGCTCTCGGTAGGACTGCTGCAGGCTGCCGACGGAATGGTGATGACACCATCGGCATTGACCGTCACCTTGCCCGTCGCAGACGGGGCTTCCGTGGCCACGGACGGAGTCGAGGCGGGCTTCGAGGCCTGCAGCTGGGCGATGATGCGCCGCTGCTCATGCAGTGCCAGATCACTCCAGAAAGGAATCTTTACAATTTCTCCCTTTTGTGGCGGCTTGGGACCTGTGGCGAGGCCCGGCTTGCGCGCCTCGCCCACGACGGCGCCGATCCATTGCGCTCGCTTGACCTTCATGAACGCGGCCGCATCTTCACGAGCTTGACTGCTGTACAGAAAATTGAGATCCGCACCGTATGGCCTGGGCCTTCCACCGTACCTGGCACCATAAGAGCCTTTTTTTAACATACCCCACCCGCCGCCCAGCCCGTTTTTCCATCCGTCGGAGTGCCAGTACGATATCGCTGAGTGCCCGGGTTCCACACGTTCCACGGCGGGCACACCGAACGCCTGCAGGACGAACCGCCCAAAGAAACCACGACGCCCGCAGATTCCGCCGTTGGCTAAGATATTCTGCATCACGGCGAGGTTGGGGCGGTCTTCCTTGACCATCGAGCTGTTATAGTAGAGCTCCTCAACCACACCCACATACGATGAGGTGTTGTTCCCGTCGGGGATGCAGTCCGGCCGGAAGGCACGGAGCATCTCCCGCGCCCATGCCAGGGCATAGTCGGGATTGGGCGAATTCACGGCCATGACAAGGTTCCAGACGTCCAGGTCCTTGAAGCCCGGATGAAGATCGCCTGCCAGGTACCATTTCTCATAGTTCAAATAGCGCTTCACCGGATTAACGACTATGGAATCCTTGTCGACCGTCGCCATTTCCTCAGCGCTCAAACGGACAGGATCGGTTGACGCTTTCCACATCCCCAGAGGCACTGCATGTCCAAGGCTAACCGCCACCGCGAGCCGCTGGAAGAGTCCCTCTTTCGCCCTTGGACTGGCTTTCTGGATGTCGGTGTAGATCTTCATGGCCTCACCGTATTTTCCGGATTCGGGGCCATCCGCGACGAGCATCTGAATCATCAGCTCCATGTTGTCGAGAAGCTGCTGGATCAGCTTTTCGTTCTCCGGACTCTGCTGGGCGAATTCCGCCAGGCCTCGGGGCGTCGCGTCATTGATGACCATGAACTGGGCCAGCTTCCCATCCAATGTGTCGCTGCTCAGCACTCTGCTCATTCCAAGCGCATCCATCGCCTGCCACGTGGCCGCCATGGCCTTTTCATTGGCCTGCTTCGCTTCTTCAGCTTCCTTCATTGCTGCAGGCAGACCGTCTTGCGCTTCCTTGACGGCAATCTTCGCCTCTTCGATCTTGCCCGGCAGCGCATCAAATTCCTTCTGCCTGCTCGCCAGGAACCTGTCCGCAGATTGCAGCTCCTTCTCCATCTCTGGATTATTTTCCCCCCTTGCCTTAGCCCGCTCCACTTCTTCCTTTGCGGCATCAAGAGTCTTGGGACCCAGTTTCTGTTGCTCTTCCAAATCCCGGAGCCGCTCCGCGGCCCCCTGCATCCTGGCAACAACGCCAGCCTTTGCGCCCGCCTCATTGGCAGGACCCTCTTTCGCGAGGATGGCCTGTTGCCATGCGGCGATTTTCGCATCGTCCACCTTTGGTAACACCGCCTCGATCTCCGCCTTGAGCGTCGTTTGGATGGTGGTGTACTTGGACTCAAGCGCCTTGCCGGCCTCGGTGAGTTCAACGGCGGGTGCAGGACTCTTATCAGCCGCCTGTACGGGTGCAGCGACAACAACCAGCATGCCTAATATTGACAATACATACGCTTTCATTTTCACCTAATTTCTCCTGTTTGCGCTGTGCGCAACTGATTATGATTACGATTACGATTATGATTACGAATCCTCACATACTCAATCAACCACATGCCAGACAACGCACAGCCATGGTATCCGGTCATGACTACTTCGCTGCTTCCTTTAACCGGGCGTCGAGGTTGAAGTCGAAGCCGCCGTTG
>CAZZBA010000565.1:0-2160 GCA_964652765.1 uncultured Victivallales bacterium | reverse complement strand
TCCGGGCGATGCCGTCTGTCTCGACCAGTGCGATTTCCACGCGGCCCTTGTCGCCCGGCCGCAGATCCTGCAAGCCCACGCCACGCAGTCCGATATAGAAGGGGTAGGGATGGATATCGAATTGCACATAGCCCGAAACCGTCCGTCCGCCTTGCTCCATGACGCGCGCCGCCACGATGCCGCGTACCATCGCGGGTGCGTCCGGCATCTTCTGCAAGGGCAGGGGATAGGTGCATTTGCCTTCCGCATCCAGCACGCCTGAGCCTAGGTTCTTGCTGGTCCGGGGCATGGACTTCTCGTCATCGCCGAAAAGGTGGTCCGGGAACTGCGCGGAGTTGAAAGGCATGGGGAACAGATCCAGTTGCGCCGAAACCGGGTTGCCGCCAGCCGGTGCCCCGTGCAGGTAGCGGGCAGCGATGCTCAGGCGGCCTTCCTGTTCTGTATTATAGGCTGGCAGGTCGGTGGTGGCCTCGACTGCCATGCGTGGTGGCACGAATTCCTCTACCGCGATCGCGGTCTCGCCGATCGCCTGCTCCGCGCCTGGCGTCTTCAGCGTCAACCGGTAACTGCCGGTCGCATCGAATTCCGCCCACGGGATCTCGAACTCCGCCGTGCCGAAGCCGGAGAGCATGGTCTGCAGCCGCTTGTACGGGCGACCGTCGGGCCGTAGGATATGCAGTTCAACCGGAAACACCGCCGGGGTCTGCAAATACCGGCCACGCACAATCGCACGCACATGCGCGGTCTCGCCGGGACGGTAGACGCCCCGGTCGGTATAGACGAAAGCCTCCACACTGCCATCGCGCAGGTAGGGCCAGCGGGCGGGACTGGCCAGGGGAGGGAGCTGCGTGTCCCGCAGGTTGAGGTAGGCCAGATCGTTGCCGTCCTCCACCGTGACCATGAAGGGATCCGCGCCGTCAGGCAGCGTCAACGTGGCGAGTCCGGCGGTGTCAGTTCCAACCTCTGCCAGCAGTTCCGCCGCCGGTGACCAGACCTTCACCGTGGCACCGGTCACGGCGCTGAGGTCGTGGATCGAATTCACCCACACCAGCAGATCGCCTCCGGTACGTTTGACGGTAATGCCGGTATCGGTCACCACCAGAAGGCGGCTCTCGTGACGGTAATCATCCTTGTTCAGCTTCACGTCCAGCATCCAGGCCCCGCGTGCGTCGGTCGGCAGCAGGTCGCGCAGGGGCGCGACGTGGGAGGTGACGGCGTTCTTCGGCGTCTCCACGCGGAAGGTGCGGGAGGTGGTGGCGGCGGTGATGTGCGCTTCTGGATCGCCGTAGTAGCTCTGGTAATGCCCGCCTTCGCGCATGGCGTACTGCACCAGGTTATGCGCCGGGAGACGGGCGGTCTGCAGCGTGTAGGTCTCGACATTGACGCTCTCGAGCGGCAGCAGCATGGCACCGCGGGGGGAAAGATAGTTGCCCTGCAGGCGCAGACGGATGGCGGCGTCGGCATCCGGAATGAAGATCGTCCGTTCAACCGCCTGGGTTAGCTTGTTTTTTCCCGCGGCCGCCTTGACTCCCTTATCGATCACCAGCTGGTAATTCCGGCCTTTCACCAGGTTACCGTGCAGCTCGTAGAAACGGCCGAAGCGCCAGTTCTGCTTTTCCACCAGGCTGAACTCGACCGCAGGTTCGAGGGTGATCGCCCGCTGCAGGCTGGCGGTATCCACCGGACCGGTAAAACGGATCTGGATCCAGGCCTGCTCGAAAGAGGGCGATTCCACATTGATGTCGGTCAGCGAAAGTCCCTCGAACAGGGGTATTCGGCGGCGCATCGCTTGCCGCAGCGGTGTCGGCGAGTCCTCGGCGAAGAAACCCTCCCGGATATTCAGCATCAGGCTATCGTCCGGCTCGGCATCAAGCGCGAACAGGATGATGTTGTCCGGCTCGCGCTCATAGATCGTCAGGCTGAGGGGTTCCCCGTTGGCACCGGTGACGGTCAGGAATTTTTTGAGGACTTCGGGGGAGACGACGTGATTGAACTTAAGTTCCATGACAGGAAACCCCTCCTCGTTGACATCCGCTTGCAGCACATGGATAAGCTCTGGCGGTGGCGGCTCTGGCGGCAGCGGTATTGCCGGTGGCTCTGGGGTGGTTGCTGCCGCCGCCGGGGCATCCAGGGCAGGGGAAGGCAATGCCGACGGGACAC
>CAZZBA010000564.1:0-2163 GCA_964652765.1 uncultured Victivallales bacterium | reverse complement strand
GAAAAAGCCCTTATTCACGATCTCGGAGGCGGAGAAGAACAATTGGATTGCCGATATATCAGGCACCTGGCGCTATCAAGGCATTGCCTGGTATGCCTATGCATCGCCATCAGCGAATGCCCCGGCAATCATCGTTCCGCAAAGCAAGGCCCCCGCCGAGAGCATGTCGCCATCCTTTATTACAGACATCGGTCAGGCAGCCGAATTGCCGGGCGCGGTTGTGTTTGGCCTTTCCTATGGGGTCGACGAGGTGGTGTCCGCGATGGTGCATGATCCGGCGGCAAACACCTTCACGCAGGTGCTGGAGCCGACGTTGTCTCCGCGGGAACTCGTGATCCCACCCATGCCGTTCGGCCAGCGCTACTGGCTGAGCGTGATGAGTCACCGTCTCGGCGAGGAGAAGTATGCGCTCGATTACGGCGGCTGGCTGGGAAGAGTCCCCGAGGTGCCTGCGGAAGAGACGGCGACAGTCGCTGTCGCTGGAGACATGGCCCTTGGTTTGCCGGTGGAACACATCGTTCTGCCGGAAACGGATGATACGCTGGTCCTGCGGCTTTACAGTGATACTAGCCTCATCCAGACCGTGACGGGGCTCAAGGGCGGCTCGACACACGAGCTGGGCGTTCCGGCCTGGAACCAGTGGTACCGGGTGGAAATCGGCAACGAGGCCAGTGGTACCGTGATAGACACCCTCTGGATCGGACATGTGCGGACGCATTGATGGGGTACTACACCGTCTGACAAGAATCGAGCTGGAAGACTGATCAACCGCCAAGCAGGGCTCTAAGATTCGGGCAAGGCGGGCGCAGAAGAGCGTTCATAAAACATCTGTGCCGGCTTGCTGCAGAAGGTCGGATCCGATCTAGCGGCACGACCCGGGGAAGGCGGTATTTTCCTGCTGATAGTGCACGCTCCGGTGCCGCCGGGGCGCTGCGGGTCCTTTCAACAGGCAATTTTATCCAGGGAAATACCGGGGCGACCGGGCGTGAATCAGAAAAAGCTGAAAAACGATGCACGCCACTTTAAGAGTAACGGAGACCGGAGTGACGAACATGGTTCGGGGCCGGGCTAAAGGACCCTGCGTGGCCCTGTTGTTCGACAACGAACGGACGTTGTTCCCACGAGAGTTGCTGGTCGAGCTGATGAGGGGCCTGGGATGGCAGGTTCTTGACCTTAGTTTCTTTGGCAGGACGCTTCCTCAGGGTCTCGTTCCGGACGGCGTGTTTACAAGTCGCAATCTCGGTGAGCGGGGGACTCCGGCAGAGGGTGATGGCGTGATCCATTTTGAATTTACCCCTGAACAAGGATCCCCTGAAGATGCCATAAAGAAGACGATCCCGGTGACGGACGGAATGGATGAGTGGTCCGTGACCCTTCAGCCGATCAAGGCAGATGGCAAGTCCTACAAGATGAAGGCCTGCTTTACGCTGAATGGCGAGTTGGCGCATGAGCGGGTGGCCACCAACATTGTTTTCGGCGATGTCTGGTATGTGGGTGCTCCGGCCGCATTGGGTGTTCCGTCCGCCAAGAAGAAAGGTAAGGACGCTGTGATTGAGCCAGTCACTGGGTTGCCCCGGAGCTTCTCAAGGAGGCGTCCAGTCTGATAGACGACTATAAGACGGTGGGAAGCCAGTATCCCGGCAACCCGTATTATCTGGATAACATCCGGCGGTATATTGCCGAGTGGAAGAGCTATTGGGGTGAATACATTCCGGAGATGATGCGGACGAAGGCCGTTCCCGATGGCAAGACATGGGGATCGATCCCATCGTCCAAGCCAAAAATAGGTGACTCCGGGGCAACGCAGATATACAATATCTACGTGCATCCCTTTGCGCCGACCGCGCTCTCCGGTGTGATATTCCTCACTGGGGAGAGCATGTTCAGAGAGGACGAAGGGGTGAACTTCGGGCCTGAAATGGCGGCCGTGGTCAAGACCTTCAAGACGAGTTTTGGCGGCGATGTTCCGGTTATCTACACGGTGCCGGCCAAGGAACTCATACCGAAGCTCACAATGCCTGCAAACATCGAGGGCAAGAGCACGGCCGTGGAGATAAGCGACTGGAAGGATATGAGCGGCGTGATTGAGGAGCTAAGGAAATGATGAGTAACACAGACGCAGTGACGGAATGGTTTTCGTGCAGGCGATTGGGATTGTTCCTG
>CAZZBA010000563.1:0-2182 GCA_964652765.1 uncultured Victivallales bacterium | reverse complement strand
CGACAAAGCTCGCGACAAAGCTTATTTCCGTTTGAATGTGCCTGTCCCGCAAAGTGTTTCTTCCCCACGCCAGTCCGGTTGCCACCAGAACTGGGCAACCTTGTCCCCAGGATCATAGTCGTCAACAGCCATGTTGAAGCGGAACGACTCCCAATCCTTGCCCTGCATTTCGTCAAGATAGGATTTGGAAACCGCAATCTCGGCATTGAAACCGGTTCTGGTTCTCACGCACGCAGTGCGCGTACCTTCTGGCATGCGTTCGCGGTTGTAGCAGACCATGGGATCCTTGTCCGAGCGCGCGGGGCTCAAAGCCACGAGCAGGATGTTTTGGAACTCCCGATACTCGAGGACCGTGCTCCTTTCTTTCTCGTCACGGGCGTCAATGCGGATCTCAACGCCATCCTGTTCCCATGGGGCTTTTCGGGGATCAAGAGTCAGCGTGTCGTCAGTCACTTTCACGGCAACATAAAGACACTGTTCATCATACGCCAATCCGAACTCGCACCGGCAATCATCCGGGCCGCGATCTGTTTCCGGATCCTGAAGGATCCGGGCCGGCTTGTCGATTTTGAACGGCAAGCTCCTCCACTCATCCAGATTCCCGTCGATGGTGAACTGCTTCGACGCTCCGGGGCAATCGAGGTACGAGGCGAAACTGAGTGTATTACTGCCTTCTCGCCTGGTTTCCGGAATATCAGCATGGGTATATGCCATCGACCAGACGAGTCGCAAGGGGGGGATTTTGCTGGCGTCAGGATTCGACTTCATCCGGAGTTGCAGATCAATGATCTTTTCGGAGCTCGCCGACAGGGCGAGACGGATGGTGCCGGTGTTGACGGCGACAGCGTCATTGGGAGCAAAGGAGAGGGAGAGTTTCCCGTCCGCCAACGACGGGTTTTTCATACGGAGGCTGACGTTGGCCGCAGTGGCGGCCTTTTCAATGAAGAGCACGCCTGGCTCGATGACGGCGCCTTTGTAGAGAGAACAGGCGATACGCGCCCCCTTGTTCTCCTGCCGCTCTTTTACCCTTTCGTGCTTCAGGAACCATTCATACAAACCAGGATTATTGTAGGTCGCAGTCCAGGAGTCATGCCCCGCTTCCGGATAGACAGTGAATTTCACCTCATTGCCGCAGAGCCTGAGGGCGTCAACCATCTCCTGAGACTTGGCAAGAGGGACTGCCGCGTCCCTGGCGCCATGGAAAACCCATATCGGCAGGTGGCATATTGCCCAAGCTTCGGCTGGCATCCCCCAGCCGCAGATGGGGGCGATGGCGGCGAACTTGCCGGGATTCTGAATGGCGAGACTCCAGGTGCCAATACCACCCATGCTGAACCCTGTCAGGTAGACGCGGTTCGTATCAATCGGATAATGCGCCGCCACCGCGTCGACGATATCAAATATCTCCTTCTCATGCTCCAGCCAGTTGCCGTGCCCACCGGGCATGACTGGAGCGACAATGAAGAACGGGAAGGGCTCATTCCGGGAAGCGGTTCCCTCCGCATAGTTGATGAGAGTGGCTCCCTTATGTTTTTCGCCGGAGAAATCGGACGGAGCCGAGCCGTGCAGGTGCAGGATGAGAGGGGACTTCCGAACGACCTTCGATCTGTCAGGACCTTGAATATCACGCGGCACATAAAGGACATACTCCACGGCCGCCTGCAGCACAGTTCCTTTGCCCGGCTCGCATTTGGAAAAATCCTCGTTAGCTTGCGCCAAAATGAAGCCATATGGGCCGGGAGCACGCTGCTCCTGTTTGGCCTTCGGCACGCTAGCATCGCCGTCTTTCTTCGGGGAATCACCCGCCTGACTCCTTGAAATCAGGCACGACACGCACAGGACTGCACAAATCACCCGCTTCGTCATCGTTCGCATAGCTCCATTCTCCTTTTGGACTACCAGACGCTGAAACGAACCCTAAAGGATTCGGGCTACTGGTACAAGGACGTGATCGAGCAGAACGGCGCGAATCTCTAAACCTACTAGGGGAGGCGCTTGCAAAACCGCCTTCGTCGGTTCTGCAAACGCAGTATTCAGAAGCCAGTATTCAGCCGAAAATTAATGTATCATCATGAGCGTGCCGCGCGGCGTGAGACCCGTTACCACGACCTGGCCCGAGCTGCCGGAACTGTCCGATACGAGCCCGCCCAACTGCGCGGCTCCGTACGTCCCCACCGACAAC
>CAZZBA010000562.1:0-2183 GCA_964652765.1 uncultured Victivallales bacterium | reverse complement strand
CCCTCTCATGGTGCCTCCAGTGCCGCCAGTTTCTTCTGCGCCTCGCTGACATGCGAACTCGATGGGTAATCGAAGATCAACTGCCGCAGTTTCGCCTTGGACATTTCCTTGTCCCCCAGCTTGAAAGCCACTTTGGCCCAGTGCATCAGCATCTCATCCAGGAAGGCTGCATCGGGATAATCCGCGAAGACGGTTTCCAGCAGCGCGGCGGCCTGCGCGAAGTCCTCGGTATCGACATAATGGCGCACCACCCGCCCCAGGGCATCAGCGGCGAAAGAACTTTCCGGGTAGCGCTGGTACGTCGCGCGGTAGGCGGCAATGGCACCACTCATCCGGCTTTGCAGCGCGGTGACGGCATTGTAACCACCCGTCCCCCACTTGCTGTTCGTGGCATCTGCGGCCGCCGCTTCATCCTCCGCCTGCTTCTGGAGCGTCTCGCCGATCCGGAACTGCGCCTCGGCGGCTGAGATCGGGTTCTGCAGCTTCAGGACCTGGCCGTAGACATCCACGGCCTTCTCGTACTGTCCCTTCTCGCTCAGTCCGCGACCGAGCGTCATCAGCGCCTGATCCGCCAGCACGGATTCGGGATACAGGCGGTTGAACGCCAGACAGGTGGCCGTCGCCGCATCGAAATTATCCTGCAGCAGCTCGCTTTCCCACTTCAACCGGAAGGCGGTTTCCACCAGATCGCCAGGCAGCTTCCCGCGATTCATGATGATCGGATCCAGCTTGCGCAGTCCTTCCGTTGCCCGCTGCGCGGCGCGGTCGGCGAGCCCCATATCCTTGTAGATTCCGCCCAGGCCGACCAGCGCCTCCGCCTCCACGGATTCCTTGCGAGCCTTGAGCAGCGTCTCGAACACCACGAACTGGTCGGCGGTGACGCCGGCATTCACGGAACCGGAAACCTTGATCCGCGATTCACTCAGACGCTCTTCCTCGCCATAAAGATGCACCTTGTCCGTGTAGCTGACCCGGATCTCATCCAATTCATCACAATGCAGGACATTGTCGGTGGTACTCGGGGCGGAGCCCTCTGCCACGGGGGCGAGCGTGATCTTGCCGGTAAAGACACCACTGCGGATCTCCGTCCCCTCGCCCTGCTCGGCCAGGGTCACATCGACCGAATCGCGTTCGCGCCATTTCTCCTCCTCGGAATCCTGGACCGCGAAAATATCGATCGTCTCATTCGTTGCCGCGTTATCAGCGCCTTGCAACTGCTCAAAGGATTTGACCGTGATCCGGACGGTCTCGGCCGTCGGTGCTGTATCCAGGTCCGCATCGCGCAGCATCACATGCAACGGTTGTCCGGGAAACGCGATGTAGGCCGGCGTCGTATAGTCGCCCAGGAAAAAGCCAATCGTACCGGTACTGACCGCACGCACCTGGCCACTGCGTGGCACCCCCTTCTTGCCATCCAGCGTGCTGTCGTCCAGGTACGTCACCGTCAGGGTATCCCCGCCGACCATCTGGATGATGCCGTCATTCGGCTTGGGACGGCCGACCACCGTCGGGGCCGACGTCAGCAGTTCATCCTTCTTGCCCGCCATCGGTACCCCTTCCAGTACTTCGACATCACCGCTGCTGACCTTCACCTCGGCCTTGACGGGCTGGCCGATCTTGCGCATCACGGGGATGTCCGCATCACTGATCTTGGCATAGAAGCGCTGGCCGATCTCAATGCGGCCCAAGGCCTCCCCCGAATCCTCAACCTCGGTGCCTACCAGCGAAAGCGACTCAATGGCCTTATTCCAGTTCTTGAGGTTGTAATGACTCATACCGATATAGAAATAGGCCATGTTCGCCCACTTGCTCTTGCCCGCGACTTCGGTCAGCCGCCGGAAAATCGGGAAGGCGGCCCCGTACTGGCCGGCCTGATACTGCGCAAAGCCCGCCTGGTAAAGCGATTCGTGATAAAGCGCTTCCAGATCAGCCGGCTGCTTCTCGCCCAGTTCCGGCGTCAGTACCCGCGTCAGCAGCATGAAATAATTCAAGGCCTCCGTGGGTTTGCGCTGCTCCAGGAAATGCTTGCCCATCGCCATGTTCGCCTGATGCGCCAGAAGGGTTCCCTGGTTATCACGGACCACCGTGTTCAGCATCGCCAACCCGCGTTCGTACTGCTTGTACTCCATCAGCTCAATCGCCTTGTCGTACAAGTGCTTCGACTGACGATCCACGTCCTCTGA
>CAZZBA010000561.1:0-2185 GCA_964652765.1 uncultured Victivallales bacterium | reverse complement strand
GTAGTAAGTGATATCGTCGGCGATATCGGCAATCTGGGCCTCGATGGACTGGTGCGGGCCGACCGGCAGTCCGTCGAGCAGGACACCGGGCTTGGCGGCATCGTGCTTCATCAGTCAGGCGCGCACCTCCCAGGTCAGGTTCAAGCCGGGGAAGTCGGGATACTGGATATCCAGCAGCTCCACCCAGCGCAGGCTCTGTCGGTTGTGATCGAACCCCCCGGCGCCTTCCATCAGCCGGTTCATCTCGTGCTCGCCAGCGTGTCCGAAGGGCGTATGTCCGATATCGTGGGCGAGGGCGATCGCCTCGGTAAGGTCCTCGTTGGCGGCGAAGACCCTCGCGAGCGTCCGGGCGACCGCGGCCACCTCGACACTATGGGTCAGGCGTGTGCGGTAGTGATCGCAGATGCTGCGTGTGAACACCTGTGTCTTGTATTCCAGGCGGCGGAAGCAGCGGCTGTGGATGACGCGGTCGCGGTCGCGCTGGAACCCGCAGCGGGCCGGGTGTTCCGGTTCCGGGTAGTGCCGTCCGGCCGAGCTGGCGCTGCTGGAGGCGTAAGGCGCCAACAGCCGTGCTTCACGCTCGATCAGTGTGGTACGGATAGACATAGGTACGGATCCTTTTGTAAGTGTAATCCAAAACGAACTACGAACCATTCATTTTAGGCAAAAAACTTGAAAACACCAGCGCAGAATTGATTCCGATGCCTTTTCGGGTGCAGGTGTAAGTTTTTTTTCTTGCGGTGTGGCGCACAACGCGCAAAGCTGATACCCGCGGTGGCGAATGAGGGATGTGGCATCCAAGGCACATGATTACAGCGCACCGCCGGTTTGAAAGGAACGGATAACATGGTCAAATTGATTCTGATTGACGATGATGGCGGGGTAGTGGACTACTTCAAAACCGTGGTTGGGCGGATGGGCTATGAACTACTGACGGCTGAGAACGGGCCCGAAGGCCTTGCCTTGATCGAGCGGGAAACGGTCGATGTGATCATGACCGACCTGAACATGCCGGGGGAACCCAGCGGCATGGCTCTGGTGCGCCGTATCCGTGAGGTCCGCCCGGATACGCCGCTGATCGTGGTTTCCGGCTATCCGACGCGGGAGCGCCTGGAGGCGTGCAAGGCCCTTGGGATCGACGATTTCCTGACCAAACCGTTCGAGATGACGTTTTTCAGTTCGGTGATCTCGCGGCTGCTGGCTGCTCGCAAGCCCAAGACCGATTTGCAGAAGCGGGTATGAGACACTGACGGATAAACGCCAGATTGAGATTCAGCCCCCGCGCTGCCCCTAGTTGGCTTCGGGTGCTTCCTTGCTGTCCTTGGCCTTGGCAAGAAGTGCTTCCGACCACGAGGTGAAGTGCATGCGCATCCGGCTGGATTGCAGCATCCGTGTAATTTCGGGTTTCAGTCCATCGGCCTCGGACGGGTTTCCGGGTTCGCGGCTCGCCAGATACACGATCAGCGTGTTCTCGGCTGCCTTAACCGGCTCCGCGAGTTCTCCGGTGGCCAGCGGGAGCACTGCCGGGGCGATATCCGAGAAGAACCTTATTTTATCCGGATCGGCATCGTAGACCGAGAACGGGCCGACCGTCACGACCTCCAGCTTCAAAGCGCTTGCTGCCGCGGTGAACTCGGTCCCTTCCTTTCGCGCGGCGGCGAGTTTCTGGCGAATCTCGCCGACCCGCGTGGCGAACGCCTCCTGCCGTGCCTGCTTAGTCGCCAGTTCGGCGGCTGTATCCTTGACATCCTCGAACGGTTGCAGCACGGCGGGTTTGTTTGTGTGCCATGCCAGCAGGTAGACAGCATCGTCACCGATCACGGAGGAGCTGAACGTGCTGGCAGGAACCTCTGGATCCAAGGTGAATGCCGCCCGGTTGAACGCGGTTCCGGCACTGGTCCCGGCTACGGGGGCGACCGCGCTGAATAGTTCACTGGTATGCACGTTCATGCCGCGGGCCTGGGCCACGCTATGGATCGAGACTGGATTGCCCTCCTCCAGCATGCTGCGCAGGTCATCTCGGAATTGCATGGCATATTCGCCAGCGATACCGAGTGCTTCCCGGTTGGCGATCTTGGCGCGCAGTTCGTCCGCCACCTCTGCAAGCGGGGTGTACGACACGGTCATGGTGTTGGTGTCGGTCACGCTGTAGCTTTCGATATCACGGTCGTAGGCATCCTGTATC
>CAZZBA010000560.1:0-2199 GCA_964652765.1 uncultured Victivallales bacterium | reverse complement strand
CCGAGCCGGGATCGGCCGACACGTAAATGCCCAGCGGCGCAATCTTGTAGTTGCCGCCGGGGTAAATGGCAAAGGGACCGAACGACGCGTCGGGATCTGCCGTAAGGTAGATGGCGTTGTACTTACATCGGGCGCCTTTGGGTGTGCCGAAACCAACCATGTTCGACTGGCCAGCCATGATATAGACCTTTACCGGCTTCTTCGTGTCACCCGGCTTTCCGTCCGGGCGCGGCAGTTGGGCAGGAACCTGACTGGCCGCCTGCGCCAAATTACTGAAAAACAAGCTCATCATGGCTACTGCCACTGCAACTGCCTGCATCATACTTCTCCTATTCATCATATTATCTCCCTATTACTTGTTTCTGAAATCGCTCGTCCGTAGCACCCACCTGCCATTGACGGGTCTGGTTATACCACCTGCGACCCGTTGCAACCCTCCAACAATCACACTGATAACTGATAACTTCTCTCCGCCATCAGAACTGTGGCAGATACTCCTTCTGCGCTGCCAGCAGATCATCGGCAAGGCGATAAGCTGTTTCGACCGACCTCACCGCACCATCAATCAAAAGCGCCTGCACAAATTTCTCGCGACTGCCTTCAAGAGCTGCCTCAACAGTCACCTCAGCCCACTGGATGCGGCTGGCAAGCGTTCCGACGATCGCAGAAGACAGTGGCTTGGTCTGCCGGGGCCGCATTCCGCCGCTATCCGCTATGGCCGGGCACTCCACAATGGAATTACTTGGCAATCCAGGAACCTGCCCGGCGTTAGGCAGATTGGCGTTAAACTCCCGACCTGCGTCGTTACGAATACTTTCAATGATGTCGCAAACCTGCTCATGCTCACCGCCGGCTTTTCCCAGAAATTCGTCGGGTAGCGGATCTGCCGACAGCGCTTGCGCCTTCATCTCGTCGAACTTGGCCTGGCCGCCTTCAATACAACGCTCGAAGCTGAAACAATCGACGCCCAGCGTATTCCCGTAGTACCCCTTCTCCCGACTGAACATTTGCGGGAAGAACTCAACAAGATGCCTGTCACCGGGTGCCGGAAACGCCCCGAAGAGCCTGGACAATTCCCAGAGGAACGGCCACCCTGGCGACGCATCCTGCTTTTCCTTCGAATCACCTGCCTCAGCGAAGTAGCGGCCAAGGCTGTCCGCGTTGATGCCCTCGCCCAGTTTCTTTGCCGCCAGCGCTCGCAGTTGCGGCATAACATCTTTCCCATCCAGCATGACTTCCGTAAACCATGTAAAGTGATTCATACCAACCGCAGTATACTTCACCTGATCAAGCGGAGCCCCAAGCCGTCCGGCAATATTTCGCGCCATATCGATTACGCCGTGGCACATGCCGATCATGTTCGCTCCAGTGGCTTTACGGACACCGCGACAGATCGCGCTCATGGGATTTGCATAATTAAAGAAAAGAGCATCAGGTGCCAGTTTCAGTACATCATTGGCAATGTCCACCATGGCCGGGATCATTCGGAGAGCTCGTGAAGTGCCCCCTGGCATCACGCTGTCGCCAACCGGCTGGTAGATTCCATACTTGCGCGGAATCACGACATCCTTGACCCACGCATTGCGTCCACCGACGCCAATCGTGGAGATCACGACCGTAGCATCAGCCAATACCTTACGCCGATCAGTCGACCCGCTGAGTTTCAGGCTGGAACCGGTGGCATCCAGCATCTTCCGCGTCATCTTCTCAGCCACGTTAAGCGCATCCGGATCTATATCGACCAGCGCAATCTCGCCATCCCACCGCTGGCGAATCACGTCGCTCACTAGCCCGCTGGTGAACATCGCGCTGCCGGCTCCGATTAAAACCACTTTCTCGTTCATACCGATCCCTTCCTGTCAACTTTACGGTTTCGAGATACTCCAATCTCAGGACTGCATGATAACGCATCACATACATATTAACTACCGGCATTCCATGTATATTTACATCTGAGTGTTGTATTTTATAGCACTATGAAACGCGGGGTAACGCCCTCTACCGCGATGAGGCACGAACACGCAGAGGAATGTCCTCGCGGATGTGCAGGTGCGCAAGAAGCACCAGATACTCCCCTAATGTGGGCTGCGCCCACAACCCTCACCCCGGCCCTCTCCCAGAGGGCGAGGGTGAAAACAACTCGCTAATTGTTGTTGCTGTTCCCTTGTCAGGCACTCTGAGATCCTCAGCGTCTAGCTC
>CAZZBA010000559.1:0-2200 GCA_964652765.1 uncultured Victivallales bacterium | reverse complement strand
GCAACCCCGGCTAACTTACTCTGCCAAAGGCTAACTTACTTTGTCCTTTGACCTTAGGTTGGTAATGAGACTGACATGATCACGGGGCGATCACGGGGATATTCTAGGTATATACTTGCAGGATAGATGATTGGAATGTAATTGACACACGTTACGAGCCGAGTTCTGCAAAATCAAGGGCGTTGATTCAGTCAATTTTCATGGGGCCTTCGTCGGGGGCGGGGCCGGAATCCGGAGGCGGCTGTTGCGATATCCAGTTGGCTGCCCTCATGCGCGGCTCGGCTTACAACGCTGCGGACGGGGTGGCACCCGTCCCTCCCGGGGAGGAAACGGAGGGGGCGCTTTCCTGCGCCCCCAAATCGGGCTTGCCTAGGGACAGGCCATGTATCGGCTGCTGATGAATGCAAAATGAATGCAAAATGAAGATTGAAAATCCCGAGATGACGGGGTAGTCTGTTTTCTGGGGTGATAAAAATGCTGAAAGCAGTAGAAGCCACAATTGAAACTGACGGGCGGATTCATTTGCTCGAACCGCTGCGCTTGGGGCATTCGTGCCGTGCCATCGTAACAATCATAGTGGAACCCGATGTGCCCGAAACGGCGCTGTTGAGCCAACAGACGCTCGCGCATGACTGGGAGCGCCCCGAGGAGGATGTGGCATGGTCTCACCTTCAGTAGGATCGGTTGTCCTTGTCAGGTTCCCGTTCTCCGATTTGTCAGCAAGCAGGTCTGCCTAGGGACAGGCCATGTATCGGTGGGCCATGTATCGGTGGTTGCTTTCATGTGCCAAGGGGCAGTGAAAGCGGCGAGACGGCGGGCGAGCCAACAAAAGGGGGAGCGTATGATGTGGCGCGAGTGGCAGTCGTATAATCCTGGCACGGTCCTTGCCGATCGAGTTCGCCGGTGGTGGAAATCACTCGATAAACCCGATCCGTGCGGCGGACCGGTACCGTGCATTGGTGAAATCAAACAGGTGAAAAAAGGTCTTGGGACTTGAGGTTGTCTGGTGAAAGAGGACGAAACAGGCTGGGGCGCGATGCGCCAGGAGATGGTGCGGCTTCTGACGGAGTTTTATCATATCCGCGATCAGCGGGTTCTCCGGGCGATGGAGCGGATTCCCCGCCATCTTTTTATTCCGGAAGGCATTTCTCAGGTGCTCTGTCCATACGGCGATCATCCCAGCCCAATCGGCTTCAACCAGACCATCTCCCAGCCCTGCATCGTGGCGTACATGACGGAGAAGCTGAATCCGCAACCCGGTGAAAAGGTGCTGGAGATAGGCACCGGTTCCGGCTATCAGTCGGCGGTATTGGCGGCTCTGGGCGCGAAGGTTTATACCATTGAAGTCGTTCCACAACTGGCATGGCACGCCCGTCGGGTGCTGGATGATCAGGGTGTTGAGGGCGTGCATATCCATTGCGGGGATGGCTATGCCGGCTGGCCGGAGCAGGCTCCGTTCGATGCGATCATCGGCACCTGCGCTCCGGAGGAGGTTCCGGCGGTACTTATTGACCAGCTTGCAGAGGGCGGGCGGATGGTGCTTCCTGTGGGTAAGGACATGCAGCGGCTGGTGCTGTTGAACCGGCAACGCGGGGCGTTGACCCAGGAAGAGGATCTGCCGGTGCGCTTCGTTCCGATGGTCCATCTGTCGGAAACAGGCGGATACCGTTGTTGATCACGATTCTGGTGGCCTTTGTGGACCTGCGGACAAATGTAGGCAGAAAAAATCAGGCAGCGCAGAGGACGACGAGGAGTTGGGCGCAGAGGATACGCAGGAACATGGCGGTGGCATAGACGGTAGCGAAAACCAGGGCGGGCGCGTTGGAGCCGCCCGCCTGGATGGCGAACGCCAGCGCGGGTGGATCGGTCATCGACCCGGCGGTCAGGCCGCAGATCGACAAATAATTCTCCTTGAGGCAAAGCCGGGCAATCGTGATGACGATCGCCGGCGGGGCGAGCGTGATCAACGCGCCAGCGGCCATCCAGAGCCAGCCGTCACCGGTGGTGATCGTCTCGACAAAACGCCCGCCGGCAGTCAGTCCGACCACGGCCAGGAACAAGGCAATGCCGATCTCGCGGATGGTTCGATTGGTGCCGGGATGCATCTCCCAGTTTAGCGGCCCGATCCGGCGGATGCGGCCGAGGACCAGCGCGACGAGCAGAGGTCCGCCCGCCAGGCCGAGCCGCAGCGGGGTCGGGA
>CAZZBA010000558.1:0-2204 GCA_964652765.1 uncultured Victivallales bacterium | reverse complement strand
GCAACTCTTACGCCTTTACAAAAAATGAAGATCAAATAACGTGCGAATCACGCTACGCACCAACCAAATCACCTACCGCTGGTGGTCGCTGACATTCGGGGGCATCAGATGATGATGAAAATCACCACAGTCACGGTGAATGTTGCATGTATTGTCAGTGCATGGGGCGCTCTCTACCTGGGAGTTTCGTTGGCACTGGCTGTCTTCGGTATTCACCCCTCCGCCGCCATACTTGCTGTACCAACCGTCTACGGAAGTCCGGTTGCTCTGACTCTAATACTCGGCAGCATACTGCTCTTGAATCGCGGCCCAGTCTCATTCTCCCGAAAGAACATGAGAATTGTGATTCTTACCGCTGGCGCGGCAGCAAATGTCTATTATGTCGGCCTCATCTGGATCTTGTCCCGAATGGGGAACTATGCAACATGAAGGCCCAAACCATGAACTGGTGGGTACGACTCACTCGAAACGGATTCACCGACCCACGGTTCTGACGTTCCCCCCGCCTTCCCAACGCCCGCCCCATCGCTCCGCAAAAGACCGGCGTGATCGACGCCTGCCGCAACCTCCCGCGCTGGGCGCGTCCGGCTTTCGTCAGGCCACCCGCCATCCACCCGCCCGGCACCGCTTTTCACCGTCGCGACGCCGCGATCCAAGTCAACACGGTCAATCTGGTCCCGCCACGACCCACCACAACGCGCACCATTCTGGAGCGTCGCGACCGTCGCGCCCTCTCAATTGTAAGACGCAATCATCAAACCCGCCGAAAATTCACCCGGCCTTCTTGACGTTCGATCCTCAACGGTCGTATTGTTGTCGCAAATCCGAGAAGAACGAGGACAGATAATGAAGAACGTCACACGCTTCCTGCTTCTTACGGCCGTCATTGCGGTATCTGGATGTACCCTGACACTTAACTCACTCTTCACAAACAAAGACGTGATTTATGATCCCGCATTGGAGGGCGTTTGGAAAACTACCGATGCAACGTGGACGATCAAACCATTTCACAAACCCACGGGCAGATATGTTCTTCAGGCGACCACGACAGACCAACCACTGATAGAGTTTTATGCAACACTCGGAACCGTTGGCACCAATCGTTTTTTGGAACTCACGCCGCAGCGACCACACGCAATTCACGCAAAAAGTTTCTTCGGCGGGCACTTCCTCGTTTTACATAGCTTCTGGAAGGTCCTACTCCGCGACGACAGACTGACTTTGACATCGATGGCCACGCAGTGGCTGGATTCCATGGTAAAACAGAAAAAAACCGACATCAGATATGAGAAGTCGGGAGATGGACTTTTGTTTCTGACAGCATCCACTGAGGAATTACGTGAATTCGTAAACAAGTATGCCGATGATCGTGGAGCCTTCCCAACAACCGGTGATGAGACGGGCATCATATTTGAGCGCACCAAAGAAATTCCAACGGCACAACCCTTGCCACTGACTAACACCGTCCCTTGGACTCAAGAATGGGGGAAACCCGAACCCTCGAACAAGAAGTAACCGTGTTCGCCTGAAAGATGATGAAACCGAAGACACTCAACATCGTGTGTGCGCATCCGTTCTTGGTCTGCTGGTTCATCGGAGCCACGATTCTCGACGCCGGCGCTGTCATTCTCGTGGCACAAGATCTGCCTTCACCCCTCTTGTTACTCCGCCCATCCATAGCGCTTTGGCTGGCACTGGCCCTTGTCCCTTCAACGTGTCTTGGATTCTTTCTGGGAGTGTTCACCTGCGCTCCCGCGCTGGTGTTCGTCTGTCGCAGAATCAACGGTGCACCGTTTGCCGTTGGTGATAGAGTCCTAATCCTGGCCGGCCCGCGGAGGAAAGAAGAAACCATCGTCTACAACATCACTACAGGGCAAGGTGGACAACCTCTTCTGAGACTGGACCTTGGACCTGAGATGAAAACGATCTATAAGGACATCTTCGAGGAGTACTCCGTGCTGAAGATACAGAAGGGCGAACCACGCACCAAAGGGTAACTTCGACCCGCGGCGAGTCTCGCACACTCAACGCGACCGTAACGCCCACCCGCCTTCCCAACGCCCGCCCCATCGCTCCGCAGAAGACCGGCACATCGACGCCTGCCGCTGCCTTCCGCGCTGGGCGCGTCCGGCCGACGTCAGGCGCACGCCATCCACAAGACCGGCGCCGCGAGCACCAACAAACCAAACCGTGACCTGATGCGC
>CAZZBA010000557.1:0-2228 GCA_964652765.1 uncultured Victivallales bacterium | reverse complement strand
CCACGCTGACCTTCTGCTGCCGGGCCAGATTGACGACGTTATAGACCCTGTATCCGGTTTCCATGGCGACGGCGGCGCGCTCACCGGCATCGTGGTTGGGGTAGATCATGAACTTAAGTGCGGCGGCCGTCCGTTTGAGCGTGTCCGCCGACTCGGTGTTCATGCGGGCGATCCGGTTCAACCCGCGGGCCTGCTGGACCGCCCCGGAAAAGGCGGAGGCATCCGCGCAGATCTGCAGATGCGCCCGCTCCTGGAAAAGCTGGCTGATGATTTTAAAGTGAGCCGCATTCCAGTCCGGGAAGCGATGAAGCAGCTTGAGGCTGAGGGACTGATAACATCGTATCCTCACCACACTTCCGTAGTTGCGAAGACACCGATTTCGCAGATTGTCGAGATATTCGAGCTAAGAGTACTCATCGAGTGCGATCTCCTTCGGCGGGCACTTCCGAACATCCCGGATGACTACCTCGCCAAAGCTGATCAGATTGCCCGCGTCTTTTACAATCCAGATGGAGAGTCTTCGAGGGATTGGGCTGAGCTGAACTGGCAGTTTCATAGTACTTTATACCAAGCAGCAAATCGGCCGCTGACACTCGAAGTTCTGCAACATTTACACCAGAGGGAGGCACGGTTCCTGCGCCTCCATATGCAGCTTACTCACGGAGTTGAGCGAGCAGGTCAGGATCATCGGCGAATTGTAGAACTTTGTCTGCTGCGCGACACGGAAGGAGCGGTCTCATTTCTTCGCGAACATATTTCCGAAACAGGAATTGAGCTGATTTCAAAACTACAGAAAACCCACGACGATCATTCCGCATCGTTAACATCTTCATCGATTGCCGAGGCACTCACCGGTTGACCCGACCGTGTTTTCCTGAGTCGAGCTGATTTAGACAAGCAGATTGGAATAGTCTTGCCCCGAACTTAAGTCCAATCGCCAAGCAAACTATGGGAGAGGTCTAATTGGTTTGCATATGCCTTCGGCATCAAGTCGCCGAGAGCCATGTGGGGTCGTTCTGTGTTTTAGTCAGCCCTTAATTCTTCGATGCGCTGCCGGGCATCGGCCATCGAGATGAAACATGAAGCGTTCAGGCACTCCAGAAGCAGACAATAGTTGAATGCTTTGATGTACCCAGTATCTGTTGGCTTTCCCTGCAAGGAGAAGTCGAGTTCGATTTCTCGATGAGACCCTTGGGCGCTTGTGCGGATCCGCGCCAGTCAATCCAGTTCGTCGATCACCTGATACGCCCTGAACTTTGTCCTCGCACCGGTCGCGAGAGCCTCTCTCGGCTGGCGGTCGACGATCATCAGGATTCGGAACAGCCGACCGTCGAACAGTCGCTCGGAGACAAAGGCCATCGCCCAGGTATCGCTGGCGCCAACGACTGCCGGCCGCCCGGCCCGATACCGGCAAGATCGGCACCGGCGTGGCGTTTAGTCGGGATCGACAGGCATTCCTAGCAATACAGCCAATAGATCCGCTTTTGATTCGTCGACCAACCTTCCCGACGCAGCAGCACGTAGAGGCAGCGGTAGTAGTAGCCGAACTGCGCGGCCGCGAGGTCCGTCAGCCGCATCCACAGCGCCAAATGCGACTCCCGGATCGATCAGTACCGGTATGTTGATCTTGCTGAGCCGCTGACACGGGTGGCCTACCGTCACCGGCGCATTAAACCGCCTTGAAGTGGTCGACGACCGGATGCTTCATGAAGGGCCTTACTATTGCATCCTGTAGCAACATCTTATCCAGCTTCAGGTCAGCCACTAGTCGCTTCAGGTTCGCATTCTCGTCTTCGAGTTGCTTCAGTCGGCGGATATCCCCGATCCCATCCCCGGCAAATTGCTTCTTCCACCGACGAAGCTTCGCGCGCGGACGCCCAGCTTGCGGCACTCCTCGCCGACAAGCGTCTCACGCTACGCCTGGCGAAGCGCGAAAGCGAACTGCTCCCCAGAAAATCCTTTTCTTGGCATCCTGCACATTCCTCATTTCAAGAAAATGTGCCTAATTCTCGCTTGGCCTTTGGCGCCTGCTAACGCGTCAGGATCACCTTTTTGCCGCCTCATGATGCCGTCCGAGTGTCGGCAGACAGAGCGCGCCGCGACGGTAGCAACCCCAAGAAAATCTATCCCCATGGCTAACGGCTTTTGCGGTTGTGCGCCTCCCAAATTGCCACGCACGCTCCCCCACGAGGCGCAGTGTCGGTGTCTAGCCGAGCTGCATGAGATAT
>CAZZBA010000556.1:0-2229 GCA_964652765.1 uncultured Victivallales bacterium | reverse complement strand
GAATATTGATGAAATCAATCCTGCTAACAGTGACAGGACCGATAGTCGCCGCAATAGCATTCCTTTGCTTGAGCTACTTGGTCGGGCAGCCCAGCGGAATTATGTTCTGTTTGATCGGGATGACGGCAGCATGAAGAAGTGGGGGTTCGCCATATACAAGTACAGCAGTGATCGGTATGACCCGGAGGAATGGATGTTTCCGGGTAGTGACCTTCTTGACGGCACGGTTGAGCGCACAACCAACTGGCCAACGAGCTGGGGCCTGATGCGTAACAATTCCCGCCCCGGCCAAGGGGCAATCTCGGACAAGGGCCGCCCATGGCTAAAAATGCTTATCGTAAGTCGTCAGCAATGGCTTCATAAGTCAAATAGCGCTTGCAACTCGTCTCTTGGTGCGATATAGGTGATTTGCAATCGGAGGTGGTTGACATGAGGATCGAGTGTTTAATGACGGACGATGCGGTGCTGTCCGAGCTGGGCGGCAGGCTTGCACGTTGCCGGATTGAACTTGGCTTGTCGCAGGCGAAGCTGGCTCAACAGGCGGGCGTATCGAAGCGGACCGTTGAACGGATCGAGGCGGGCGCCACGACGCAGACGGTCACCTTGATACGGATTCTGCGGGAACTGCAACTGCTGGAGCGCATGGAAACGCTGGCGCCCGCAACGGGGCCACGTCCGATGGATTTGCTGAAGTTGAAAGGCAAGGAACGGAAGCGGGCCCCGCGCAAGGGCGGGAACCGCTCCGTCAAGCCATGGCAATGGAGCGATAAAGCGTGAGTACGGTGGCGGAGGTCCGACTGTGGGGACGCACGATCGGCGCTGTGGCGCTGGAGGACGCTGCCGCAACGGCGACGTTTCAGTATGATCCGGCGTTTGCGGGAAGCGCCATTGAAGTGTCGCCGCTGACCATGCCGCTCTCGACGCGGGTCTATTCCTTTCCCGAACTCAACCCGAATACCTTCCATGGCCTGCCGGGCCTGCTGGCCGATTCATTGCCGGACCGGTTTGGCAATGCGCTGATCGATGCCTGGCTTGCGCGGCAAGGCCGTTCGCCGGAATCGTTCAATGCGGTGGAGCGCCTGTGCTATACCGGTTCGCGCGGTATGGGTGCTCTGGAGTACGTGCCGGCAATCGGTCCGCAGGCCCGTAGTTCATCGCATGTCGAAGTCGACCGGCTGGTGGAACTGGCATCGGAGGTGCTGACGCACCGCCACAACCTGCAGGGCTGGCTGCATGCGGAAGGACGCGACACGGCGTTGCGCGATATTCTGCGGGTCGGAACCTCGGCGGGCGGGGCGCGGGCAAAGGCCGTGATTGCATGGAATCCACAAACCAACGAGGTCCGGTCAGGGCAGGTGAAGGCAGGTGGGGGATTTGAATACTGGCTGATGAAGTTCGACGGGGTGAGCGGTAACAAGGATAAGGAGTTGGAAGATCCCAAGGGCTACGGCGCGATCGAGTATGCCTATTATCGCATGGCCGTGGATGCCGGAATCACGATGATGCCCTGTCGGCTGTTCGAGGAGAATGGACGCCGCCATTTCATGACTCGGCGGTTTGACCGGCTGGAAGGCGGCGAAAAACTGCATATGCAGTCGCTATGCGGACTGGCGCATTACGATTTCAATGCGGCGGGGGCCTACGGCTATGAGCAGGCCTTGCAGACCATCCGGCGGCTGGGCCTTCCCATGAACGCCGTGGAGGAGCAGTTCCGGCGGATGGTTTTCAATATCATCGGACGCAATCAGGATGACCACGTGAAGAACATCGCCTTCCTGATGGATAAATCCGGAGCGTGGTCGCTTTCGCCCGCGTTCGATATGACCTACAGCTTCCAGCCGTCGGGCGAGTGGACTTCGGCGCATCAAATGACCATGAACGGCAAACGCGACCGGTTTCGGCTGGATGATTTCAAGGCATGCGCCAAGGCGGCTTCCATGAAGCGGGGACGGGCTGAGAGCATTCTTTCGGAGGTGCGTGCGGTGATCCGGCGCTGGCAGGACTATGCCGAGGATGCGCGTGTGCTGCCGGAGCACCGCGACCGGATTCAGAAGACACTGCGGCTGGAACCCCTTGATTGAACCTCGAACAGGGTTGGGCCATTCGGGTCTGGTCCCAGCCGTGCTTACTTGCGACGACCTTCGGCCGGAAGTGACTTGGAGTCAAGGTGCAAGACGGCCGCAGTTGCGGCGATGCCCAAGGCAGTCCCTTCCCATCATCGCTTTTACT
>CAZZBA010000555.1:0-2245 GCA_964652765.1 uncultured Victivallales bacterium | reverse complement strand
ACTCCTTGGTAGCGGGCTCCTGCCCGCGCTCCTCGCACCAACTGTAGAGCGGCGTGCCGTGGTTCAACGTGGAATAAAGGTAAGCCGCCGCCTTGTCGCCTTCGTCACGGATGAGCAGCACTTCCGCGATGTTGTCGAGGGTGGTGGCCACCCACATGCCATCCTTCATCCAACCGGTGTGCACGGGCTGGCCGCCGGGGCTGATCCGGGCCTCGCACTTGCGGAGCGTGCCGGTGATCAGTTCGTGGTGTGGCGGCAGGACGCGGCACGGAAACGCCGCGTAGAGAGCACCCCAGCGACTTCCGAGCGTCTGGCCGGGGACGCCCGGGATCCAGCGGTAGCCATCCTCAGTGATCGCGCCGCGCTCCAGCGCCGACAGAAGGTCCTCCAGCCCGGCTCGATGGATCCGGCGCAACTCCGGGAGCTCAGCGTCGCGGCCGAGGACTTCCGCCGCCTCGACCGCCACCGCATCGGCATAGACGGCAAGGATGTTATGGGGAATGAACACGCCGTAGAGACTGTCGTCCTCGCCCAGAAGCCCGCAGTCGCCCACGCCGCGAGGCATCAGGCCGTACGTCAGAGGTCTTTCGCCTTTGACGAGCACGCGCGTCCTGGCCCGCTGCGTCTCCTGCCATCGGGAACTGGCCAGCATTCGCGGATATACCCCGGCCAGCCACTGTTTGTCGCGCGTCAGCTTGTAATGCTCGAGGATCGCCCAGGCCTTGATGCCGGAGGCGCCCCACATCAGATGCACCCACCCCTCCGGGTCGGCCCAGTTGCCGTCCGCGCCCTGCAGCCGCAGGAACATGGCGGTGTTCTCGACCGCATCGGCGTGCATTCCCATCTGATCGAACAACACCGACACGATCAACGGCTCGAACGAGTTCGGTGCCCGGTACATGTCCGTGCCGGGGCAGGCAACGATGGTGCCGTCGGCCACCTGTTCGCGCATGACGAAGCCGTCCGCCAGGCAAGCGAGGAACGCATTCTGAACCCCGGGATCAGGAATGCTGAACCGCGCGGCCCGGCCTATCAACGATCGCCATGCCTGCTTGCCCTCCTCGAATTCCATCGCCCAGTTCCGCTGCCGCAGCGCCGGCAACTCCTCGTGATACGCCTTGTACGGCCGCACGATCCAGCCGACCCGCTGCTCGCCTGGTGCCAGGTTCCACACCGGTCGCATCGTCGTTGGTGCCGGAACTGCGATTTCCCCCACCCCGGCCGCCAGGACGACGATCCTGTCCGCGCGGTCGTTCCATCCTGCCAGCAGGACGTCGCGATCCCATTCCGGCTGCACCCATGCCGGGCAATACCCGGCCCACTTACCCGGCTTCTCACAGTCCAACCCGACGTGGTGCGGCACCGAGTCGTCGTTGCGCACCGTCACGCGCATGATCGCCGCCGTTTTGCCGCCGACGACTTCCAACCGGAGCGAGACTCGACCGTCCTCGTACGTCTGCTCCAACGCCGGCAACCAGCCCTCGGATCGCGTCCAGCGGCTACCGGCAAACGGACGCCCGTCCATTGCCGGCTTGAGGCACACCTCCCAGTCAGTCTTTGGCGTGACAAAACAGGCCAGCGGCTTGTCGCGGAGGTCACCGTACGTCCACGCCATCCGCAGGCCGGTCTCTGAGCAGTCGAGCAATGTTTTGTCGCTGCCGTTCGGCAGACACACCGTAATCCGATGCGGTGTCGCAAACGCGTAACTGAAGTCAACCTTCATGCCGCCACCTCCCGTATGCAAATGAATTGGCAACGCCGCTGTGATGTCATGCGCAGGACGATGGCGGAAGCGGGGATAAACGTCAAGACCTAGCCGAGTTCAGGACGGCGGGAATCAGGGACGCTTCATCTGCTTTGCCGAATGGAGGCTAGGTTGCCGGCACGGCAACGGTTCGGGGCGCCGCCTTCTTCAACACGGCGGTGATACTCGACACAGGCGGCAAAGTAATCGCCTCTTATGACAAACCCACATCCCCACCCCGAAGAAGGCATGTAAGCACCGGGAACCGCACCGCCGCGCCCATTACTCGATCGCCGCCTGCGCCATGGCCTCAAAGTTGGCGGGCGGCACGTTCGGGAGCAGCGCCTCGTGGCTGGGGCTCACGATAAGCCGCGGTCCGAGCAGCGCCTTGACCCGCCGTACCTCCGTCCTCACGTCGTCCGGGGTCCCGTGGACGAGCAGATGCTGGGTGTCGATGCCGCCCATGAAGGCGATGCGGCCCTTGAAGTCGCGCGCCAGGGT
>CAZZBA010000554.1:0-2245 GCA_964652765.1 uncultured Victivallales bacterium | reverse complement strand
CCTTCATTCCGTTTTGTGCCCATTACAGACCCGATGTTTCAGTCAATCTATGGCACGAACGCTCCCACCATCGAAAGGATATTTGGTGGGAAAGGAGGGGTCACCTTAGTTGACAACCCCGACAGCGTCACAGTGTTCAATCTTCGCGGCATGCAAGAGGACGACGCTACGGATATGACAACACTCGGATTCTTCGCTGCGGAGGGAGATGGCAAAACAATTCCCGCAGAGGACTATCAACCTCTCTTCGCACAACTGAGGCAACTGGAGAACTACAGTGACATCTTCCTAGCTGTCACCAGCGCAGATTTCGGCTTCAAAATCATCACGGGCACTAATGTCCTTGACGTAATCTTCGACCTCCAGACCCCATCCGTCTCGATTGACAGAATGCAGCAGTCCCATAGCGACCGCAGAGGCGCTTCACCCGAACTCGTCCGACTAGCTTGCCGTGTTGCTGACAAGTATCTACAGCCGGGACGTCCTTTCGCGAAGAGAATCGGAAAATGGAGACTCCAACCAACGGGTCCACGCGACGGCGTGCCCGCCGCGCATGACCCATAACGTTGGCTTAGAGGAGATTGATACTTCATGCCACCGCCATTACCGCGAAATAAGGGACGCCGCCTAAGGAGCGGACTACTCATCGTCTTCGTTCCGTTGGCGTGCATAGCAGTCTTCGGAACCTGCGTTGCGAGGGTCATGCCTTTCATGACGAGTTCGCCTTGGACTGCAGAGCAGGCGAATCGCTCGTGGCGCATTCGGGATAGGGTGCCGGAGTCAGCGTCTCTGGTTTGCCTCTTCACGCAGGGAGGGGTGAAGTCATTTGATTACGCGTTGCGTTTCCACGCATCACGGCGCGACTGTGATTCATATGTCAGGAAAGTTGTTTCTCGCCACCCAGACGCCTGGGCAGAAACCGTGATTCGGTATGATGCCGAGTACCCCACACCACCGCATGCGTATTTTCGCGATTTGAACCTGAAGTGGTTCGATATACATACGATCACAAACGGCATTCGCTTCGACTATGATTGGAGCAAGAAACGCGGATATCCTTCAATCTATCAGTCGATCTGGATTGATACGGACAAGGATACCGTTTATCAGTTCGTGGGCGATTGACCAATGACAGCAGAACACGACCTCGCACTCGACGTCGCTGCCCGCGCCGCGAGTGAAGGTCACCGTACAGCAAGAAGAATGACATGCATGCCGACGACATGAACGATTTCGAGTGGTTCGACCTCTGGTGTGAGCAGCATTCGCACCTGATGGAGGAGAAGGACTACTCAGGTCTCGTGCAGTGCTGCCGCCAACGGCTCGACCGCGATCCGGACGATCTGCACGCCATGGAGGCACTGGCGGAAGCCTATGTCTTGAATAACCAGCATCAAGAGGCCATCGACATGCTGGCACCGCACTACAAGCGCACCCCGGGGCACCCCCTCTTTGCCCACGCGATTCTCGATGCACTCCTCGCAATGGGCAAGAAGGTCGAGGACTTCCCGTGGACCACGCGTCCCGAGGTCCTGGCGCTAAACGGCGGGATTTTGGACGAGTGTTATGCCCACTTGAAACCCAAACGAAGCCCAAGGTCACTCTTCGACCTGCGTTACTTGTTCATGGGGAGAGCCTATCTCCTGTTTTCAGAAGAAGACTTGTTGCAGGCACTCCTCTCAGACGGGCGGTTCATCGTTTCGAATCAGGAATGTCTGCCAGAGGTCTCAGTTGTCAGACAAAGAAGGAAATCACAAAACAAACCTATCACCGCACAGCCCCAACCGTAACCCTCACCCCACCAGTACCCGCTCCCGCCGTCTCCCCCGTACCCCTAGCCGTCTGCCGATTCCCCCCACCGGCAACATCCGCCCCACACTCTCGGTCTCCCATCGCCGGTGATTCGCCAACGCCAGGGCCATGACGCAATCATCATGATACCCTGCAGGGGCATTATAAGTGATGCCACCTGACGGCGAAATCGCGTACTCAAACCGCTTCATCTCATTCGTCAGAACCTCCCAATCCTTCGCGCTCTTTGCGAACTTCTGTTCAAATTCTTCCCCGCCCCCCTGTCTAAGGTCTATGGTCTGTAGTCCATGGTCTCTCATCGCCGCCGGCCAACTCACCTTCCTTTGCTCAACGGCGACGATGAGTCTCTGCACCAACGCCGTCTTACTCCCCGCCGTGAACTTAAACCCCTCAATATCCGGCCACACCCGCTTCAAATCATCAAAGATCGGAT
>CAZZBA010000553.1:0-2247 GCA_964652765.1 uncultured Victivallales bacterium | reverse complement strand
GGGCCGTGATCAGCATCAGCGCGTCGCCTTCCTGCACGGCGTGGGCGCCGATAATGGCTCCGTTGCGGTCCGAGGTCCGGATCGTCATCAGACCCTTGCCACTGCGCTTCTGGACGCGGTATTCGTCGAACCCGGTGCGCTTGCCGTACCCGTTCTCGGTACACACCAGGAACGTGGCGCGAGGGTCTACAATCTCCAGGCCGATCACGCGATCCTCATCGGTCAGCGTAATGCCGCACACCCCGCGGGTGTCGCGTCCCTGATCACGTAGCGCATCTTCCTTGAAGCGGATGCTCATCCCCTCATGCGTCGTCAGCACAATCTCGTTGTGTCCGTCCGTCTGCTTCACACCAATCAGCCGGTCGCCTTCATCAATGGCGATGGAAATGATCCCGGCACTGCGGGGATTGCTGAACGCCGCCAGGTTGGTCTTCTTGACCACGCCCTTTTCGGTGGCAAAGACAATGAACTGATTCTCGGCAAACTCGCGAACCTTGACCATGGCGGCTACCGTCTCGCCGCTCTGGACGTTCAGCATATTCACAATCGCCTTGCCCTTGGACGCACGCGACGCCTCGGGAATCTCGTAGACCTTCTCCCAGTAAACGCGCCCGGCCGAGGTAAAGAACAGGATGTAATCGTGGGTATTGGCCACAAAGAGGTGCTCGACGTAATCCTCCTCCTTTGTTTCCATCCCCGCCACGCCCTTGCCGCCGCGCCGTTGGGCCTTGTAGGTACTCACCGCCGTGCGTTTGATGTAACCGGTATGGCTGATCGTAATCACATAGCCACGATCGGCAATCAGATCCTCAATGTTCACTTCGCCCTCGTCAGGCACCAGGCTGGTCTGCCGCTCGTCGGCATACTGCTTCCGGACCTCGATTAGGTCGGCCTTGATCACCGCAAAAAGCTTCTCGCGACTTGCCAGCAGATCGCGCAGATAGGAGATCAGCTTGATCAGTTCCAGATACTCCGCCTCGATCTTGCCGCGTTCCAGCCCGGTGAGCTGGTAGAGGCGCATATCGAGAATGGCGTTGGACTGGATCTCGCTCAGGCCGAACTTGGACATCAACTGGGCCCGGGCATTGTCGCGATCCTTGGATCCGCGGATGATCTTGACGACCTCATCGAGATGGTCGAGCGCGATCTTCAACCCTTCCAGGATGTGGGCGCGCGCCTCGGCCTTGTCGAGGTCGAACTGGGTCCGGCGCTTGATCACGTCGTAGCGATGGTCCAGATACGCCTCCAGCAATTCCCGGAGATTCATGACTTTCGGCCGCCCGTGGTCGATCGCCAGCATGATGGCGCCGAATGTCGTCTGCAACTGGGTGTGCTTGTAAAGGTTGTTCAGCACCACCTTCGCCACCACGCCGCGCTTAAGCTCGATCACCACCCGGATTCCATCCTTGTTCGACTCGTCGCGCAGATCGGAAATGCCTTCCAGCTTCTTTTCCTGAACCAGATACGCGATGTTGGTGATCAGAGTGGCCTTGTTGACGGCATAGGGAATCTCGGTGATGATGATGCTTTCCTTGCCCTGCTTGCCTTCCTCAATCCCCGCCCGGCCGCGAACCTTCAGCAGGCCGCGCCCGGTACGATACATGTCCGCAATCGGCTTCAGCCCGCAAATGATGCCGCCTGTAGGGAAATCCGGACCTTTGACATGCTTCATCAGGTCATCAATGGTCGCGTTCTCGTGGTCAATCAGGTGCACCAGCGCATCCACCAGTTCGCCCAGATTATGCGGCGGAATGTTGGTGGCCATCCCGACGGCGATACCCGTGCTGCCGTTCAGGAGCAGATTGGGAACGCGGGCGGGCAGCACGGACGGCTCCATGAGATCGCCATTGTAGTTCGGCACCATGTCGACGGTGTTCTTGTCGATATCCGACAGCATCTCTTCCGCCATGCTGGTCAGACGCGACTCGGTATACCGGTAGGCGGCGGCGTTGTCACCGTCGATACTACCGAAGTTACCCTGGCCATCCACCAGCATGTAGCGCATGGCGAAATACTGGGCCATCCGCACCAGGGTGTCATACACCGAGGAGTCCCCGTGCGGGTGGTATTTACCGAGCACTTCACCGACGACGTACGCGCATTTCTTATAGGGCCGGTTATGGAGCAGGCCGAGATTGCGCATGGCGTAAAGAATGCGCCGCGCGCCGGGCTTCATTCCGTCTCGGGCGTCCGGCAGGGCGCGCCCGATAATGACACTCATGGAGTAATCAATATACGAGCGCTGCA
>CAZZBA010000552.1:0-2274 GCA_964652765.1 uncultured Victivallales bacterium | reverse complement strand
GCAGAGATCCGCGATCGCGACCATGGCGGGGATGTGCAGCGGCGTCCGCTCCAGCAGGAGGCGATAGGTGGCCTCTGCCTCTGCGAGCTTGCCGTTGCGTGCCTGGGCTGCGGCGAGGTTGAAGTAAGCCTTGTCAGTGGGCAGCAGGTCAATGCTGTGCTGGAAGCAGGCCGCCGCTTCCGCCCAGCGCCCCTGCATGAAGCGGACATGCCCTAGATTGAAGTATGCCTTGGGGCGGTCCGGTTTCAGCCGGATGGAGGCCTCGAAGTGCGGGGATGCCTCGTCGTTGCGCCCCTCCCGGCTGAGCGCGGCCCCGACGCCGTTATGCATCATCCAGTTGTCCTAGGTCACCGCGACGGCATGCGAGAACAGCGAGAGGCTGTCGCGCCAGCGGGTGGCCTGGTCGTGGGTGCGGGCCACCAGCGCGAGCGTCACGCCGGTGATGGCCACGGCCAGCGGGGGGCGCCAGCGCGGCGCGGCGCGCCAGGCGGCGTCGATCGCCAGGGCGGCGGCGGCGTAGAGAGCGGTGGCGGGTATGTACAGGAAGCGGTCGGCCATGGCGTGCCAGCCGAACTGGACCAGGCCCAGCACGGGGAACAGCGTGACCAGGAATGCCGCCAGGGCGATGAGCAGTCCGGGCTGCCGGTCTCTCCATCGCCAGGCGGCGGCGAGCACGCCGGCCAGGCCTGCCAGCGCGGCCAGCGTGGCGGTCAGCGACCAGGCCCCAGGGTGGGGGTAGAGGATGGCCAGCCGGAACGGCCAGAGCAGTTTGCCCGCATAGCGCCAGATGCTGACGGCGGCGTTGCTGAAGCGTCCCCACAGCGAGATGGTCTCGATATCGAGGATCGAACCGCCCGCCGACTGGACGTGGATCGTCACGGCCAGCGAGAGCAGTGCCGCCAGCAGCAGCGGCCACTTCTCGCGCAGTACGGGCTTCCAGCCATCCGGGCTGGAGAGTGACACACGCCGCAGCGGCCAGACGTCCAGCAGCAGCAGGACCGCTGGCAGGGTCATCAGCATGGGCTTGGCCATCAGCCCCAGCAGCATCGCGGCGATAACCATGGCGTAGCGGCCTCGCGAGGGGTTGCGCACATAGGCGGTGTAGGCCAGGATGGCGAGCCACCAGAAGGGGGTGCTCAGCAGGTCCTTGCGCCCGGCGATCCAGGCGACGGATTCGACATGGACGGGATGCACGGCGAAAAGCAGGGAGGCCAGGAAGGCCGCTCGCGCGCGGCCGGTCAGTTTCAGCAGGCAGGCGTAGACGAGCACGATATTGACGAGGTGCAGCACCAGGTTGGTGCGGTGCAGGGCGGCGGGATCCACGCCGTGGATCGTGATGTCGGCCATGTAGCTCAGCCAGACCAGTGGTTGCCATGTCGAGGCGAAAAAGGCGGTTAACGCCCAGCGGATGCCCTGCCAGGTGAGCCCCTGTCTGACGACCAGGTTCTCGTAGACGTAAAGGTCATTGTCCAGCCCGATGAAGCCGCACCGGGTGATGCCGCTATAGGCCAGCAGGGCTGCTCCGATCGCGATGGCTGCGGGTGTGAACGGGCTCGCCGCTATCCATCGGTAGAAGCGGCACAGGCGGATGACCACTGCGTGTGTCATGGTGTTTACCTTCATGGTGATATTCGCTGGATTGGGCATCGGGTGACACAAAGAGGTTGTGGCTTGGTTTTAGTAATGCAGCATGCTGCCGCCGATGTACTCGCGCAGGATGGAGTTGCGGGGGACCAGGTCTTCCTGAACGGGGATGAAATTGAGCAGGAACTCGGAGAGCCGGCGTGACTCGGCGTATTCGGGCTGGTCGGGCTTGACCTGCATCAGCAGTGGTTCGACGAAGGGTTTCAGCACGGCCAGCTCGTAGTCGAGCGCAGAGTTGAAGGTGGCATCGGCCTCCTGCTGGAACGGGAAGATCCAGCGTTCTTCGCCGCGCCGGACCATTGGCCACATGGAGAGTGTCCGCAGCGGGCTGTGGCCGCGGAACTGGTGGTCGCGGACCATGCGGCGGATGAGCCGGTTGTCGGTTGTGGAGATGCGGTTGTGGCTGTCGACGTTGAGCTGCGTCAGTGCATTGACGTAGATGCGGAACTTCTGTGAGGCGGGGATCATGGCGGTCAGGCGGGGGTTGAGCCCGTGGATGCCCTCGATGATCAGGACCTGGTCGGCGGCCAGCGTCAGGCTCTCCTCCGTGATTTCCGGCGCGCGCTTTTCGAAACTGAAGCGACGGACCGGGACGGTGCGGCCTTCGATGAGTGCCCGCAGGTCCCGGTT
>CAZZBA010000551.1:0-2277 GCA_964652765.1 uncultured Victivallales bacterium | reverse complement strand
CCACATGATTGATCCGGTCCGGATTGCGCGCCGCGATCGTGCTGAACACGGAATTCCCGCCATTGGCGCCGTTGGAGATCAGGAAGAAATCCAGCGTGGATTTCGCCGCCACGCTCCCCAGGTTGACGAAATCTCCGGGCAGCAACGGCAGCGACGCCGTCCGCGCCACCGTGCTCGCCGGGTCATACGTCGAAGCGGAACTCGATGCATCGGGGAAAATGAGCTTCCGGGTGCTGGCCGCCTGCCCGTCCGCGGTGACCGAGAACCCCAGGGTATTGCGGTATCCCGCACCTTCCCCGATGAAATACACCCGGACGTCGCTCTGGGTGCGCAAGTGCAGGCGCGTGGGGTCGAGCAGGGACGCCGAATCGTTGAAGCTTCGGCACTCGGACAACCGAGTGTTGACCAGCTGAGTGATCGACGGCAGCACGCTCTTCTGGAAACTGGCGGATGACGCGTCCGACCCGACCGCCATGACCGGCCCGGCAATGCTCAACCCCTGCGGGCGAGCCGTCGCCTGCACGGCGTTCGGGGTCCCTGTCGTCTGCGCCGCTGCCGTGCCCGCGGCCAGCAGGAACGCCGCCAGCGCGCCCCACCTCTTTCCACCGTCCATGATGCTGCCGCTTTTCATGGTGTCACCTGTCTCTGTTCGGGCGTGCTCTGTGGTCTCACTCGTGCAGTGCCCCGCATATAGCTGTCCGCAGGAGTCGTCCCCGTTTGTCTCGGATGTCGCCGTTTGTCTCGTATATGGAGCAGACCCGCGTGGCCTTGTGCCACGGGTGAACAGACTCCCCCGCTGCGAGTGTTCGCTACTGGCAACCAGCTACCTCCCCGTTGCATTTCGGGCTGGAACGCCCACCGTACCACGGGCGGCAAAGATATCAAGACCTGTCCGGTACGGCATCGTTGCGAGATAGCGGTTAGTCAGCACTTGGCATTGGCAGGTCGTCACTATTCACTCCTTGAGTGTGAGCCCAAACGCACGAAAACGAAGGCCAAACGGACATGCAAAATAGCAGAATGTCGTGCGGTGCAGGCCGGTTACGAAGACGCCATCTTTTGAATTCCCTCGTCCCCCGCGCTATCTTGTCGGTACAAAAGGGCGGGTGGGCTCTTATTACGCCTTGTACGGCTATCACCCGACGGGGGCGGCGGGCGGTCTGCCGGCACGGAGAGCAGGAGACGCCGTGAGGCGCGGCGCCACCGCCACCGCCGCTCTGCGCTGGCGCGCCGGGAAGCAAGCCCGGCAGCAGGTGGCAACGGCTGCAGAGTGTCGGTGGCATCTTCCGGGTAGCATCTGTTCTTGGGTAGGGGACGCGGGCCGTGATCGAAGCACCGCTCGCGGCAGAGGAGTACTGCATGAGCCAGGCCCAACCGATCCGCATCCTTCTGGCCGATGATCACGCCATCGTGCGCGATGGACTCCAGGCTCTGCTGGCTCTCTATCCTGACCTGGCCGTGGTCGGCCAGGCGTCGGACGGACACCGCGCGGTCTCGCTGGCCCGCGAGGTGTCCCCGGACGGGGTGGTCATGGACATCGGCCTGCCCGAGCTGAACGGGATTGACGCAACGCGCCAGATCACGCGCGACCTGCCACACGTCAAGGTCCTGTGTCTGTCGATGCACCGCGAGAACAGGATCATTGAGGCCATCCTGCAGGCCGGCGCCTCCGGGTACCTGATGAAGAACAGTGCTGCCCGAGAGCTGGTCGAGGCTGTGCGGGTGGTGGCCGCCGGCAGGACCTACCTCAGCCCCGAGATCGCCGGCGAGGTGGTGCAGGAGTCTGGGCGCCACCTGCCCGGGCCGCCGGGCCGCGCCCTTCAAGAACTGAGCGGACGGGAGCGCGAAGTCCTGCAGCTCATCGCAGAAGGGCGGAGCACCAAAGACATCGCGTCGCAACTGCATGTGCGCGAGAAGACCGTCGCTGCTCATCGGCTCCATATCATGGCCAAACTGCACCTGCAGGGCGTGGCAAACCTTATCCGCCATGCCGTGCGCGAAGGCCTGGTCGAATCGTAGACCCGTGCGGCGCGGAAACCGCTCGCGCTTCCTGCGACTCGCCGCCGCGTGCATCACGCGACGAAGCGGTACCACCCCCCTGCGGTCGCCGACCTCATTCCGGCCGTGCGCCCATGCCGGCCAGCGACATGTAGGGTTTTCCTTATGCAGTTTGTCGGGAATCCGCCCATAGCGGGGCGGACATGAGTGGCGCTATACTCAATTCCAGGCATCCTGATGCGCGGAAATTGCCCTTGTCGGTATCGGGTTCCTGATCGT
>CAZZBA010000550.1:0-2278 GCA_964652765.1 uncultured Victivallales bacterium | reverse complement strand
TTGACCAGCACCGGTTTTGTTCGTCCGTCAAACCGCCGGATATACTTCCATCGTTCGGTCCGTACCGCCCGCATCGGCTCGTAGGCAGCGTGGAAATTGACTTCAAAGAAAAGCTCTTCATGAATCGTCGGCGATTCAGCCTGAACCAGCGGCAACAGCGATTTCCCGCGCAGCCACGAGGGATGCGAGATTCCGATCAAGTCGCAGACTGTCGGGAAGATGTCCAGATGACTGGTCATTGCATCCACCACCTTGCCACCTCGGAAAGCGGGCTTGCCCGCCGTAGCTTCAGCGTAGGCGGGTCCGCGCATCATGAGCATCACGCCGATCCCGTGATCGGTCAGGTTGCATTTCATATGCGGAAACGCGATACCGTGATCGGTCGTGCAAATGACCAGGGTATTATCCGCCCTCCCGCTGCGTTCCAGTGCATCGAGGACATCGCCGACCTTCCGGTCCAGGATTCGCGCCGATGCCTTGTAGCGCGTCATATCCGCACGCGTCCCCGGGGTATCCGGCAGAGGTGCCGGTGGCAGGCAGTAGCGGGCATCATCAGGCGAATCTTCCAACGCGGGAAATTCACGATGAGTTTCACTGAACCCAACCGCCAGGAAGAACGGGGAGTCTGGAGTGTTCTCCAGGAACCCGATCGCGCCCCTGGCCCCCTCGTTACCCAGCCAGCGATCATAACCGATGATCTCCCACGGTTCCCGTGCGTCCGCTTCGGATTTGCGGGCAATATGCTGAACGCCAGCAAGCGCGGACACATACCCTTCCTTGCGCAATGTATGCAGCAGGTGCTGGCCGTACTCGTTCAGCGCAAAGCCGCGATGGGCCAGCCCCGTCATGCCGTTCTCATGCGGGTAACAGCCGGTTAGCAGCGCCGCCCGGCTCGCACTGCATGTCGGGTTCACGCAGAAGTTCTGGCGGAACAGAACGCCATCCTGTGCCAGTCGCTGCAAGACAGGCGTCGGCACGGCATGACCATAGGGCTGGATGTAGCGCCCCGTATCATGCGAATGAATATACAAAATGTTCGGCCTCATACGCTTCTTCTCGCTATTTCCGCGACTAGCTTGAACTTCTCCACCGTCACGCCGGGCGGACAGGAGTCGGAATTGGCCAGCACAAATCCCCCACCCTTGCCATCCGCTATCACGGTCTCGACGTACGGCCCCAGCGCGGCCATGGACAAGTTCAGGAATTGCGTCGGTTCGATCCCGCCAATGATGCCCATGCGGTCACCTACCATTTTGCGTGCAGCCTTGATTGTCAGGTTGCCGGTAGGCGGTGGCGAAATACTCTCGATCGCGAAGACTCCATGATCACGCATCCGCTCCACCAGTGCCGCCACGTGCCCGCAGGCATGCTGGATGTAATGCTTGCCTGCACCCGCCAGCAATCGACACCACTCGCCGATCTCGCTGCCGATGAACTCGTCATACTGCGTCGGCGAGTAATTCTGCGTGCTGGAGTCCTCCCATGTGATGAAGTAAGCATAGGGCGAATCCAACGCCATCTTCACCGCCTGGAGATCCTTCTCAACCATCAGCTGCCAAAGACTGCGGACGGTGTCGGGGAAATCCGCCTGCGCATATACAAGTTCCTCCGTCCCGACAAAAAATTCCACCAGATCCTGGTAGGCCGACTTGCAGCGCGGCACGAGCTGACCAAGCGAAAGACCCTCGCGTCCATTGCCCTTGAAATGGGCCTCGATCTGCTCCCGGTTGGATTCATAGCGCGTATGCTCCTCGATCCACATACGCACCTTGTAATCCTCCTCGGTCTTAAGCGGATGCTCAACCAGGAAGCTCGTGCCACCGCTCTGGCTCCTGGCATACGCGAACCGGAAGGAACCGACGGGCGTCGTGACCTGCGTGACCTCCCGGTCTCCCTCCGTGAAGGTCCTGCGCTCGATTCCTGCCGGCTGGATGGCCTTCACTGGACAGGGGGCACCACGCCACAGGGGATCCGCCCCGATCATATGGTGAAACGCCAGTTGACCGGCCGCCTGGACCTCTGCCGGAAAGAACTCCCATACGTACGCCAGGAACGGGGAGAACGGCACACGATCCAACGGCTGCCCATGCAGGGCTGCCACAATACGTTCTTTTGCATTCATCGGCATGATTCCACCTTAATCCTGATCCTTGTGATAACGCTCGTCACCGACGTCGTGCTGCAGGCGATGAAGCTCGTCGCGCAGTTCCCGGAAGACCCCGGCGTAGGCGGGATCATTGACGACGTTGTTCATCTCGCGCGGATCCTTTTCAAGGTC
>CAZZBA010000549.1:0-2299 GCA_964652765.1 uncultured Victivallales bacterium | reverse complement strand
TTTCCGGGGGCATGCTTGCACCCGTGCAATACAAGATCGTACCCTCGCGGCTTGCCGTCCCCGTCGATACGGAGCAGGTTCCTGTGACTGACGGCGGGTGTTGAAAGGCCCCGGACCATGATCAATCCGATAGCACTGCCCATATCGCACCCGGTGCATATATTCGCGGTCATGTCGCTGGTCATCCTGGTGGCTCCTATCATCCTTTCCAAGCTGCGTCTGCCGGGAACCGTGGGGTTGATCCTGGCCGGTGTGGTCCTGGGGCCGAACGGCCTGAACATCCTGGCCAAGGATGCCAGTGTCGTCCTGTTCGGTACTGTCGGCATCCTCTACATCATGTTCCTTTCCGGGCTGGAAGTGGATTTCCTCGATTTCCGGCGCAGCAGTAAAAAGAGTCTTGTCTTCGGACTGCTCACATTCTCCATCCCGCAGATCGTCGGCACGGTGCTGGCGTTCTATCTCCTGGATTTTGAACTCCGCCCCTCCATTCTCCTGGCCAGCATGTATGCCTCCCATACTCTGCTGGCTTATCCGATCGCCAGCCGATTGGGAATCACCCGCGACGAATCGGTGCTGGTGACGATCGGCGGCACGCTGGTGACCAACACGATCTCGCTTTCCATCCTGGCGGTGATCACCAGCAGTGTGCATGGAACGCTGGACCTGATGTTCTGGTTTGTCCTGCTGGCGTCCTTCACGGTATTCTCGCTGGTGATTTTCGTGCTGCTGCCCCGGTTTGCCCGGTGGTTCTTCTGCAACGTCGAGAGCGAAGGCATTTCGCAGTTCATGTTCATCCTGGCGCTGGTGTTCGTATCGTCTGCCATTGCGCATATGTTCGGCATCGAACCGGTGATCGGTGCCTTCCTAGCGGGGCTTTCGATCAGCCGCGTGGTGCCGACAGGGTCAACCCTGCTGAACCGGATCAATTTCATGGGGAACTCGCTCTTTATACCGTATTTCCTCATCTATGTGGGCATGCTGGTGGATCTGCGCGTGCTGTTCGGCGGTCCGGAGGCGCTGATCGTGGCGGTCCATATGACGGTGGTGGCGACCGCCACCAAATGGCTGGCGGCGCTGGGTGCGCAGAAATGTTTCGGCTACACCCGTGCGCAGCGGGGGGTGATCTTCGGCCTCAGCAACGCGCAGGCGGCCAATACGCTGGCGGCCATCATGGTCGGCTATCAGCTGGGGCTGCTGAATGAGAATGTGCTGAATGGCACGATTTTCATGATCCTGGTCACCTGTATCACCAGTGCGCTTGCCGTCGAGAAGGCCGGGGTCCAGCTGGCGCTGACACTGTCGCAGTCCGGTACCGCCCCGGCGGATGCGGAGTCCGACAACCAGCGCATTCTGGTACCGGTCGCCAACGTCAAATCGATGGTGAGTCTGCTGGATATCGCTTTCGCCATCAAGGATCCGAGGATATCCGATCCTGTATATCCGCTGGCGGTGATCACCGACGAGGCGGATGCGTCGATCCGTGTCGCCGAGACGGATAAGCTGTTGCGCGAAGTCCGCCTCCACGCCTCGGGAGGCGATACGGCGGTAAAATTGATCTCACGGATCGACGTCAGTGCAACGGGCGGAATCCTGCGTGTGATCCGGGAAATGAACATCACCTGCGTGGTGCTGGGCTGGGGCGGCGAGCACCATTCCGGGGAATACTTCTTTGGCAGTCTTCACGCGCATCTGCTCGACCAGAGTATGCCGATGACGTTTGTCAGCGGCATCCGCACCCCGCTGAACGCGATCAAGCGGATGACTCTGGTGCTTCCCCCGCATGCCGAATTCGAATACGGGCTGCGGGAGTGCCTGAAGACCCTGCATACGCTGCGCCGGAACCTGAAGGTCCCGTTTGTCTTCCAAGGCCTGGCGGCGACTCTCGAAGCGGTTCGGCAGCGGCAGGCCGAAGCCGGGCTGCCGAACGAGATCAACCAGATTGTCTACGAGAGATGGGAAGACATGCCGATCATCAGCCTGCGCGAGATGAAGCCGCACGATCTGACGGTCTTCCTGACTGCACGGGAAGGGTGCCTGGCCTGGAATCCGGAGATGGAGCCGTTTGCGAAAAAGACCCGGCGACTCGTGGAGGACGCCAACCTCGTGCTGTTGTATGCCCCCGCCAAGCAGACGATGGTGGAGAGTGACCCGAAACTATTCTAAAGGCGGCATTTTTGCGAGAACGTGCTGTCGACGGCAACATGGAGGGATGAAGGTATGGTGACAATAGCCTTTTACGCGGCGGTATTCCTCAGTGCGTTCCTGCTTTTCGTGATCCAGCCGATGCTCACCAAGGTCC
>CAZZBA010000548.1:0-2299 GCA_964652765.1 uncultured Victivallales bacterium | reverse complement strand
TACGCCATGGCCGCCTGCACCCGGCGGCGGCTCTCGTCCTCCTGCTCGCGCGCATCGGCCAGGCGATAGAGCATCGTGTCGAGCACGCCACCCGCCTCGCCCGATGCCACCATGTTGACATACAGCTCGGGAAACAGCAGGGGATAGGGCCGCAGTGCCTCCGAAAGCATCGCCCCGTCGTGGATGGCATGTTCCAGGTCGGCCACCACCGCCTGGAAACGCGGGTTCTCGGTCTGCTCGTGGATGCTGCGCAGGGCCCGCAGGATCGGCACCCCCGCATGCACCATGCTGGCAAACTGGCGCGTGAAGACCGTCACATCGCCCCGGCTGATCCCGCGGCTGGCCGGACGCCCCGCCGCCGTGCGCACACCGCGCCCGGCCTCGCGCACCCATACGGGGATCAGGCCCAGCGACTCGATACGCGCCACCGCCGCCGCCTGCGAGTCGGCGACCAGCTCGCGTTCAACGGTCTTGTCCGGCCCTTCTTTTGCCTTGTATCGGTATCTCGGCATATGGTTCCCCGCCCTTCAATACCCGAATACTACACCATGCCGGAAAAATAACCATTCCAAAACAGCGCCCCCAGCGGGGGCCTGGTTCCACCCCAGCCGCCCTGTTGTAAGGCAAATGGAAAGAAGGCAACCCTCAGCACCCTGTTGCCTGCTGCATAAAACCATCAGATGAGGCAACTTCCACAGCGCTCATTCCGGGGTAGCCGCCCGCAAGCCGTCATCGATGTGCAACAACTTCAGGCTGTGGCGGTTCATCTCGCGCCAGGCTTCGAACAGCGTCTGGGGCGGATCCCAGTGCTCGCGGGTCAGCGCGTGGAACCGCTTGAGGTTGTAGCAGGGGATCGCGGCGTACGTATGGTGTTCGGCGTGATACTCCATGTGCCAGTAGAGGAATGAGGTGATCGGATCAAGACGCACACTGCGGCAACAGCGGCGGAAATCATCGGTTTCAGGCTCCCGTCCGACATGCATCGTGTCGTGTACCCACTGGGCGTACCACTTGCCCCCGTAATATCCCGGCAGGCTGACCACCACGATCAGGAATGGATGCCCGATGACGATCGCGAAGACACCAAACCCCAGATGAAACAGGAACTGCGAGAGAAACGTCCAGTAAAGATCGCGCTGCATGCGCCGCGGGCTGTTGACATAGACATAGCGATGCCAGGTGCTGCGGCGGGGGTTGCGCTCGAAGGGTACAAATATAGCATAGACCTTGTCGTAAAGCGTGATCAGCAGCCCGGTCAGATCAACCACGCGGATCGCGGTCTGCAACAGGGTTTCCGACGGTTCCGGCCGCGGATGGACTTCCTCGCCCTCGCTTTGGCGATGCAGGGTGTAGCGGTGGTGATACTCGTGGCTCATGCGGTACAGCACGGAATTGCCCGTCCAGAAGACGAACCCGAATATCCGTTTGAAAAGGGTGTTCAGCCACTTGGTCTTGAACACCGTACCGTGACTGAGCTCGTGCGTCTGGGGAGTGAAGGCGTACAAGCCGCCATGCACATACAGGGCCAGCGCCAGCCACCACCACTGCTGCATGGCAAACATCCGGTACGCAACCGTTCCGGAGGTGCCCAGGATCGCCAGGATGCCCAGGCAGTGCAAGGCCCCTTTCCAGTCGCTGCGCTCCGTGCAGCGCTTGAGGATGTCACGATCGATCGGCGGTCGCTTCCAGTCGACCGCCACCGGTTCATAAGGGAACTTGCTCATGTTCACTCCGCTTGCTGCATTGATCAGACCCTGAATTCACAATGCGCATAACCCTAAAGCCATGGCGGTCACGAGGCAAGCAGAAATTGACAGGATGTCGCGACCACGGTGTGGTCGCGACGGGGAGGTTAAAAGAACGGCCTTACAACACAGCACAGCGACACTGCCCCATTTCTGTCTTTCAACCTCTTCCCTGCCGTTTTGGGGCTCGACGCTAGCCGGTGCCTGCGGTAAGGTTCACCACCATGAAGTCAGAATTCCGAATCGGGCGCGTCTGGGGCATCCCCATCAACCTGCATATCTCGTTGTTCCTGCTGATGGCCTACATGGCCTATCGCAGCGCCAGCGAGGGAGGTTGGCAGAACGTTGTCGATACCCTCGCTTTTGAAGTGCTGCTTTTCACCAGTATAGCTCTGCACGAGCTGGGGCATTCGTTCGTGGCGATCCACAAGGGCTGCCGCGTGCGCGAGATCACGCTGATGTTCATCGGCGGCGCAGCCAAGATGGACCAGATGCCGCGCCGGCCGCGCGATGAACTGCTGATGGCAATCGCCGGGCCGGCAGTCAGCCTCCTG
>CAZZBA010000547.1:0-2300 GCA_964652765.1 uncultured Victivallales bacterium | reverse complement strand
GAGCACGCAGCTGCCTTCAAAGCCGTACTTGTTGTGCTCGGTACCCGGCATCCCCCTGGCGATCACGGGTGTCTCACGCTGCTCGATGATGCTCAGGGTAATGCCACAAGGCGGCTCTTTTTGGGTAAAATGGGAGAGCTTGCTTCCTTGCGCCCAGGCGAACCCGCTTGTAAACATCATGGCCAACGCCAAACACATTATTCCCGGTTTCGTAGGGATTCTCATTCTTCTAACCATTTCTCGCTGGCAAGCGCATCAAAGACCAGCAGTTCAAAAGGTTGAATCTGGAATTCGACCGGCTGGCCGGCATTAAATGCCATCTTCTGCACCCGCTGGTCCGGATACGGACTGCAAAGCTGATAGTTGCGAGGAGCGCCTTCCGGCAATTCAAAAGCCGTCGCTGGATCCAGGGTGATGGTCGCCGGCTTGTCATCAGGATTCCGTAGAGCCAAGACCCCACCCTTCTCCGTCCACGCCGCCCAGCCATAGACTTCTCCGTTGCGAGGATTGCCCCCTATCCAATGCACATCAACCAGACAATCCTGTCTGGAGCGCGACCACTTCGCTGCCGCTGCAAGATCGTCCCAATTTGTCGACGACATCAGCCGATGCGAGATATAAAACTCCTGCAACTGTGTCCCACTGGCAAAATACGAACGGATCTCGTCCCTGAAATCGTTGCCGAGATCGACATTCAATCCGCCTTCCCCTTTGACTACGTATTGGCCTGTCCCAGCCCAAGCGGTCGCTGCGCCAGGCGCATTCGTGGCATAGATAATACCGCCGTTCATTATGGAATTGAGTGGAAATAGAGGCCCCTTTTGGACCACGCCGGCATATACTGCGCCATCGCGAAAGGTGATCCATCTCTGGCGCGCCGATCCCTTGTGGCAGAAACCGTAATCCCCCTCACCATGATAAGTGGCGTCCGCAAGCAACAACCAGAATGGACTCGGCCAGCTACCTGTGGTCAAATTGATAAACACATCCTGCCTTACACTCCGGAGATCTCCGAATAACCGAATCGCGGGATCAATATTATCGATTTTGCCAATACCATCGAACTTGAATCCATTCACGCCGTATTCACTTACAAAGCTCATGCATTGCTCACGAAAACGCCGGTAGTAGATCGGATCAGAAAGCGAGAATTTGCTTATGCCAAGTTTCCTTCCTGCGGCTAACCGCTGGCCTTCGCGCGCCAGATATCCGCCCACCGGCGAAAACCATGCGCTGATATTGGCATTATATTGTGCTGCCGCTTTTTGCACCGCAGTAAAGGCATGCGGCCAATTCTTTTGATCAATACCCCATACAGTTGCAGGATCATCCCAGCCTTCGTCGATCAGAAATGAATCCAGCCTCACACCGCGTTTCTTCACCAATTCCTCACCAAAGCCATGAATCACATCCAGCACTTGCGCTTCATTGCAATTGCAAACTCGAATGACAGATGACGGGTCGCGCCACGAAAGATCGTACCACGTGTTGTAATGCAGCCATGCCTGATAGGGCCGAGGGCGCTCCTGCTCGATGTAACACAGAAACGCACGACGCAACTGCCCTTTGGGATACACTCCCAGAATAATGGAGGCGGTATGGGACTGCAGTGCGGCCAGAGTATGAGGGTTGTTATCCACACATGTCACCCGGCCTTCTTTCACGGTGTTCCAGACCAATGGATTCTCAAAACCCAGGAATATACCGGATCCTGCAACTGGAGAAGCTTGTGCGGTGCCGATTGTCTCCGCCCCCGCCAGGACCCCACCGTCGAGCAGGATAATCTTACTTATCACAATCTGCTCGTTACCAGCCATCACGGTAATCTTGGACCGCAATGCGTTAGCCCCATCCCTCAATTCCGCACGCCAACACACCTTAATACCGCTTGCCACATGCAGCAGATTAGCCACAACGCATTTCCCCGACACATGCTCGGCGTTGCGTAACGCCCGGGGATCTTTCTTCAATTCCTCAATCGCCGTCGACTCAAGCACACACTCAGACGAGGCGATACGCCCAGTTGAGGTTTCCAACACAAATAAATCCGCCGGCAGTCCCAGCGACGTTTTTTCCAGCCGGTTCTCAAACATGGAACCGCGCAGTTGTTTGCTCGCTATCTGCCACTTTGCAGAAAGAACATCATTCCGCAGCACTATTGAATCGCTTTTGGCATCAGCATCGGCAGTACCAGCCGACGTCCCCGGGAAAACAACGGCATGAGCAGGCGCAATGTTCAACGTAAGGTCTTCGGCCGCCGCAACGGTATACGCCGTTGCCAACAGCACGATCGCAATCGC
>CAZZBA010000546.1:0-2323 GCA_964652765.1 uncultured Victivallales bacterium | reverse complement strand
TGGGCGGATTACCGGATCCCCGGTGCGCGTTCTCCGTTGCGGCTGTTCAACCTGACTGAGCAGGAGATGCCGGCGACGCTGACGGTGACGGCGATCGCGCTATCAGGGAATGTCCGCTGCATGATTGGTGACAAGATGGAGGTCTTCCCCCAGGCGCTGATGACCGCACGGCGGATTCCGGTAACCCTCAAGCCGGGCGAGAACCAGATGATCGTGGCGCTGCCGATGAACCAGTTCATGCTGGTGCATGATGTGCGGCTTAGCGTGCCAAATGCTGCAGACTGAAGACCGCAGGCTACAGGCTCAACAACCAACGGGTGTGGGAGACAGTCGATAAAGGACAAGTCGAAAAACATTGACGTTGGAGTGTAAATGCTTATCATCCCCCGTGTTTTGCCAGTTAATACTATACAGGAGGTTCCAGATGGCTGTGATTGATTTTGGCGGTGTAAAAGAGACCGTCGTGATGCGTAAAGAGTTCCCGATGGCCAAGGCCCGCAAGGTGCTCAAGAAGGAAACCATCGCCGTGATCGGCTATGGCGTCCAGGGGCCGGCCCAGGCGCTCAACCTGAAGGACAACGGATTCAACGTGATCATCGGCCAGTCCAAGGCCTACAAGAAGGACTGGGACCGGGCGGTCAAGGATGGCTGGAAGCCGGGCGAGACGCTCTTCGATATCGAGGAAGCCGCCACCCGCGGTACCGTGATCCAGATGCTGGTGACCGATGCGGCGCAGCGCGCGATCTGGCCGGCGATCAAGAAATGCCTCAAGCCGGGCGATGCGCTCTATTTCTCGCACGGGTTCTCGATCGTCTACAAGGAACAGACCGGTGTGATCCCTCCGGCGGATGTGGACGTCATCATGGTCGCCCCGAAGGGTTCGGGCACCTCGGTGCGCCGCAACTTCCTCAACGGCGCTGGCATCAACTCCAGCTATGCGGTATTCCAGGACGCCACCGGGCGTGCCGAGGAACGCTGCATCGCGCTGGGTATCGGCGTCGGTTCGGGCTACCTCTTTCCCACCACGTTCTCGGACGAGGTCCACAGTGACCTGACCGGCGAACGCGGCATCCTGATGGGTGCGCTCGCGGGCGTGATGGAAGCCCAGTACGACGTGCTGCGCAAGAACGGCCACAGCCCGAGCGAAGCCTTCAACGAGACGGTCGAGGAGCTGACGCAGAGCCTGATCCGCCTGGTCGACGAAAACGGTATGGACTGGATGTTCGCCAACTGCTCGGCCACGGCCCAGCGCGGCGCGCTCGACTGGCGGCCGAAGTTCAAGCAGGCCACGCTGCCTGTGTTCAAGGAACTGTACGCCCGCGTCAAGGACGGCAGCGAGACCAAGCGCGTGCTCAGCATGTGCGGTCGCAAGGACTACAAGGAGCAGCTTGACAAGGAGCTGGCCGTGATCGGCAATTCCGAGATGTGGCTGGCCGGCAAGGCCTGCCGCAGCCTGCGTCCGAAGGAGAAGGCCAAGGAGGTCACCAAGGCCACCAAGGGCGTCAGCGGCCGCGGCAAGAACTGATTGGCGGAAACGCGATCAAGAGAAAAGGGCAGCCCACAAGGGCTGCCCTTTTTTTGCTCGAGATTTGATAATACCCGGCCACGCCATCCCGGTCCAGATCCAGCCTTGACTCCTTCGGCAGCAGCAGGATGATGCCACTGAAGAACCGCACCGGGTCCTTGGCAAACCCCACCTCAAAAGCAGGTGAATCTTAACCCATGGTACCTTGACAGTAAAGTCACGGCGTGGCATCCTGAACACCAGCCTGTCTATTTTGACTGGCGCGTCTGGAAGCCTGGCGTATCGGGCTGCGGGAAAGGAGACCGGAAGATGAAGAAGATGATGACGGTGGTAATGATCGGCATGGTTGCGGTGTTCGTCGGTGCGGGCTGTTGCTCACTCTGCAAGAAAGCGGAGCCCGCGAAGTGTTGTGGGACGTGCAAGGCTGAAGCCAAATGCGCGGCGTGCGGCATGGTCAAGGCCGAGTGCAAGTGCCCGGCTGCTAAGTAAACCTTCAGTTGATGGTGGCATTGAAGACCGGCTCAAGGCATTCGTGTCTTGGGCCGGTTTGTTTTCGGAAAACTGAAAACAGGAGTTGCGAGGATTACCGTGTTTGTGCATTATCGATCCGTCGAATTGGCCATGGTGTATACGGTTTGCGGCACCAGGTATCATACGATGGGGCGGGGCATCACCCCGCATTGTACTTCATGCTGATGAGGATCAGAACCAAACGAGACTGAAACGCGTATGAATAAATTAACAGAAAATGCAATAGCCGTGTGGAAGCGGCAGGATAAGACAGGAAGAATCCTGTTG
>CAZZBA010000545.1:0-2341 GCA_964652765.1 uncultured Victivallales bacterium | reverse complement strand
GGCCTCGTCCGCAGGGACGCCGGCATCATCCGCCTCTTCCCATGACAGTTCGTCCAGATGGCGGTTCAAAATGTCATCGAGGAAAGGGACGAGGCCAAAGAGGCAACTGGCCGCTTGCCGTCGGATGGTGGTCATCATGAACTTGACGTTAGCACCGTCGTGGATACGGCTGAAGACCTCCGCCTGGATTCTCAGGAGTTCATCGTGCAACTGCTGCTGCGCCGGAGTGAACGGAACGACGACCGTTTCAGGCTTCCGCATCGTGAACGCCCCAATATCCCGGCGGCGGGTTCGGTTGATAATCCCGGAGAAGGTGTGCATTCCCTCGGTAGTGCCGATCATTTTCACACGTTCCGTGTGTTCAACCCCCTCCCTCAGAAGCTCGCCGGAAATACGGCCGAAGTCAGGATTGTGCATCAGGATAGCCTGGCCCCAAGGCGTGCAAGCCGCTTTGTTCAGCGCTTCCAATGCCAGCCTTTGCCATTCCGGCCCTTGTGATCGCATGGCCGAGACAGCCTGATTGATAAAGGGGTTCGGCTCTGCCATGTGAGCGAAACTCTCCTGATCAATGATGAGGTCGGGGCGAAGCGCATTCAAGAGGACAAAGAGATCGCCACTCCCGAGTTGAATCGGAGTGGCCGTCAGGAAGACAACCGCCTCGGCGTGATCGCAGAAAAATCTTACCGCCTTGTGGCTGAATGTCTCTTGGTTCCGAATATGGTGAGCTTCATCTACGATAACCAAGTCGAAACGCGGCGGCGGATCGAGATCCAGTAGGCCCTTTTTGCGCTTACGGTTCCCATCGGTGGCCGAACCATACAGAAGTGATTCATCGAACAGGGTGTACGGAAGGATGACTTTCTGGTGTTGCTCAGGCCAGACCCCGTTAAGATCCATCTCGTTGATGCAGTATCTCAATGTAGCGCCATCAAGATGGATGAACCGTTCTTCGAAGCGCCGCATCTCGTTCTGCCACTTTTTCTCTGTCACCAGAGGCCGCGGACAGACAATAAGCACGGATCGTATTTCACGCCGAGCCTGGAGTTCCCTCAGAATGAGTCCGGCTTCGATGGTCTTGCCTACACCGACACCATCAGCAATGAGCAAACGGGGGCGATCTGACCGGATAAAACGCAATACCGGCCTGAATTGATAAGGTATGAAATCGACACGGGCGGCGTTGAGCGAGTAGAGGGTGGACAGCCCCGGATACTTTATTTGCAGTGCGGTGAGATAGGCATGGAACTGGTCGCACGGCAAGATGTCTTCGCGTGTTTCGCGCTGGTCTTCTGCTTCCAGTTGGGTTGCGTAGAATGTTTGAGTCGATCCCTCGATGAAGACCTTGTATCGGCTCTCCGGATTACCAGGCAGCACGGCAACCACAGCGCCACGGCTTGTTGGGTTTGATCTGACGAAAACGATCTGACCGGGCTCAAATTCAGCCTCATCGCCTTTCTTCTCGGACAAAGGTGGCGGGTTTGCCGCTGCGACAGCCGATTGCGGTGGGGGCACCGCCACGAGGAGGGCCGCTTTGGTTTCCCGCAACTCCCGAATCAACTCGGCATCTGCGCGTATGACACCTGCGAAACGCTGGATGGTGTCCAAATCCCGATAAATATCGTCTGCCGAAAATCCCTCTGTGGCAGAGTGAGCCCAGCGATTGCGGATCGTCTGCATTTCCTTGACGAAGTGGCGGAACTCGGATGCCAAGTTCAAATTGCTGGAAATCTGATACCAGTTCTGATCCAGTACTCGTAATAGCCCCGCCAAGTCAAGGTAGCCCAGCGAAGTGATATTCCGTTGCTCCAATCGTCTTTTTTGTTGAAAGGAGAGAACGCTTAAGACTGCTTTCATCCACCAGTCCTCAAACAGCGGAGGCAACTCCTTTTCCAAAAAAATAGCCAATTGCGCGGATACTTTCTGGAGCAAGAGATGAATATTATGATCCATACTTTCTTCGTGCCTAATATGCGGTTTAATAGCGTGCGCTTTCCGATGCCCCCCCAGCTTTTCCACATCGGCGTAACCCCCTGATTTACATGTGGTAAGTTACCGCGTTTATCTACAACCTGTAAACACAAAATTGTCTTTGATCTCTACCCATGCGTCACCCGTGTCACGTACCTTCTATTCGATCTCCCTCGCCACACCCACACCCACGCACACCTCTCTCCCTTCCTCTCACTCACTCCCCGTCCGCGCTCGCCACCCCCATCAACCCGCGCCACTCGACGACCTTATCGCCGGCCTCGACCGCCGCCTGCGTCTCCCTGGGCAGCAGCGGCATGATGATATTCGTGAAGAACCACAGCAACTTCTCCCGCAGTGCCGTCTCCAGCGC
>CAZZBA010000544.1:0-2347 GCA_964652765.1 uncultured Victivallales bacterium | reverse complement strand
GCCCATCAGCTGATAGAGCTCCAGCAGCAACAGCCAGCAACCGGATTCTTCAGCGGCTTGACCACCGCCGTAACCGGTGCACCGCGAAAACCGCAGAACATGCTCATGACCTCCCAATTGCCAAGATGCCCGGTAAAGGCGATCAGCGGGGGACGGTCGAACACCGGCAGGAACGAATCATCCATCCGCACATACCGTTCCATCCGGCGGTGCGTGAAGCGCATGAACCAGAAGACATCCAGCATCGTCAGCGCAAAGTTCTGGAAGGAGGCTCGCCCGATCTGGCGCCGGCGGGCGGGGGTGATGGCGTCGCCGAATACCACTAGCAGGTTCGCCTCGCAGATCCGCTGTAGCGACGGGGAGAACACCCAGGCAACCGTGCCGAACACGCGTGCCAACCGGACGACAACGCAACGAGGCAGCAGGGGGATGAGACACCAGGCGAAAAAGGCAAGCAGGGCTTCGGGCCCCTGACGTAGACGTCTCCGTGATTTACGAATCCCTCACCTCCCAGATGCCAGAAAAAGTAGGCCGTTCGGGACTCGAACCCGAGACCCCTTGATTAAAAGTCAAGTGCTCTACCAACTGAGCTAACGGCCCTCCATAAATGGAAGACTCGGCAACCTACCCGCGTAGCACCGCTTTGTCAAGCACTGGCTTTCATCTTGCAACCGCCAGCGACAAGGTTTACAGTTCCATCATTCGGAATCCAGCCTGAAGCCGGATGCAAAATTACAAACCGGGAGCAGCGACCAAAATGGCATTGAAACGCAAGATCTGCATGCTGGGCGCTTTTTCCGTTGGCAAAACCAGCCTGGTCAGCCGCTATGTCCTCAGTATCTTCCCCGAGAAGTACCTCACCACCGTCGGTGTCAAGATCGACAAGAAAACCGTCGACGTCGACGGCCAGGAGACAACCCTGCTGATCTGGGACCTCTATGGCGAGGATGCAGTGCAGCAGGTCCGCTCCAGCTACGTGCGCGGCGCGGACGGCTGCCTGCTCGTGGCCGACGGGACCCGCCCGGAAACGCTGGAAACCGCCCGCCGCATCCGCGCCCGCATGGAAACCGAACTGGGACCGATGCCGTTTGTATTGCTGCTGAACAAGTGCGATCTGCAGGACGAATGGCGCATCGACGCGGATGCGCTGGTGGCCCTGCAAGACGAGGGCTGGTCGGTGCAACGGTGCAGCGCCCGCACCGGCGAGGGGGTCGAGGAGGGATTCCGCACGCTGGTCGAGAACCTGAGCGAGGCAACCCCATGAACGCCACCCCGCTGCCGCCGACCGTCCGCCGCTACCTCGAGGCACTACTGCTCAACGGGCGCCAGCCCGCCTATGCCTTCATCGCTGGCGACGGTACCCTGCAATCCTGGGGCGGCGAGATGGACCGCTACCTGAAACACCCCCTGATCAAGGGCAGACCGGCAGACGACCAGATCGACGCGCTGGTCGGACTCCTGCCGCTGGAGGGCGAGAACGCCAGTATCCCCCACCTGATGACTGATTCCTACCGCAGCGCGGACCTCCACCTGGTCGCCGACGCGGGCGGGGCCTGGATGATCCTGCTGGATTCAACCGTCGAGGCGTACCAGCAGCAGACCTTCCAGCAGCAGTCGAACGACCTACAGCTTCTCAAGGCCCGCCAGCTCAGCATGCTCGCGCAGCTCCGCGCCCATAACGAGCACCTGGAGGCGATCCTCAACCAGCTCAGCGTGGCCGCCGTGCGCATCGCCCCGGACGGGACCGTGACCTTCCTCAACGCCTACGCGGACCGGCTGCTCGCCACCGCCGACGGCACCGCCGCCACCGGACGGCCCTGGCAGCAACTGCTGCCGCTGGACAGCCAGGCCGCCGCCGCCTTCGCGGCCCTGCTCACGGCCGACGACCCCGCGGCCTGTGCCCGGGTGCGGCTCGCGCTCGAGACCGAGGGGGCGCTGCGCCACCTGGAGGCCGACGTCCGCCCCGACCCCCGCGATCCCGCCTTCCGCATCGCCTACTTCTACGACATCTCCGAACTGCAGGAGCTGCGCGGACGCCTGAACGAGAAAGCCGTTTTCGAGAAGATGACGGGCAGGAGCGAGCCCATGCTGCGGACCTTCCAGTTGATCCGCGACGTCGCCCGTGTCCATGCGACGGTCCTGATCGAGGGCGAGACGGGGACCGGCAAGGAGCTGGTGGCCCGCGCGATCCACGCCTGCAGCCCGCGCAAGGACGGGCCCTTTATCGTGGTCAACTGCGCCGGGTTCACCGACTCACTGATCAACAGCCAGCTTTTCGGCCACAAGAAGGGATCCTTCACGGACGCGGTATCCAACCAGATCGGCGTCTTTGAGGCCGCCCACGGCG
>CAZZBA010000543.1:0-2373 GCA_964652765.1 uncultured Victivallales bacterium | reverse complement strand
GGCGTCGCCATGCGCGTGGTACTGCATGCAGTGGCCGACGATGTTGGCCACCTTGGTGAAACGGCCGTCGTCGTTCTCGTGCAGCGACCAGAGGATGCGCCGTTGCACGGGTTTGAGGCCGTCCTCCATGGTCGGGATCGCCCGGTCGCAGATGACGTAGGAGGCGTATTCGAGGAAATTGCGGTCCATCATGGCGCGCAGCGGCCCGTGGCTGCCGGTTACTCCGCCGCCGGGCAGGGTGGGGGCTTTCGCGCCGCCGTCGGCAGGGCGCTCCTCATCGGGCGTGCCTGCGCTCCCGCCATCGGGCGAATCCTCGGCGGCCACCGGTGCGGGGGTGGCCTCTGCCGTGGTCTCCAGTCCGGGGTCGGCCCAGGCGTCGAAACTGAATTCCTGCTGTGGCAGCTTTTTCTTCATAATACGCTCGGGTCGATAATCAGGTTCTGCATGATATAGTCGCGCCGATCGGGGGTGTTCTTGCCCATGTAGAAATTCAGCACCTCGGAAATCGAGTGCTCGTTCCTGATGCTGACCGGGCGCAGGCGCATGTCGTCGCTGATGAACTGCTTGAATTCGCCGGGGGAGATCTCGCCGAGTCCCTTGAAGCGGGTGACCTCGGCCTTGGCCCCGAGTTTTTCCGTCGCCGCGTCACGCTCCGCCTCGCTATAGCAGTAGATCGTCTCCTTGCGCGTGCGGGCGCGGAAAAGCGGGGTCTCGAGGATCATCAGGTGCCCCTGCGCGACCAGCGGTTCGAAAAAGCGCAGGAAGAACGTGATCATCAGGTTGCGGATATGCAGGCCGTCGACATCGGCATCGGTCGCCATGATCACGCGCTGGTAGCGCAGGTTGTCGGTGTGCTCCTCGATATCGAGGCTGCGCATCAGGTTGTAGACCTCCACGTTCTTGTAGATCGCGTCGCGTTTCAGGTCGCACATGTTCAGCGGCTTGCCCTTGAGCGTGAAGATCGCCTGGGTGTTCACATTGCGGCAACTGACGAGCGACCCGGCGGCGGACTGGCCCTCGGTGATGAAGATCATCGATTCCTGCCCCTTGCCCTTCTTCTTGTCCAGGTGGATCTTGCAGTCCTTGAGCTGCGGGATGCGGATGGAGATGGCCTTGGATCGTTCGCGGGCTATCTTCTTGACCGTCTGCAGCTCCTTGCGCAGCTTCTGGGTATCCTCGATCTTCATCATCAGCTTGTCGGCCGTGCGCTTGTCCCGGTGGAGCAGGTCGACCACGCAGTCGCGCACGCGGTTCACCAGTGGGCCCCGGATCTCCGTGTTGCCGAGCTTGTTCTTGGTCTGCGACTCGAAGACCGGGTCCTTCAGGCGGATCGCCACGGCCGCCAGGATACCCTCGCGCACGTCGTCGCCTTCGAACTTGCCCTTGCTGTAGTCGTTGATCCCCTTGAGCAGCCCCTCGCGGAAGGCGCTCAGGTGGGTGCCGCCGTCGTTGGTGAACTGGCCGTTGACGAAGGAGAAGTACTCCTCGCTGAAGCGGTTGGTGTGGGTGAAGGCGAAGTCCAGCGTCGTGTCGCGGAAATGGAGCGGCGAGTAGATCTTCTCGTAGAGGCTCTCCTCGGTGATCAGGTCCAGCAGCCCGCCTTCCGAGACGTAGGACTGGCCATTGCAGTCGATCTGCAGCCCCGCGTTGAGATAGGCATAGAAACGCATGCGCCGCGCGATATGCTCCTCTAGGAAGCTGAACTCGCCAAAAATCTCCGGATCGGGCTTGAACTCGACATGCGTGCCGTTGCGGTCCTTGGAATGCCCCTTGCTCTTCTTGACCAGGATGCCGCGCTCGAAGCGCGCCTCGACATACTCGCCCTCGCGGTGGCTGCGAACCAGGAAGGTTTCCGATAGCGCGTTGACGGCCTTGGTGCCGACCCCGTTGAGGCCGACGCTGAACTGGAAGACGTCGTCGTTGTACTTGGCACCGGTGTTGATCTCCGAGACGCACTCGACCACCTTGCCGAGCGGGATACCGCGGCCGAAATCTCGCACGCAGACGATGTTGTTCTCGACCTTCACGGCGATGCGCTTGCCGTGGCCCATGATGAACTCGTCGATGCCGTTGTCGACCACTTCCTTGAGCAGGATGTAGATGCCGTCCTCGTACTGCGATCCGTCGCCGGTGCGTCCGATGTACATGCCGGTGCGCAGCCGGATGTGCTCGAGCGAGGAGAGCGTCTTGATCTTGCTCTCGTCGTATTTCTGTTTCGTTTCCGCCATGGGTAGCCCTTGGGAATCCAGCAAAATGGGTTTGATTGCGAGGAAGTCACAAGCTAACACAGAACGCCCGCCGCTGGCAAGCACTTGTCCGGGGGGGGACAAAGCCCATGGGTTTGTCCATCGGACTAACTCCTTGCTCTCGCAC
>CAZZBA010000542.1:0-2398 GCA_964652765.1 uncultured Victivallales bacterium | reverse complement strand
CACCGCACCGGCGGCGAACCCAAGACCGAGATGTGGTACGTGCTCGAGGCCGATCCCGCCGCGCAGATCTACGCCGGGCTCCGCCCCGGCTGCACCCGCGAGCGCTTCGAGAAAGCCCTGCGCGACGGAACGCTCGAGACCGAGGCATTGGCAGCCGTGCCAGCCAAGCCAGGCCGCGCGGTCTTCGTGCCTGGCGGGCGCGTCCATGCCATCGGTGCCGGCTGCCTGCTGCTTGAGATCCAGCAGAACTCCAACACCACCTACCGCGTGTACGACTGGAACCGCACTGACGAGAGGGGCCGCCCGCGCGAGCTGCATCTGGAACAGGCCATGCAGGTGATCGATTGGGATAACGGCGCACCGGAGGTCTGCTCGCCGCGTCCGCGGCCGGGGGAAGGACCGAACACGGTTGCCGATATCATCACCTGCCCGTTCTTCAGCAGCGAACGCCTGGTCCTCAACGCCCCCGAGCCGGTCGCGCACGACGGCACCAGCTTCCACATCATCTTTGCCGTCAGCGGCACGGTCCTGATCGGGGCTGGCGGCACCGTCGCCACGGCCGACCAAGGCACAAGCTGCCTGATCCCCGCCGCCTCCCGCCACTACACCCTCACCCCCGTCGGCGGCCCCGCCGTGGTGATACGGGTGGGGAGAGGGAGACTGTAGACTGCAGACTGCAGACTGCTTATGCTCTGTTTTTTAACCGCAGAATACACAGAAACCACAGAACTGGTGCTCGGCTTTTTTAACCGCGAATTTAGCGAATTATTGATCAATTCGTCCAATTAGAAAAATTCGCGGTTAAACTCCCAGTGCTGCACTTTTCTGTGTGTTCTGTGTCTTCTGTGGTTAAATATTCTCCAGCGATGTAAGCTGTCTTCAGGCTTCCGTCTTCGGTCTTCAGTCTCTCCAACTTTATTCTCGCTTTTGTGGTGACTTAATGGCCAGAATGCTGCCGTTTTCACAACCACGAAAGGAATACAACATGCCCCTCCGCGCCCTGTCCCACGGCCTACTGGCCATCGCTATAGCCACCCTGCCGCTGGCCACCCATGCCGCCACCCCCCGCGATCCTGCCGCCAGCCTCCAGGTCTACAACAACATCCACGATCGACTCGATACCGGCGGCGACCTGATCGTCATTGCCAATGTCGACGGCCTGGTCGAGAAAGCCATGAACGCCATCAGCGGTATCGCCGCCATCGCCCCGTCCATGCCTGGAGCAGCCAACAACCCTGCGGCCACCCTCGATAAGTTAGCGGCGTTCCTCAAGCAGAACGGATTCTACGCAGTCAAGGGCATCGGCATGAGCGTCGTGCCCCGGGCCGATGGCATCAACACGATCAAGACCTTTGTCGCACGGGATGCCGAAGCCGCCCGCCTGCCGCTCTGGCTGGCACTGGTCGGCGGTGCCCCCTCCGCCATGAAAGTCCACGCCTACCTGCCTAAGGACACCGTGCTGGCACGCTCCGGCACGGCCGATATGCGCGCCCTCTGGCAGCTCGTGCGCAGCGGCGTGACGGAGATCGGCGGAAGCGAGGCCTCCGGCGGTTTCGATACGGCCCTGGCGATGTTCACCGCCCAGGTCGGCGTCGCGCCCGATGCCCTGATCCAGTCGATCGCGCCGGAGGGCGTCCTCTCCATCCAGCTCTCGTCCTCGTCCACGGTCACGATCCCGCTGGATGGGACGGCAGGCGCAACCATCCCGGCCCCGTCACTGCTGCTGGTCACCGCAGTCAAGGACAGCACGATCATCGACACCGTCAAGAAGGCCTTCGCGCAGAAGCTGCAGATGCCGCTGCCGGAAGTCCGCCTTGGCGACGCCACGGTCTACAACATCCCCTTCCCGATCCCGGCCCCGTTCCCGATGCAGCTCACGCTGGCCACCCACGGCAATTACCTGCTCATGGGCACGACCTCGGACGTGGTCACCGATGCCCTGAATGCCGCCACCAACGGCGGGGGGCTGAAGACCGAACCGGAATTCGCGAAGGCCTTTCCCGCCGCCACTACGAACAACGGCATCCTGTTCGTCAGCAGCCGCCTCGGGAATATCTTCAAGAGCGTCCGCGACCAGGTGTTCAGCCAGATGCCTGTCGGCGGCGGCGAGGAACAGGCCGTCTTCAACCAGGTGCGCAGTCTGATGGACCAGAATCTCGACACGCGGTCGGCGTTCACGTTCTACAATCTTCGCACCGGCGTGCAGGCCAGCGGAACCAGCGCCTCGGGCGGACAGCAGCTCGTCGGCTCCATGTTCGTGGCACCGTTGGGGTTGATGGCAGGCATCGCCATCCCCTCGTTCGTCAAGGCCCGAGCCTCAGCCCAGGAGAACGCCTGCATCAGCAACCTGCGCATGATCGATTCCGCCAAGGAGCAATGGACCATGGCGGAGAACAAA
>CAZZBA010000541.1:0-2402 GCA_964652765.1 uncultured Victivallales bacterium | reverse complement strand
GAGTATGCCCGCAGCCGCGACAGCGAGATCCTGCGCGATCTGCGAAAGACCGGGCGTGACTACGGGGTCACGATTCCTTACCGGCGTTTGCTTGGTCTCTAGCGGTGCCATGTTGCAACAACTGAAACGGTGAAAGATGACAAGGGCCAAAGGCAGATGCGGCAAGGGGGACAAGGCGCAACGACTGATGTCGGTGCTCAAGGACAAGCGTACGCTGCTGATCGTGATGCAGGACTTTCCCGATCCGGACGCCATCGGGGCTGCGGCGGCCCTTCGCGAGCTGGCGCGCAGCCAGGGTGAGGTGACCACCACGCTGGCCTGTGGTGGTTTTGTAAGCCGGGCCGAGAACCGCGCCCTGTTGAAATATCTCGGGCTGAATGTGCAGCCCCTGGCGAACACGCCGCCGGAGAATTATGACTGCATCGCGCTGGTCGATACGCAGCCGGGGGCAGGCAACAACGCGCTTGATCCGTTGGTGGTCCCTGATATCGTGATCGATCACCATCCGATCCGGCCGTTGACACGCAAGGCGCCTTTCTTCGATGTGCGCAAGCGCTATGGAGCCACCTCATCGATCTTCCAGGAATACATGCAATACGCGGACGTCCCGATCCCGGTTCCGCTGGCGACCGCGCTGCTCTACGGCATCCGCTCGGATACGGCCGATTTCGGGCGCGAGGCCACGCAGGCGGATATCGATGCCTTCCTGGCTCTCTATCCCTCGTCGAACAAGCGGATGCTGGGGCGCATCGCCATGGCACGCGTCCCGCGCGCCTACTTCAGGACGATTGCCGCCGCGCTCACGCGCGCGCAATCAGCCGGCGATTGCGTGTTCACGAACCTGGGTAAGGTTGACAATCCCGATATCGTCTCGGAGGTCGCCGACCTGCTTCTGCGCGATGAGGAAACCACCTGGGCGCTGGCGCTGGGTGTGCACAGCGACGAACTGCTAATCTCCGTGCGATCGTACGACGTCAGCGCGGATGCGGGCAAGCTGATGCACCACCTCGTCGGCAAGCTTGGCAGTGGAGGTGGTCACACGGCCATGGCCGGTGGGCAGATCCCGGTAAACGAGAGCGATGTGGCTGGTGTCGAAGTGCTTGCCGAAACCGTGATCCGCCGTTTCCTGAAGAAGCTCGGCGCGAAGCGCTCTGATCTGCACATGCTGCTCGAGGGGCGGGCAACAACCACTGCTGACGTCCAGTAGTAAACCTGCATGGATTGCCGGATGGGCGGCGAACCTGTGGTGAGCCATGCGTGGCAGAGCGGTGAACGATTACGTGCGACGATTGTGGCTGATGATACATATATGCGCCAATATGGCTCAATTGTGGATGCGAGCTGGTGTTTGGTGTTCGTGACAGTATGTCTCTTGTTGGCAATTAATGGCATAAAATAGGCTGTTTTGCTGGGTGTTAGGTGGTTGGCATGGGGGATGCTTGTTTTGTTGGCAGGATTCGGAAAGGAGTTTTGTCATGGATTTAAGCAAGATGACCCAGAAAGCGCAGGAGGCGATTCGTCAGTCGCAGGTGGTGGCGGTGCGGTATGGTCACCAGGAGATCGACGGGGAGCACGTGTTGTTCTGTCTGCTTGAGCAGGAAGGCGGGCTGGTGCCGGGGCTGATCGAGCGGCTGGGGGTGAGTCTGCCGACGCTCAAGGCGCGGCTGGAGCAGGAACTGTCGAAGCGTCCGCGGGTTTCCGGCGGCGGGGCCGAGGCCGGCAAGGTCTACGTCACGCAGCGATTCAATACGCTGCTGGTCAAGGCGGGCGACGAGGCGTCGGCGCTGAAGGACGAGTACATCAGCGTCGAGCATCTGCTGCTGGCGTTTGTCGACGAAGGCCGCGGCACGGTTGCGGGCCGGGTACTGGCGGAACTGGGGGTGAAGCGCGACAGCCTGCTGGAGGTGCTGCGCGATGTGCGCGGCAACCAGCGGGTGACGAGCGACAACCCCGAGGGCGCCTACGAGGCGCTACAGAAATACGGCGTGGACCTCGTGGAACTGGCGCGCAAGGGCAAGCTCGATCCGGTGATCGGCCGCGACAGCGAGATCCGCAGCGTGATTCGTATCCTCTCGCGCAAGACCAAGAACAACCCCGTGCTGATCGGCGAGCCAGGCGTGGGCAAGACCGCCATTGTCGAGGGGCTGGCGCACCGCATCGTGCGCGGGGATGTGCCCGAGGGGCTGAAGGACAAGACGCTTTTCGCGCTCGACCTGACCTCGCTGATGGCCGGTGCCAAGTACCGTGGCGAATTCGAGGAACGTCTCAAGGCGGTGCTGGGCGAGATAAAGGCCTCCGCGGGACGCGTGATCCTGTTCATCGACGAGCTGCACACGATTGTCGGTGCCGGACGCACCGAAGGCTCGACGGATGCCGGCAACATGCTCAAGCCCATGCTGGCG
>CAZZBA010000540.1:0-2407 GCA_964652765.1 uncultured Victivallales bacterium | reverse complement strand
GTGTTTGTTTTCGGGGTTCTGGTCTTCATCTACTTTCGCCAGAAGGACAAGGAGATGGAACGAGCGATCAAAGGCGAGCTTTGATAGGTGGAATAGGCTGTGCCCAACATCGCGGTGCATGGTAGGCTCGCAAGCTCGCCACCATGACCGCGGGCGTTCTGTCCGGCATAGCAAATTCAAACACCATGAACTCACAAGAGAACGCCTGCCCATCGTCCTGCATGAATCCAGAACATTCGAAGGGCAAGCGGGGGTAAGCGGGGACGTTCTGAAAGCATTTGTGCAAGTGGGGATTACGTAGACAAAAAGGAGCAAGCGCTATGCCGGGCAAGACCGATAAAGCTCTGACGGATGCCTATGTGAATCCATCCGGAGTCGGCAGCTATAGCTACCGCTTACCAGCCTTCAACAAGGGCAGTCGTCTTCTTTTTCAGGGCGACTCCATTACGGATATGAACTGGGGGCGCAATCAAAGTGATCGCAATCACTATCTTGGCCATAGTTACGTGTATCTTATTGCCGCGAGGCTTGGTGTCGATATGCCGGAAGCAGAACTGGATATCTATAACCGCGGCATGAGCGGGCACACGGTTGCCGATCTTCGCAAGCGCTGGCAAAAGGATGCCATCGATATGAAACCTGACGTCCTGAGCATCCTCATCGGCACTAACGACGTCGGAAAAGAGGTGCGGGCAGATGATTTTGAGTCTGACTACAGGTTTATACTTGAGGCCAGCAGGGCATCCAATCCTGACTTGCGTCTTGTCCTCCTGGATCCCTTCGTTCTTCGCTCAGGAAAATTGAAGGATGAGGAAGCGTGGACATCCCGCCGAAATGCCATCGATAACTTGCGCTTGGTTGTTGCCCGGCTGGCGAAGAACTATGACGCGGTCCATATCAGGATGCAGGACATTTTCGATGCCGCTGCCGATAATGTCACGCCGGAGCATTGGATTTGGGACGGGGTACACCCTCTACCCCAGGGACACGAGCTTATCGCTCGCAACTGGCTTCAGGAAACAAGTGCTCGATGGCCGCATGCGTGACAACGGCATATCATTCATAACGGTGTGAGTTTTTCTTATCTCGGCCCCTGGCCGGCAAAAGATACCGAAGAAGGCAAAGATCGGAAAGGGAGATAAATGAAATCGAAAGTGAGGCTGTTGAGCCGGTTGTGTCCGTCACGCTGATCCTGTTGGCGATCGGGGCGGTGCTCGTGGTTCTGGGCATTTTCAACGAGGCGCTGAACTGGGACATCTTCGGTCCCAGGCTGGAGGCGTTCCTGTGAGCTCGCTTGACAACCTGGACTTCGTCAACCGGACCACCGTGTATGTTCCCGATCCGGCGGAACCCAGTGCCATGCGGGGATACACAGCCTGGCGTGCCTATACGAATGAGGATGGATTCGCGCGCTTCTTTGCCGCGAAGGATTTCGAGAAAGCCATGCGCCGGGCGGTGGACGGTTCGACTGAGGACCTGGATGAACTGAACGACCGCAACGACTTTGTCTGGTTCAGGCTGCTTCCAGGCGAGAGCGGCAAGCCGAACGCGGTGATCAGGATTGACGGCAACAGCCACCAGAGCTTCCGCGAGTACCGGCTCGGGCAATGATGTATCCATGCCTGGTGTCTTCCGGTAACGGCCAGACTTCGGCCGGGGAATCCTGCAACGAGACCGTCCGCGTGATGACGGAGACTCCCTGCTGGCGGTAGTGCTCGAGCAGGGGCGCGGTGCGCTCCTCGAAGATCGCGAGTTTGCGGTGGATGTCCTCCGGGGTGTCGTCATGGCGCCCGGTGCGGTCGCCGCCGCTGTTGTGGCGGATACGGGCGAAGACGACCTCGGGCGGGCATTGCAGGTGGACGATCGCGATGACGCGCAGCAGTCCGGCGATCCGTTCCGCCTGGCCGGTGTGGCGCGGCAGGCCGTTGAGCACGATGATGTCGTCCGGGCGAGTGGTATGGCGCTCGATAAAGCGGCGCAGGATGGTTTCGGCGATGGTGAATGCCTCGTTCTCCAGCAGGGCACCGGTGGCGAGCACCTCGCGGACGTGTGCCGTCGCGGCCGCGTCCAGGCCGTTCTCCGGCGGTTCGCCCGCGGCGGCCAGGCGGAGCTGGTGTCCGAAGTCGAAATGCACGCAGCGGCGTCCGGCAAAACCGGCCGTCTCGGCATACGCGCCCAGCGGTGTCTTGCCGCTGCCGGTAGGCCCGATCAGCAGGATCGCGTCATGGATATGTACGGTTCTGTGCATGGCGGGAAGGGGATTGAAACAGAATGACCAAGCGCATTCAACCCCTATTTAAACTTTGACACACCTTGCCTCGGTGGTGTAAAAGTAGCCCCGAATTTTTGGGGAGCATCGGCATCTCGGAACGCGGTGTAAATCCGCGACGGTCCCGCCGCTGTAACC
>CAZZBA010000539.1:0-2407 GCA_964652765.1 uncultured Victivallales bacterium | reverse complement strand
TCACGGGCTTCCTGCCACCCACGGGCGGCAGCGCCCTCGTCGGCGGGCTGGATGTGGCAGAAAACCCCGTCGGCGTCAAACGCCAGCTCGGCTACCTGCCCGAGAACGCACCCGTCTACGGAACGATGACCGTCACCGGATTCCTGCGGTTCGCGGGCAGCATCCGCGGCTTCAAGGGCGGCGAGCTGGCCGACCGCGTCGAGGCGTCGATCAAGCGCAGCCACCTGGACAGCGTGCGCCACCAGACGATCAGCACGCTCTCCAAGGGCTACCGGCAGCGTACCTGCTTCGCGCAGGCGATCCTGCACGACCCGCCGGTGCTGATCATGGACGAGCCGACCGACGGCCTCGACCCGAACCAGAAGTTCGTCGTGCGCGAGATGATCAAGGAAATGGCCGCGGAAAAGGTCATCATTGTCTCCACGCATATCCTCGAGGAGGTCGATGCGGTCTGCACCCGGGCATTGATCATCGCCCGCGGCAAGGTCGTCGCCAACGGCACGCCCTCGGAACTCAAGGCGATGAGCGACACGGGACGGCTGGAGGATGTTTTCCGGAAACTGACGATTGGGGAGGAACGCTGAACATGAAAGCTGCGCTTAGCAACACCTGCACGATTTTCCGCCGCGAACTCAAGTCGTACTTCGAGTCGCCGGTGGCCTATGTCTTCATGATTGTCTTCCTGCTGCTGACCGGGTTCCTGACGCTCTCGGTCAACGGCTTCTACGAGCGGCGGATCGCCGACCTCGAGCCGTTCTTCTTCTGGCACCCCTGGGTGTATTTGCTGCTGGTGCCAGCCGCCACCATGGGACTATGGGCGGAGGAACGGCGCACGGGCACGATCGAACTGCTGCTGACCATGCCGCTGACGATGACGCAGGCGATCATCGGCAAGTTCCTGGCCGCCTGGCTGTTCATCGCCATGTGTGTGCTGCTGACGGCCATCCCGATGATCGGCACGGTCGTCTACCTCGGCAGTCCCGATCCCGGCGCGATCATCTGCGGCTATCTCGGCTCGGTCCTGTTGGCAGGCGCCTACGTGGCGGTCGGGATGCTGGCATCCTCGTTGACCCGCAACCAGGTTATCAGCTTCGTGCTCGCCCTCTCGGCCTGCTTCGTGCTGCTGCTGGCGGGCTGGGAACCGGTCACCGGCTTCTTTTCGCGCTGGGCTCCGGCCTGGGTGGTCAACGCGGTCGCCGCGCTCAGCTTCATGCCATACTTCGATGCCATCAAGCGCGGCGTGGTCGATCTGGCCGACGTGGCCTACTACGCCAGTGTGATGGCCTTCATGCTGACCGCTGCCCACATCACGCTCGGCGAGCGCAAGACCGTGGTGGGCATCGGCCGCGGCACGGTCGCGCTGCTGGCCCTGTTCGTGATCCTCGCGGCGGCCAACGTGATCGTGCGCAACCTGCGCCTGCGGGCCGACTTCACCGAGGAGAAGCTCTACTCGCTATCCGAGGGAACCCGCAACATGCTGGCGACGATCGAGGAACCGGTCACGCTGAAGCTGTTCTTCAACAGCAGCAATCCGCGCGTCCCCTCGGGGCTGCGCACCTACGCGCGACAGGTCGAGGACCTGCTGACGGAGTACCGCCTGGCCGCCAAGGGCAATATCATCGTGCAGAAGCTCGACCCGAAGCCCGACTCGGACGAGGAGGAATGGGCGCGCAAGTACGGCATCGCCGGACAGGCGATCGAGGTGTTCGGTTCGCCGTTGTACTTCGGCCTCGTGGCAAGCGCGGGTAATGCCGAAGCCGCACTTCCAGGGCTGGATCCGCGCATGCAGCAGATGCTGGAGTTCAACATCAGCCGCATGATCCACCAGGTCACGAACCCGGAAAAGAAGGTGATCGGGGTGATCAGCAGCCTGCCGGTACTGGGCAGTTCGCCGCCGATGATGCCGGGAATGCCAATGATGCAGCCGCAACAGCCAGCCTGGATCGCGTTCCAGGAACTGCGCAAGGACTATGACGTGCAGATGATCGAGACGCCCGAGGACGGCATCCCGGCATCGGTCGATGTGCTGGTCGTCGCGCATCCGAAGAACCTCTCGCCGCGGGCGCAGTTCGCGATCGACCAGCATGTGCTGCGCGGCGGGCGGGCGGTGATCCTCGTCGACCCGATGAGCATCGCCGACCAGGAAGGCGGTGCGGCCGCATCGCCCTACGGCATGCCCGAGATCGAATCGGACCTGTCGACGCTGTTCAAGGCCTGGGGTGTCGGCTACAACCCCGGCACGGTTCTCGCCGATTTCAACGCCGCCACGCCGATGCGCACACCCGACGGCGGCATCGAGAACAGCCCCATCGTGGTCTCCTACACTGCGGCGGCCTTCGACAAGCAGAACATCATGACCGCCGGGCTGCAGACCATCCGCGCCGTCTTTGCCGGTACCTTGCAGGAC
>CAZZBA010000538.1:0-2408 GCA_964652765.1 uncultured Victivallales bacterium | reverse complement strand
CAGCGGTTGCAGGCAAGGATTGCCGAACTGGAAGCGGTCGAGGCGGAACGTGAAAAGCGGCGCCAGGAAATGGTTGAACGCATGCAAAGCCGGCGCGATCGAATGCAGGCGCAGGATCCCGCCGAATACGAGCGGCGTCGAAAGGAAGGTCAGGAGCGGCTCCAGGATATGGCATCGCAGACGAATGAACGACTCGAATTCATGAAAGCGGTTCCTGTCGAAGGGCTTGCCCCGGCCTATCTGGAAAACCATCTGGCGGTCCTCGAGCGGATGGAGTTTTTCAACAGTGCCATGGCGCAGATCGCGGCCGATCCGGAAGGCACCGCCGCCCGCGAACTGATGCCGCAGGTTTTCATGAATATGCGGGGAATGGGCGAAATGATGGAGATGCAGCGGGAGGTCCTGCTCAATGATTATGCCCGTGATCTCGGTTATGACGGGCAGAATGCTACTGATTTTGTGAAATCTATCAACTATATTACCGAGGCGACAACGGCGCCGTCTCATGGGCTTCTTCATCAGATGGGGCATGGGCGCGACAGATCTGCCAGCAGCAATCCGGCCGTGCCGTCAACTAAACAGTAGGACAAATGACGCGGCTAGCCTTGGAAACTGCGCATGATGGCGCGATACATGCCCTTGTGTTGATGCACAATGTCCGCCCCCGAGAGCAGCAGCGAGGCCAGCGTGGGCGAAGCCTGTTTATTCCAGGACTTCAAGACGTCGAGATCAGCAAGTTCAATACCGGGGCGGATCGCCGCCAAAGCCGGATCGATGTTGCGCGGCGTGGAGAGATCCAGCAGCAGCAGCTCGCCAGCCGCCTTCAACTGACCCGCCGTCGCCAGACTCAGGACCGGACTTTCTGCAGCCGTCGCCACAATCACCACGGCGGCCTTCTCCAGGTCGGACGCCAGCCCGGACCAGGGGGTCAGCGCGACGCCCTCCGGCACGGCGTCCGCTGCTGGTTCATTCCGATGGTAGAACCACTGGCAGCGGCGGCCCAGCCGCGCGAGCAGACGCACGACGCCCTGCCCCACAATCCCCGTTCCCAGCACCGCGATCGGGGTGCCGGTGTCAGGCCGCTTCTGACACACATACCGGACACCGGCATCCTCGATCTCCCCTTGCGACAGGCTGGCAGGGATCTGTACGCGGATTTCCTTCGAGATGTGGAGCGCGGCGGCGATCCATTCCGACATCATGCCACCTGCCCAGCCCTTGGCGGTCGAGAAGACCAGCGAATCCTTGAGCTGAGCGACGATATGGTTCTCCCCTGGCATCTGCGAGAGCAGCCCCGCCGCCAGCAGGGCGGCATGCTCGAAGGCAACCCCGCCGCGCTTGACATAATAGCGGTCCGGAGGGAGCTGATCGAAGCCGAGGATCTTGAGCACCAGGGCATCCGTTCCCGCGCTGGCGGCCTTGACCGCCATGAGCTCGATCCGGTTGCAAGTGTCCAGCAGGATGAACTCATGGATCCCCCAGACGTGCATCAGCAGCCGGCCCGCTTCCTCCATGCGCTCCGCCGCCAGATGGAACGGTTCGCGACCCTGTAGATCCATCTGCTGGTGACTGGTGCCGATCACCACGCAATCGGCGCTGTCCACCATATCGATATGGCGGACCAGGTTCTCCTTGATCAGGCGCGCACGGCGGCAGCTCTGCCCGCCAGTCGATATCGCGACCGAAAGCGGCCCCGAACGAAAGGTGGCCGGGGTCACGAAATCACCATCCATCCAGTTGCCATCCACCGGGCAGCACCAGACCCGCCGGGCACGGCAGGCCTCCAGCACATCGCGATTGACCTGCTTGCTGCCCGTCGCCGCAAACACAATCACGAAGCCCTCGGGATCATCCGCCTGGAACGGACGGGCGACGTACTGAACACGCTTCTGCCTCACCAGCTCGGCCAGGCGCTCATCCAGCTCCGGACTGACCACCGTCACAGACGCACCGGCTTCAAGCAACCCACCCGCCTTGCGGACCGCCACCTTGCCGCCGCCGACAATGAGACAGGGCTTGCCCTCGAGCAGCAGGCTGGCTGGATAAATTGTGCGGGCCAACGACGGTCTCATATCTCCTCCGCGATCAGTTCGTGCAACCGGGATTGCAACGCCGGCTATGCCCTGCACAAGCAGAACACTCACCATGCCTTCATTAAACAAGCGTTTTTAGCGTGCTGATACTTAATTCGTGCGCGGGCTTGAATGCGGGACTGCCGGCATAGCGGTAGAGGCTGGCGAGAAGCTGCCGGGCCTCGGGATGCGCCTGCAGGCCGGGCAGGTCGATCGTGCAGACCAGCAGTTTGCCATTGCCGACTTTCGCCTCACAGATCAACCCCAGCTTGTGATTGCGGTCGATGCCATCGATGACCTGCAGAACCGGACGGTAATCCACCGGCGTATCATCGA
>CAZZBA010000537.1:0-2417 GCA_964652765.1 uncultured Victivallales bacterium | reverse complement strand
GTTGTCAATGTCTTTGCTGAGGGAGGATTCCCGACAAACCATGCCTTGTTCCAACTCGAGAATGTGTTGCTGACACCGCATGTTGCGGCCGCGTCGAAAGAAGCCGACGCCGATTGCCGGCGCCGTGCCGTTCTAGCGGTGGCGGATGTCATGGGAGGGAAGTGGCCCGAGCATCCGGTAAATCCCGAAGTGAAGCCATGGTTTTACAAACAATGATCCAAGTAAAAAGGAGTAAGGAAATGACCGACCGATTGGCGATTTCGTTCTGGATCTGGGCCTTGTGGGACACAGGTACGAATGGGTTCTTTAATGACCTCGAACTGCGCATGACCGAACTGGTCGAGCGCGGCTTCAACTGCATCCGCGTCGAAGGAGGCGCGGGTATCTCCCATGACGCCGACGGACACCCGCGCGGGGAACTCGAGTTCTTCCCCGTCTTGCCCGGACACGGACACTTCACCCGCCAGATGGAGCACATGACCGGCGGCCGCGTTGACCTGCTCAAACGATTGATCGAACTTTGCACGGTTGCCCAACACCACAACGTCAAGGTCATTCTTTCGAGCTGGTATTACCTGCATACTTTTTGGTTCACCGACGAACGGGTGACAGCCGAACTGATGGGCTTACCGCCGGAAGAGCGCTTCATGTACTTTGCTCGCGGGCTGGACCGGATCATCGAGGAATTGAAGCAAAGGGGGCTGGAAGACGTGCTCGCGTTCGCCGAGATCTTCAACGAGGTAGACGGCTTAAACTTCGTCAGTGGGTATGGGACAGAAAGGAAACCGGTTGAGTTGTTAAACCAATTCCGAGCCTTGCACGAGGAAGCGCTTGCGTATCTCAAAGCGCGGCATCCGGAGATGCGGTTCGCCCTGGATACTTACACTCCCCAGACCAACACGGAACTGGTTCCGCGCAACATGCAGGTCTGGAACTTCCACAGTTATTACCTCTGGGATGTCTACAAGGTCTTCGAGGGTGACCTCCTGGCTCCCGATGCTGATCTAAACAACCCAAAGCTTTATGCTCCGATAAGCCGTTTTCTGCGCAAGGATCTGGTTCCCTTCCAGGCGATTCTGGACAGCCGCAAGAGCCGACCTCCCATCGCTCCCGACTGGTTTCGCCGCATCTGGCTCTACCGCAACCTCGATCCGAACGCAATGCCAGAACTGGAAAGGCTGCTTCAGGAGAACCTCCAGAACAATATCAATCATTACAAACAAAAGGCCTCAGACGCAGCGGAGCAAGCGGTGAAACTGCGCGACGCGCATTTCCCCGGTGTTCCACTCGTAGTCGGCGAGGGCGCGAGTTACTGCGCCAATACGCGCCTGCGTTGGGAAGAACGCTCTGACGCCTATTGGGAAGTGGTCGAACACGCTACGCGTGCCTGGCGCGACCACGGATTCCTGGGTGCTGTCGTGCGCACCAATGCCGGCCCGGAAGACCCGGTCTGGCACGAGTATCCCGAACGCCTGCGGCGGGTGAATGCCGTTTTCAAGGGAGAACACGAATGAGAGCATATACTGAGCCTGGAGGCGGTGCGCCGCCTCTTGAGCGACTTGGTACCCAGGGCCGGAGATTGCGATGTTGGTTCTGGGATGAACAACGATGATTAGCCAGGTGCGGGCGGAAGCGCTCCGGTCACATGAGGCAGCGCTGTACTGATTACTCGTGATAATAGGGCTTTAGAACGACTTCCCTCAATCCAATTCAATCATTTATCCCCCCTGGAGGTATTCATATGAGTTCCAATGTTTCGACAACGTCATCGGAAGATATGGCCCAAAGCCGATTGTGGACGGGCCACCTGTTCTCCAACCCGGGCAACTTACCCATTTCTTTCCAATACGATGGGAAAACTGTCAACGGCATCCCCGAATTATGGAATCCGGTGGTCTCAAAAAACGGGATCGATGCCAATATTGATCAGATCGTCTTTACTGGGTTGGATGCTCAAACCGGCCTGTCAGTGAAGTTCGAATGCCTGGTCTACCGCGATTATCCGGTGGTGGAGTGGACGGCCTACTTGAGCAACCAGGGCGCACAGCCTTCTCCGATCCTCAGCGATTTCTTAGGGTTAAGCGCCTCATTTGAGTTCGCATCTCCGGGGCGAGTCATTCACTGCAACGGCGATTTTTACAGCGCAGACGGGTATACACCCCAAGAGACGATCTTGGCAGAGGGGAAACCTTTGAGAATAGCTCCGTTTGGCGGTCGCCCATGCGATCAGGCTTTTCCATACTTTCGGCTGATCGGCGAGCGCTGTGGCGCTCTTTAGCTAAGGGCCATATTTCGTCAATGAGCGAGGAACTGCGCTTGTTTGACACACTCCGCGCCATGTGCCACACTGACGCATGAACCACACCGCCAAGCCCGGACGCCTGTTTCCACTCGCAAAGGACTGGGCGGCCATCATC
>CAZZBA010000536.1:0-2425 GCA_964652765.1 uncultured Victivallales bacterium | reverse complement strand
TCCTTCTCACGACTTCCACACGTTCCACAATCCGCCCATGCGGAAACCGCACAAAGCGCCACTAGCGCCATGGTAACTTTTGATTTCATTCTCATTTTTTAACCCTCCTTCTTTCTGACCTTTGTACTATGCATAGGTTGTGCCAACCCGGCTTTCGACCCGCAATAAACACATAACTCCCTGTCATCTCAATTGTTAAGAAATCAGGCATTTCCAAATCCCTTGTCTCACAGGGACAGCATGAGGCACCAGGTGCCTCATATGAAACAGAGATTACTATCTATTCCGCTTTAAGACGCGGATTGCGCCGTCTTCATAGACAATCTCATAACCATGCGCCGCGATGGCCGACCGTAACAGGGGACGCGTCGCGATAATCACATCCGGCAGTGCTCTTCCCATTTCCAACTCCCGTGTCAGATTTGGAATGACCACATGCCGAAACTCCGGCCATTGTCGAGAAGCAGACTTACCGCTAAGCACCCACAATGGATATTCCCAATCATCCTCCCCCAGAATCAATCCCACCTCAGCAGGCTTTTTATCCAGCGCCGCGCGTATAGCCATTGGGTAAGTCCGTCGCAAATCCGGGCGGACGAGCAACATCATGTCTATCCGGTCACGGGTAAAAATGGAGACGCCATTCAGCGGCAGCAAGGGCCTTGTTTCGTTACCCAGAAGAAATGGAATGGCGGCAATAAACAACAAGCATGACAGCAGGGTCGACACCCAGAGTCGAGAGCGCCACAAGGAAGACCCCATAACCGCCACAACAGGCATAGCCAGTATAAACAAGGGAGTGTGAAGCCGTCCGTTCCAAGGCTGCCATTTCAAATAGAGACTGAAAAACAGGGCACCCACAACAACCGACCCGGCCCAGGCCAGAAACAGTCCTCGCTCGGCCACCGCGGCCCTGCGTATCCCCGCTAATGCAAAAAATACCAATATGAAATGCAACCCATTCCCCGCCGTGTCCTCATGCAGCGAAAAATCCACCCCAAACCGCGTTCCTGGCCACGTTGTCGCCGGGTTATTCACTTCATTTCCAAGCAGCGACTTGATCAATCGAGTTGCAGCCTGGTTGACGGATGCATCAGGAACACCCAGATGGAGTGCCGCATTGCGGACCACGTTTGCCCATACCGTGGATACAGAGCATTCCTCGATGCCAAGGGATATCGTACTGCTCGACAGGGGTTGAGCATAAACCGCATAGCTTCTCGACCAATGTCCAATGTTGAGGACAAGAGCAAGAAGCGACATCCACACAATGTCACGGCTCATGATTGATCGTATTCGGCCTCCCCCCCGCGCCAAGTAGGCAACTCCAAGGGTAAGCCCAATCGCCCCCACATAAACATACCCCGTTCCTTTTGATAACAGAGCCAACCCAACCGAGATCCCGGCATAAACACTATCCAAGCATGTTGCATCACGGGCACTCCGGATGAGATAGAAAGCGAAGGCAAGGCAGAACACGCCGCAAACCAAATCCGTTTGCGTACTGGAAGCCTGCAAAATGGCCTCTGGAAGCGTAGCCATTGCCAAGCCACCAAAAACCTGCACGACCAACGGTTGGCTGAACTCTTTTATAACCAGAGACACCAGAACGATACAGACAACAAAACAGGTCCACTGCGAAAGGTTAGCGAACAAATCCGATCGGCTCAAAAGCTGGAGATGCAGCACAACAAACCCACCAAGAGGCAATTGCCAGTTCTGACGCTCGATCGCTGTGGGAAAGAACTGAACATTCCCATGCTGAATCCATGCCGCCACCCTCGCCATGTGATAAGTCATCGAATCCCATGTGTTGGGAGGCGCCGCTATCGCCACCGCTAACGTCGCCGCCATAATGCCGCCGATAAACACCATGCAAAGGCGAGTGGCAGTCGCTTCGCTCCGCATATGGACCCGAATGGCGTTAAAGGATTCGACCACATGAGCCCTGTCGGTCAGGCGCCAGGCCAGCATGGTCGTAAAAACCGCCAGAATGGCCCACAGGAGCGCTAATCCTTGAAACGTAAGCGCATTGAAAACAGACAGTAATTCAGTGGCAATGGCCACCACTCCAAACAGGACAATAAAGGCCTGTACAAAGGCCTCACGAACTCCATGCCCCCGTCTTAATCCGAGAAAAAAAAGATTGATGGCAACAAGCAGAATCAGTGCGCTCATAGAAAACAACTCCAAAGATTCATTGTCTCTCTGCTCCGCATAATCAATCAGGGCAGAATACAGAACTCAACCATTAGATAAAGAACCAAAGCGGAACTGGCGACATCCACTCCCGTGCCGGTTGCCCGGGCGGAAGCCCGGAAAGACGGACTGCTGCACAAAGCCCAAAAGCCACTCCACACCACCCTCCCCTCACAATCCCTATTCCGTTTTTCCATCCGCTGGTGTAATCTGCTGGCTGGAAAGG
>CAZZBA010000535.1:0-2438 GCA_964652765.1 uncultured Victivallales bacterium | reverse complement strand
GGAGGTCGCACCACCTCAGGGCCAGGTACTCGGCGAACTCCGGCCGCGCCAGCAGACGGTCAACCAGTTTCGCCCGCTTGTCAGGCCGCTTATCAGCCAGAAAGGCGCGGACATCGTCGGCGGCCGGCAGCGTTCCGATCACATCGAGGAAAATCCGGCGGATAAAGACCGCATCGGAACAAACCTCGGAAGACGGGAATCCAGTAGCCTTCTGCTGCAAGGACACATATGCATCAATACGGTCTCCCACGGCGGAATAAGCCGGATCACCGGCAAACGCCAGCAAAATGGAAACAAACAGGAAAACACGCTTCATAATACTCCTGGAACTGATGCTTACGACTTAGAACGTCAAAACCGTCTGATTATTGCATAATATCTTCGGAGTTGAAAAGCCCCCGTTCGCAGATATATGCAATAGGCAGAATTCATTACAGACAAACCCGCATCGGTTTAGTAGCATTACCCACGTTCGCGAAAACTTAACCCGTGGAAGGTGTATTGCCATGTTCATCAATGAAAACGAGATTCTCCAGACCTTGAACCACAGCGCGGCCCCGGACGCCAGCCGGATCGACGCAATCCTCACGCATGCCCGCGAGATGAAAGGCATCAGCGCCGACGAGGTGGCTGCGCTGTGTACCATCAGCGACCCGGAGCAGATGGCCGCGCTGTTCGAGACCGCCCGCACCATCAAGGACGAGATTTACGGGCAGCGCCTGGTGGTGTTGGGCCGGTTAGATGCGGCGATCGAGGATTTCGAACCTCTGCGGCAACGAATGCCTCTACTGCGCCTTCCGTGCCCGCAACACCGCCATCAAGCGCCGGTCCCTGACCAGTGCGGAGATCGCCCAGGAGACGCGCATCCTGATCGACCAGGGCCATAAGCGCGTGCTGCTGGTCGCGGGCGAATCCTACCCGCGGCAGGGATTCCAGTACATCCTGGATGCCATCGAGACGGTCTACAGCGTCAAGCACGGCAACGGCGAGATCCGGCGGGTGAACGTGAACGTGGCGCCGCTCAGTGTCGAGGAGTTCAAGCAACTCAAGGCGGCGAAGATCGGCACCTACCAGATTTTCCAGGAGACCTACCATCACGAGACCTACGCGAATGTGCATGTCAGCGGCAAGAAGCGCGACTACGACTGGCGTATCACGGCGATCGACCGCGCGATGGAGGCGGGGATCGACGATGTCGGCATCGGGGTTCTGTTCGGACTGGCGGACTGGCGCTTCGAGCTGCTGGCCCTGATGCAGCATATCGCCCACATGGAACAGGCGTTCGGCGTCGGACCGCACACGATAAGCGTGCCGCGGCTGGAACCGGCCACGGGCGCGGATCTCGCCAGCCACCCGCCGAAGCCGGTCAGTGATATCGACTTCCGCAAGATCGTCGCCATCCTGCGGCTGGCGGTCCCCTACACCGGCATCATCATGTCCACCCGCGAGACGCCGAACATGCGCCGCGAGACCTTCGCGCTGGGCGTCTCGCAGATCTCCGCCGGCAGCCGCACCAATCCCGGCGGCTATGCCGAGGACGAGCAGATGGACTCCAGCCAGTTCTCGCTCGGCGACCACCGCTCGCTGGACGAGGTCATCCGCTCGGTCGCCGAACTCGGCTACATTCCCTCGTTCTGCACCGGCTGCTACCGGCTCTGACGCACGGGCGCGGATTTCATGGACCTGGCCAAGCCGGGCGAGATCAAGCTGCACTGCGCCCCTAATGCAATCTCAACATTCGAGGAGTATCTGATGGACTATGCCTCGCCCGAGACCCGCGCCATCGGCGAGGCACTGATTACCCGCACGATCGCCGGGATGCCGCCCGAGGCGGCGCGGCGCTCGCAAACGCTGCTTGACCAGGTAAAGGCTGGAAAACACGACGTCTACTGCTGATATGACCAAGACCAGGAAAGAAAATGACGCCCTCGGGGAATACGACATTCCCGCCGGGGCGCTTTACGGCATCCACACCTGCCGGGCCATGGACAACACGCCCATGGCGGGGCGTCCGGTGCATTCCGGGCTGATCCGGGCTTACGGCACGGTCAAGCTCGCCTGCGTGCAGACAATCCATGAACTCGGACACTGGGACTCGCACACCTACGCCGCGATCGTGGAGGCCTGCAACGAGATGCGCGAGGGACTGCTCGACGCCCACATCCGGGTCGATGCGCTGCAGGGCGGCGCGGGCACCTCGACGAACATGAACGTCAACGAGGTGCTGACCAACCGGGCGCTGCAGATTCTCGGCCACCCGGCCGGTTCCTACGACATCCTGCATCCGGTCCTCGATCTGAATTGCTACCAATCGACCAACGATACCTACCCCACCGCCTTGCGGGTCGCGGCGATCAGCGGCGTCCGGTCGCTGGAACAGGCGGTCATCGCCCTGCAGGAGGCGTTCGAGGACCGGGAGAAGGCATTCGCGGACGTGG
>CAZZBA010000534.1:0-2443 GCA_964652765.1 uncultured Victivallales bacterium | reverse complement strand
GGGAACCAAAGCCTGCGGGAAAACCGAGACGGCGACACGGATTACCAATAGTGTGGCACGGTTCGACACGGATACTGACGTCGCGATCAAAATGGATATTGACCCTCTGCTTGTTCTGGCAGGCGCAACACCGCGCCTGCTTGATGAATGGCAGCTCTTTCCGAAAATCTGGGATTATACGAGACGAGAAGTTGACGCACGTAAGAAAAAGGGACAATTCGTTCTCACGGGGTTAGCCACACCGGATGAGAAGGCTCGCCGCCATTCCGGGGCCGGGCGTTTTTCCGTGCTGAAAATGCGTCCGATGTCCTGGTTCGAACGCGGCTGGTCCACTGGCGAAGTTTCACTTCAGTCTCTTATCGAAACGGGAGATCCCCGGTCTTCGGACGCCGACTTCTCCATCCCCGGTCTCAGTGACCGGATTGCCCTTGGCGGTTGGCCGGGACTGATCGGGGAGAATACTGACGCAGCCTTCGAGTTCACTAGGAATTATGTCAATTTGATTGCCGAAGTGGATGTGGATCGTGTATCGGATCGACACCGTAGCGCTGCCAAAGTGCTGCGCTTTATCCGATCCATGGCTCGCAACATATCTACCGAAGCATCCCTGCATGCAATCGCCTCCGACGCCGCTGGCAGCGATGACACCCTGGATGACGACACGGCCCGAGCATACCTGCAGGCACTGGAACGTCTGATGGTCAGCGAGAATCTGCCTGCGTGGAATCCGCACATTCGATCTTCTGCCGCACTACGCAAATCACCAAAACGCCATTTCTGCGACCCTTCACTGGTTCTGGGTGCCCTCGGGATCACGGCTCGAAAGCTCGCTTCCGACTTGCGTTTCCTGGGCATGCTATTCGAGTCTACCGTTGTTCGAGATCTGCGCGTTTATGCCTGGGCAACCGGGGGAAGCGTCTCGCACTACCGGGATGCCACCGGTCATGAAGTCGACGCCATCGTCGAGTACCCTGATGGACGATGGGGCGCGTTCGAGATGAAAATGGGGGTAGGTGCCGTCGAAGAGGCTGCAGCCAACCTCCTTGCTCTTGCCGCTAAAATCGACACAGGAAGAACGCAGCCACCCGCTGTCTTATGCGTCGTTACAGGCAACGGATTTGCCCACCGGCGCAAGGATGGCGTCTGCGTGGCCCCCTTGGCAACGCTATGCCCATAGTCCGGTACGGTGTCACTTCGCAGCGGACGGGGTGGCACCCGTCCTTGCTGGTGGCTTACAACGCTACGGCCGGGGTGGAACCCGGCCCTCCAGAGGGTGCGGCCGGTGGAACCCAGGGGGTACGGTCTGCAGTCCACAGTCTGCAGTCTCCCCGTCCCATTATACGGTGAGCTCGACGGTGTGGTCATGGCGGTCGTCGACCAGGTGGATCAGGCCGTCGGGTTGCTCCTGTCCATCCAGTAGGAGACGGGCCGGCCCTGCATCCCCGTGGCGGGTCACGGTGATGTGGTAGAAGGTGTCGCGGAAGCGGTAGTGCAGCTTGATCGACGGCCGGTCGCTCGGCAGTCGCGGCCGTAGACGTAGCTGTTCGCCCTCGAGCTGCACGCCGACCAGGTTCATGCCGTCGTTCCAGTCGCCGCTGCCGATCAGCGGCAGGCCGTGTTCGCCGAAACGCAGGCCGTGTTCGATCGCCCGCACGCAATGCGCGTAGAGCGTGCCCGTGTCCCCCGAGCGCTGAGGCAGGTCATAGTAGGATTCCTCGTCCGCGCTGACCGGAGGTCCTTCGAGGAATGGCCTGCTCTCGTCGAGCACCCCTGTGTCGACGGTGATTTCGGAGAACGGCTCGAGCCGATGCCGCCCCGCCAGGCCGATGGCGTGGCGGCGCAACAGCTCGTCGCTGAACAGTTCGGCGCGAAGGGGCCGCACGAGCGCCTGTGACGGCGTCAGTCCGGCGGCTCGGTTCTTTTTGCGGTATGGCCATTGAATCTGCATGATCGACCTGCATCCGAGGATATGCCCTCTATTTTGTTTTACGCCCGACTTTAAGGGCGGCGAGGACGCCGGCTGCAAAGCCGATCAGCAGTGTCAGCGCCAGCAGCGCCGCCAGCGGCATCGTCACCGTGACGAACAGCAGCCGCGTGGCGACCACCTGCGTGTTCTGCAGCACCAGCAGGATGGCCAGCACAGCCAGAACCAGCAGCGAAATCAGTTTGATCCTGGACATGACAGACTCCTTCTTATGATACATGTTTCTCGCAGATCTTGCGGAAGTGATAACCGTAGATCGCCAGTGCAATCGCGTTCGGAAGCAACCGCGGATGCCGGAACTGCGTCCAGGCCATCAGTTTCCAGTACTGGTACCGCTCGCGCCCCAGGACCCCGAGGCGAAAGACGGAACGGATGACGGCAAGGATGTGGAAAAGGCGCAGTCTGCGCCGATGTCTTCATGCGGACCTGATGGCCGAGCATGGCGGTGACATTGCAGAA
>CAZZBA010000533.1:0-2445 GCA_964652765.1 uncultured Victivallales bacterium | reverse complement strand
TCCAAGTCCTGAGTCCGAAAGCACTGCGTGATGATGTCCGAAAGGAGATCCGACTAATGGCGAAATATGTGAAATGAAAGGAAGACCGACCCGGCGCGGCCTATTGCCCCACAGGTCCTACGGGCCAGTCGCTCTGTTGAGCGTTTGTTTACGCTATCCGTGGGATTGATGCTGGTCTTTGCACCCTGATTCTGCTATTTTTCACATGACGATTGCTGATGGATGTCGGCACCACCCTTTTTGAAGGAGTTGAGGTGAAAGGAAAAACGGACCTGGCCGGAAGCCCGGATCGGGGCCTGAATCAACAACGGTGATGGGTGGGCAGATTGCATCTCTGTTTTTTTGCCACCGAGAGTCCTGCCACAGATGAGTGTCCCCAGTTTGCGCCCAGTTTGCGCTGTCCCCGAGAGTCCATGTCTAATGTTTAATTACGACACCTATTGACCAAGAATTTAAGAGACAACGCATGTTAAGAAAACCGCAAATAGAGTCGTTTTATACGAAACAGCATGGGACATTGAATACCCGATACACTCTGAGTTTCACCGCTTCGTCGTTGAGGCCCGAACTGGCGCGGATTGTTGCAGAAGCGTATCTTGACTGCGGTGACTGGGGCCTCGCCAAGCAGCGCATTCTGGAGCAAAACGCTCTTCAGTCTCGCGTCGCATCAAGTGGCATTCGCATGGAGCGGGAAATCCGGCAGCGAGTCCAAACGCTAACTCGACCTCAGATCGAAATCCTTGCCTCCGCCCCAGCCGACAGCCGTGCTGCCTTGGCGTGGTTGTCAGCGCTCAAAAGCAGCGCATTTGTATTCGACTTCGCGGCCGAGGTCTTGCGGACTAAACTCGAAGCCTTGGACCCTGACCTGCGACCCTCCGATTACGAGACCTTTTACTTCGGCAAGTGCGCCGCCCATCCTGAACTGGTTGCCATCAAAACAACCACCCAGGCCAAGATCAAGCGCGTGTTATTTACCATGCTTCGCGAGGCTGGCATCCTTATCCCGTCTTCTCCCTCTGCCACGGTTTGCCGCCCAGTGGTCCCTCACGATGTCCTGACTGCCATCATTGCGGACGACCGGCGTTGGCTGGCCGGTTTTCTGTTACCTGACACCGAAATCAGTTTGTTGAGAGGATCGCGCCATGGCGTTTGACCTAGAAAAGTTGATCCACATCCTCAGCCACCCCGATTTCTTGTCTATGAAGGGGCTTGCGAACGAGGTGCCTCTCTTCATCCGGACCTACGAGCCCGCCAAGGAGGATCAGGCCAGACGGCTGGTTGATAGCTTGGCCGTGCGCCTCCGCAACAAAGGCATCACCCTAAAGGTGCTGGATCTCTTTGACCTTGTTCTCCAAGAACTGGAAGAACACCAGTTGCTCGACGATTTATTGCGAAACGAAACAGCCTTTGAAAAGGCGGAACTGTTTGAAACTCTCCAGAACTATTCCGATCCCCAGACGCACCTGATCCCCCGCCTCGTAAAGGCCATGGGCGACGACGGCACCCGCCTGACCCTGCTTACCGGTGCCGGACGGGTCTATCCCTACCTGCGGACGCATACGATCCTGGAGTCCCTGCAGCCCGCGATGCTGCGGCACCCGGTCGTCATCTTCTTTCCCGGCGAATATGTGCAAGACCCGGACGGCGGTTCTCACCTCCGCCTGTTCGGATCTATTCCAACGCCAAAAATCAACAACCCCTATTACCGGGCAACTAATCTCGATCACTTCAGGGTGTAAAGACTTATGAAAATCCAAGACCTGTTCCTAAAACGCGTTGACCGCCCCATCGACGGCGTCATCAAGGCCGACGATACGCGCAATCTCCAGATTGAACTGGAAGAGTACGTGGTCACGCGGGACGTCTCAAAAGGACTGGGCATCTTTGGCGACCGCTACCTAAATGAACTGACATCCAATGGCGTATGGATCTCCGGCTTCTTCGGCTCGGGTAAGTCACACCTGCTGAAAATCCTTTCCCTCATACTCGATAGCACGCCCCTGCCTAATGGAACCCGCCCCGCTGACATCATCCTGCCCAAAGTCGAGGATGAGATTGTGCGTGGCGATCTCCGCAAGGCCACGCTCATTCCGTCCCGTAGTATCCTGTTCAACATCGACCAGAAGTTCGATGGCATCGGCGGCGACCACAGTGCCCCAATTCTTGAAGTTTTCGTCAAAGTGCTGAATGAGTTGCAGGGCTATTACGGCAAGCAAGGGTACATCGCCCGCTTCGAGCACGACCTCGATATGCGCGGCGATTACACTCCATTCAAGGAGACGTACCGTCGCATCAACGGGACTACCTGGGAGCAGGACCGGGAGGCACTCGCCACGGCCCGCAAGGGTGCATTCGGCCGTGCCTATGCCGAATACTTCAAGGTGTCGGAGGCGGATGCAGCCAACTTGATGCGTCAAGTCCGTGAAGACTACCGTGTCTCGATCG
>CAZZBA010000532.1:0-2453 GCA_964652765.1 uncultured Victivallales bacterium | reverse complement strand
CTAAGGCCGTACCATGCCGCCGCAAAACACGATGCGCGGGATAGTAGCTCGGATGCCTGTGATTTCCAACCATTTGTTTTCTGACAGTTATGAACGCCGGGAGGGGCGGAGTGTGCCCGAAAATCGCGATTCCCTCCCGTCAGAGGACGCAAAAACCGCCACGCGCACAGAATCCGCCATTTTTACTTCCGGATCACTGCCATCCCATCGTTAGGGGACGCGGGGAATACACTCCTCAGAACTCCATTACCGGTGCCTTGCCTTCCAGCCAGGCGATCATATTGAGGACGAGGTAGTTCCAGTTCTGGAAGCCGCGGTTGAGAATGGGCTCGCCGTTCTCAGGCTGATAGTATTCGTGCATCGCGCCGAAGCGCTCGATGTCCCGGCCAAACAGGCGGATGGTCTTCTCGGCCAATTCCTGGGCGTCGGCATCAAACCCGTAACGCACCAGCCCGCGGAAGGTCAGGTAATTCGAGACACCCCATATCGGGCCGAGCCAGGACGATGGCCCGCCTGATGCACGCAGGTTGTACATCTTCTCCATGCGCGACAAGGTACGCACACCGGCTGGCGCATTGAAGGTCTTCGCATTGCGATAATGCTCGCTCACGACGCGCTCCGCCTGTTCCTTGGTGGCAATGCCGGACCAAAGGGCGAGGAATCCGGACCAGACGCCGATGCGCTGGATCAGGCACGGCCAGTCACGCCGCTGGCCGCCATGCCGGCGTGGCTTGAGGCTCGGATCCACGAAGTTGAAATCCACGCTGTAGAAAAAACCGTCCCGTTCATCCCAGCAATGCTCCAGCATGGCGGACTTCAACATGTCCGCGTCTTTCTGATACTGCCCGGCCACTTCGCCAAGCGCAAGCTGACGGCAGAGGTAGGCAAGCGCCTCGAGCTCGCGATACATCAGGCAGTTGAGATAGATCGAGCCGCAGGAACGCGGCGGACGATCAAACACGCACGGGTCGTTGTCGACACCCACCGCGCTGTCGTCCTGCCAGAAGTAGATCCCGCAGGCATGCCTATGATGGTTGCGGTAGTTGTTTACAAATTTCTGCAGGCCGTAGAGTCCTTCGTTATCCCGGATCCATTCTGCATCGCCGCCATCCTGTTGCACCAGAAACGCCGCATGCTGCGCCAGGCAAGGCTTATGCATGTTCTGCGCATAGATGTCGTCCGGCTTCTTGCGCTCCGAGTTACGCTGAATCGCGATCGGTATCCATCCGTTCAGCTTGATATCTGACAAGTAGTTCTGCACGCAGCCACGCTCGTGTTTTTTCGCCTGTTCGCGATCATCATCGGTTCCGAACTCCCTCAAAATCTGCCGCAGCGCGACATTTGTGAGCCAGGAATCCCAATCCCACAAAACATCCGCGTACTGGGCGCTGCCCGGTGTCAGGAATGGGTAGGGCAGTGCCCCGCCCGCCTCACGGAACATCCCCTTGTAATTGGCCGCGAGATTCTCGCGGATCAAGGCGGCATGTTTTTTCATTTCTGTGTTCATTATTTTTCCCCTATTTTGTGTTTGCAGACAGCCGGAAATGGAAGCAATAGACACCTGATGTCACCCTGAAAATACATGCCCCACCAGCGGAATGGATGAATGCGACGCCCTCGGCATCGACTGCCGGCATGTCGCCTTCTCTTACAGATTCCGCTTCCGCTGCAGGAATATGGACATCAGCGGTGCTGTTGGCCGGCACCTTGATTCGCAAGACCGCCAGAGCCCCGTCATGCTGCCAATTGGAGATAATCGTGCCGCGTGGCGTTTGCAGGGAGGCATTGACCCAGGGGAGATCGGCGGGCAGGTAGGGCTTGATGATTATCTTCTCGAAACCCGGTGCCGACGCGTCCGGTCGAATTCCAGCCAGCCCCCGATAGAACCATTCGTCAATGGCCGCCCCCAGCGTGGTGTGGCACTGGGACGCGCCGCCATGCCAGTTCTCGGTGATGGTGGTCTTGTCACCGCGCAGCATGTAGCCCCAGCTTGGATAGTCGGTGGCGACCGCCCGGTCCCATATAATGTCGTTGCGACCGGAATCAGCGATGGCCTGAACCACCCACTTGGTCCCGGCATATCCCGAAGTGATTCGACGCTGGCGGAAGCCGACCGAACTGTTGAGATACCCGATGACGCGCCCGCGATGTTCTTCCGGCACCAGGTCAAAGGCAATCGCCAGGGCCTGGACACTCTGGCAGCCGATGTCATAGTAGCCCGCATACGCATCGAAAAATTGGTCGTTGAAGGCCTGCTTGATCTTTGCTGCCAACGCCCGGTATTCCCTGGCATCCCCGTCATGCCCCAGCGTTTCGGCAATGCGCGCCATGATGACCACATCGTAATAGTAGAATGCCGTCGCCATGGAGCGGGGCTGATCCTTGCCCAGACCCGAGCCGCCCTCGTGGGTGGCCAGGTGATCCGCGAACCATGAATGCTGGAGATAACCGTG
>CAZZBA010000531.1:0-2455 GCA_964652765.1 uncultured Victivallales bacterium | reverse complement strand
TTGTTTTCCGGGACAGTGCGTTCGCGGATGACGTGGCGAAAACGAACGTGGCGGCTATTCTTGAACAACACGGACTCACGAATGTGAGGAGTCTGTAACCGAGGAGAAGCCCCCTTGAAACTGCATTTTGAACCGAATCTTGACTATCAGTTAGCGGCCATTGAGGCCGTCTGCGACTTGTTCCGCGGGCAGGAAATCTGCCGGACGGAATTTACCGTGGTGAGTGGCGCAGCCAGTAAGCAAATGCTTATGGGGTTTGCGGAGCAGGATCTGGGGGTTGGTAACCGGTTGGCGCTGTTGAATGATGAGGTTCTGGTAAACCTCCACGGGATCCAGTTGCGGAATGGGTTGGCCCCTTCGCCCGGCTTGGCGACGGGTGACTTTACCGTGGAGATGGAGACCGGGACCGGCAAGACCTACGTTTACCTGCGGACAATCTTCGAGTTAAACCGGCGGTATGGTTTCACGAAATTCGTGATTGTGGTCCCCTCCGTGGCGATCAAAGAAGGCGTCTACCACTCCATCGAGATTGCCGAGGAGCATTTCCGCGCCCTGTACGCGAACACCCCGTTCGAGTTCTTCCTTTACGACTCCAGCAAGCTCGGCCAGGTGCGGAACTTTTCAACGAGCCCCCATATCCAGATCATGGTGGTGACTGTTGGCGCGATCAATAAGAAGGATGTGAACAACCTCTACAAGGACAGCGAGAAGGTCGGCGGCGAGAAACCGATTGACCTGATCAAGGCCACGCGGCCGATCGTCATTGTTGACGAGCCGCAGAGTGTTGACGGCGGCCTTGAAGGCCGAGGGAAAGAGGCGCTCGGCGCCATGAATCCACTATGCACCCTTCGGTATTCTGCAACTCATGCCGAAAAGCATCATATGGTTTATCGATTAGACGCCATGGACGCATATGAGCGGAAGCTAGTGAAGCAGATCGAAGTGGCTTCGGGTAATGTTGAGGGCGCATACAACAAGTCCTACGTGAAATTAATTTCCGTAAGCAATCGGCGGGGCACCATAACGGCACGCGTGGAGGTTGATGTTGAGGAACACGGGAAAGTCCGACGGAAGGAAATGAATGTCCAGGATGGCGATATGCTGGATCAGATCACCGGGCGAGACATCTATAAAGACTGCCGAATCGGTGAGATTCGTGTGGCAAAAGGCAAAGAGCATCTCGAGTTGCGTTATTCCGGCGGCGAAATTTACCTAAACCTCGGTGACGCCTATGGTGATGTGGGTGCTTCAGCGGTCCAGCGGGAGATGATCCGGCGGACAATCAAAGAACACCTGGACAAAGAGAAACGACTGCGCCCCCAGGGAATCAAGGTATTGAGTCTTTTCTTCATTGATTCGGTTGAGAAGTACAGGCAGTACGATGCGGATGGCAATCAGGTGAAGGGCGAATACGCGGTTATCTTCGAGGAAGAGTACCGTCGTTGGGCGCGGCATCCCGATTACCAAACCCTTTTCAAAGAAGTTGACCTCAAAACTGACGCGGCCGGAGTTCATGACGGGTATTTTTCCATTGATAAGAAGGGCGGATGGACGGACACGGAAGAAGGGAACCAGTCAGGTCGCGACAATGCTGAGCGGGCCTACAATCTGATCATGAAGGAGAAAGAGAAGTTGCTGAGCCTGGACACGCCATTGAAATTCATCTTCTCACACTCGGCTCTGAAAGAGGGCTGGGATAACCCGAATGTCTTCCAGATTTGCGCCTTACGGGAGATGGGGTCAGAGCGCGAGCGGCGGCAGACAATCGGGCGCGGAATGCGGATCTGCGTGAACCAGCAGGGTGAGCGTGTCCGCGGGTTCGACGTGAATACGTTGACCGTTGTAGCAACTGAGGGTTATGAGGCATTCGCTGAGAACCTCCAGAAGGAAATCGAGGAAGACACCGGTGTTCGGTTCGGTGTTGTTGAGGGGCATGTGTTTGCCGGCGTGGCTGTCGAGGCGCCTGACGGCACCAAGAAGCCCCTCGGATTTGAACGTTCAGAGGAGATCCGGGATCATTTGCGGGCTGCGGGGTACATCAATTCCCATGGCAAGGTCCAGGAATCCTTAAAGATAGCCATGAAAGACGGGACCTTTGTATTGCCCGAACCCTTCACGGCTCAAACGGCACAAGTCAAAGCGATTCTCGAGAAGTTGACGACCAAACTCGTCATTCATGATGCCGACAATGCTGTCCCAGTGAAAACCCGCCGGGCCGTATTGCAGAGTGCCGAGTTCAAGGCATTGTGGGATCGGATCAAGCACAAGACAACGTACCGTGTGGAGTTTGATAACGATAAGCTGATCCAGACCTGTACGGATGCGATTCGCAATGCACCGCCTGTCGGGAAAACCCGGATTACCTGGCGGAACGCTGAACTGGCGATCGGGAAGTCTGGAGTGCAAACCCACCAGGTACGGGAATCGGCACCCGCCTACATGACGGAGAGCGATA
>CAZZBA010000530.1:0-2457 GCA_964652765.1 uncultured Victivallales bacterium | reverse complement strand
GATCATGGAGCAGAGCCTAGCCGCATGAGCGGCGGCGGTTAATACCGTGGGCGGCGTATTTTCGCTACCGGTATACCGTTATTCATGGTTTGCCGATACAGGGTGTTGCTCACGGCCGCGCCCGGCCTTGCATTCAGTCGGGCGTTCAGTCGGGCGCAAGGCCGTTGTTGATGGCGTAGCGGGTCAATTCGGCCACGCTGTGCAGGTTGAGCTTGCGCATGATGTTGCGCCGATGCACCTCGACGGTGGACTGGGCGATGTTCAGCCGCTCGCCGATATGGGAAGACGTGGCACCTTCGGCGACCAGTTGCAGCACCTGACGCTCACGGGCGCCGAGTTGGGCATGCGATGGCTTCCCGGATGAAGATTTGCCGGACAAGGCGCCCGCAACCGCGGCGGCGGCGTGTGGGCACAAGTACAGGCGCTGGTACCGCACGGCGTCGATCGCCCGCCGCAGTTCATCACCGGCCCCAGCCTTGGCGACATAGCCGAGTGCTCCAGCGTCCAGCATGTCCAGAATATAGCGCTGCTCGGTGAACGCCGACAGGGCGATGACCTTGACTCCGGGGCAGGCGGCGATGAGACGCCGCGTCACCTCGATGCCGTTCATGCCCGGCATGCCAATATCCATGCAAACGATATCGGGCGAAGTGTCCCGCGCCAGCCTGATCACCTCCAGGCCGTCGCCGGTTTCAGCCACGATGTCGACGTCGGGCACTTTTTCCAGCAGGCTGCGTAGCGCATCACGGAACAACTGGTGGTCATCGGCCAGCAGGATGCGCAGTCTCTGGCTCATGGCTGAAGCCTTACTTCGATGCGCGTGCCCCGACCGGGATGGGACTCGATGCGCAGTGTCCCACCGGCAAACTCGGCCATTTCATGCATGTTGAGCAAGCCCATGCCGGTCTGGGTGGCGCCAGACTCCAGCCGTTCCAGATCGAAACCGACACCGTCGTCGGCAACCGTCAGGGCCACCTGAGAGTCGTCGAGGTTCAGCATAATCTTGATCGATCGGGCGCGTGCATGCTTGAGGATGTTGGTCAGCGCTTCCTGGAAAATGCGGAACAGCAAGGATTCAAGGGCGGGTGCCAGTCTGGTTGCACCATTCGCGCAGCCAAACTCTACCGGGATTCCTGTGCGTTGGGTGAAGCGGGCGGCATGGGCCTCCACTGCGGCGGCCAGACCGGCATAGTCAAGCAGGGGGCTGCGCAAATCGGCGCTGATTTCGCGGATGCTGTTATCCGCGTCTTCGATCAGCGCGCGGGTGTCTGCCAGGCGCTCGGCAAGTTCGGGGGGATCTTGCGGCAAGGCCGTGGCGATGATGCCCAGGTTGATCTGGATGGCGGCCAGATTGGGACTGGTCCGGTCGTGCAGTTCCCCGGCCAGCCGCCGCCGGGTGTCTTCCTGCACCTCGACCAGATGATGCGACAACTCGTTCAGACGGCGGGATGTCGCGGCCAGCTCTTTTTCCATTGCCTCGCGCTGCCGCACACTCTGGCTGATATCGCGAACATTGAACTGGAAGTAACGCTTGCCATCGATATCAATCATGGCGGCGCCGATCTCGACCGGGAAGCGGCTGCCATCTTTGCGGCAATGCCAGGTCTGATAGGTCAGCGAGATCTTTTCCGTCAGTTCTTGCAAGCGCTGCGGGAGTTCTTCACGGACATCCGGCGCACGCAGGTCGGCCCCTGCCATGGCGAGCAGTTCCTCGCGCGTGTAGCCATAGGTGCTCAGGCAGGAATCGCTGATTTCGATGATGCGACGCTCGGCATCGAGGACAACGATGCAGTCGCTGGCATTTTTCATCAACGCTTTGATGCGCCGCAGCCCATGCTCGCGCTCGCTCGCGACACGCCGGCTCTCGGTAATGTCTATTCCCGTACTGAGCGTGCCGGTGATCAGACCGGCGGCGTCGCTCGTGTAGGCATTGCGCCAAAGTACCAGGCGCTGAGTGCCATTCCGGCACAGAATGGAATTTTCAAATTCCTCGATTGACTCGACGTCTCCCGCCATGATGCGCTGGAATACCGGGAGCACAATCTCCCTGCCCTCGGGCTGCGGCAGGCAGGTTTCAAACCAGTTGCGACCCAGCAGCTCGTTTTCGGCATAGCCCAGCAGCTTCAGGGCGGCGGGGTTGATCATGGTGATCTTGCCGGCGCTGTCGAGCGCGACCATCAGGACCAAGGCTGTGTTGAGGTAAAGCTGAATCCGGTCGCGTTCCAGACGCAGATCCTCTTCGATCTGCTTGCGTGCGGTCAAGGCGAGCATCAACGCGCAAAGCAGACTGCTGAGCAGGATGCCACCGGCCAGTGTGGCCCAAGCGTTCGCATAGCTGATGGTAGCCACGCCCTCACCGGTATGAAATGCCAGCAACCAATGCTGGCCATTGAAATCAATGCTGCGCTGCTGGTAGTAGCGCGGATCGATTTTATGGATGACGGCGGGGTGGCTATC
>CAZZBA010000529.1:0-2479 GCA_964652765.1 uncultured Victivallales bacterium | reverse complement strand
AGACCACGACAAAGGCATAAGGAATCTGCTCGCAGAATCGCACGAGGATGTCCGCCACCAGCAGACGACGCAATGACGGTGACATGTCGCGGAACAGGCGCAGCGGGTTGCGTTCCGGGCGTGGGGCGTTGTCCGCCGTCACGTGATGATCCGGGATCAGCCGATGCTGGAGAATCATGGCGACGATGGCCAGGGCCAGTGCCCCGATAAACGCCAGGCGCACGCCCGCTGTCTCGCCCCACCGGTCAATGAACAGGCCGCCCATGAGCGGACCCAGTGCCATGGGAATTCTCCGCACGAGCGAGTGCATGGAGACACCCATGGTGCGCTTGTTCCTCGGCAGCACGCGTGCAACCATGTCCATCGTCGCCGGTAGCGAAATCGCGGTCCAGGAAAGGAAGAGGAACGAGCCGCCGATCACCGCGGTCCATGTGGGGAGCAGGATGACGACGAGGAATCCCAGGATTGCCAGCAGATTGAAGACCAGGAGCGCCCGCTTGGTGCCGAGCCGGTCGGAAAGGTAGCCCCCGGGAAACGAGTACAGTGCCGAGAGAAGCACATCCAGGCCATTCAACAGCCCGACGGACAGCGCTCCGCCACCCAGGGCCATGAGGTAGATCGGCAGGAACCGTTCGGCCATCCGTTCCCCCATGCCGACGAGAATGACCATCGCCAGAAGGCCGGCAATACCCCGGTTGAGACCGAGGAATGCCAGGAGAGCGTGACCGGTTCGTGGCGACGTATCCCTCATGACGAGTTCCTTGCGGTAGACAACTCGCGGGAGGTGATGTGCATGAGGAGCCTGGCCATGAGCGTGTTGATGGCTCGGTAGGCTTCCGGCGGGGTGGCCAGCAGGGTGGGTTCGTCCTGCACATACGGGGCGGGTGTCAGTTCGTTACGGCAATTGGTGATCAGGGCGGCGGTGGTTTCGGGGGTGGTCTCGAGATGGAACTGTAGGCCGATGACATGTCGGCCAACCTGGAATGACTGGTGTTCGCAACCCGCGCTGCGCGCCAGATGGATCGCTCCGGGCGGCAGGTCAAAGGTTTCTCCATGCCAGTGGAATACGGTCTGTTCGGACGGAAAACGGAAAGCATGGTCCGGCGCCGGTGTGACCGCCATCACCGGGAACCAGCCGATTTCCTTGACCGCATTGCGATAAACCCGAGCTCCCAGGGAGTTGGCAATCAACTGCGCGCCTAGGCAGACCCCCAGCAGCGGACGGTCAGCGTCGATCCAACGGCGTATAAAATCCTTTTCCGCCGTCAGCCAGGGATAGATGTTCTCATCGTTGACGCTCATCGGACCGCCCATCACGATCAGCAGGTCGATTTCTCCCGGATCCGGCGCGCGTTCGCCCGCGTACCAGCGCGTTACACCGATTTCATAACCGGCCTCACACAGCCAGGCCTCCATACTGCCAAGTCCCTCGAACGGTACATGCTGGAAATAATGTGCGCGCATCTTTCCTTTCTACTCAATCAATGCCGAGCCGCGCTGCAACCGCCGCAGCCGCCCGTCGAACTACAGGCCGGGCGGGAACGTTCCCGCAGGGCCACCTCGATGCGCCGGTCGCGAATGCGGATGTCGTGGATGCCCACCGGATCGATCTCGGGATTGTCGCAGATGCCTGTGCTGACGTCAAAGGTATAGCTGTGCAGCGGGCAGGCCAGCCGCCTGTCGCCGTAGATGCTGTCGACCATCGGTCCGGCCTCGTGCGGGCACAGTCCGTCGACCGCCACCCAGCGGCCGTCGCGGGTGTGGAAGACCGCCACGTCGGTGCCGTTGACCGTGAACAGACGCGAGACCCCCTCCGGCACGGCTTCGGTATCGGCAACGGTGACGAACGCTCGTCCATCGTCGTCGGTGACCGTCTCCGCGGGAACGTCGTTGACGTCGATCGGCAGGGTCCATGGATCGCGGTAGTTGTCGCGGACTTCCTGCAGCCGGTCTTCCAGCGCCTGCATCTCCGTTTCGGTCCCGTTGAGGATCGCATCGGTGACCGTCTGCAGGCCGACCCGCTCGATGAAGTGCGCCGTCCGTTCACCATAGCGGCCGTGCTGCCGGTAGTACTCATAGAACCGGTCGGCAATGCGTATGACTTCCTCGTCGGTCCTGACCTGGGCGATCTTGTGGCCGACATACACCTTCGAGCCGCCGTTGCCGCCGATATGGATGTCCCAGCCGCCTTCGGCCGCCACGACGCCGAAGTCCTTGATCGTGGCTTCCGAGCAGTTGCGCGGGCAGCCCGACACGCCCATCTTGATCTTGGCCGGACCCATCATGCCGCGATAGCGTTCGCCAAGCTGGCGGCCCAGCTCCAGCGATTCCATCAGTCCGAACCGGCAATGCGTGGAACCGACGCAGGACTTGCAGGCGCGGAAGCATTTGGTGAACGCGTGCCCCGAGCCCATCTGCAGCATGTCCCAGGCGTCCTTCAGGTCCTTCTTCGCCAGCGAGAACAGGCCGATCCGGTCGG
>CAZZBA010000528.1:0-2483 GCA_964652765.1 uncultured Victivallales bacterium | reverse complement strand
GGCAACCACCCCGCCAGCCAGTAGCCAGTGTTGCACTGGCTACTGGCTGGCGGGATTGAACGTGATGCCCCAGTGAACAAAGATTCCGAACTTCGCGTCAATAAACCAATCTTGCATCATTTGTCATTCCTCACTAAAGCAGTCTAAGTTCCCGGCTGACGCGAATGATCCGGACCTTCCCACCGGGCTCAACCACCCTGACGGCCACACTTCCGCCGGCTTCGCGCTCCAGGCTTAAGCCGAGCTTCCTGTTGCCTGGGTTGAGAGCGGTCACGAGGACATTGTCGTTCTTCCGTTCGCTCGTGATCCAGCGGAAGATCTTCGACTGTTCCTCCGGATAGGTCGGCATGCCTGAGGACGTCTGCAGTACGGCTTTGTCAAAGGACGCAAAGCTCATGGTCATGCGCTCCCTACCGCTCTTCAGACAGACCCAGTCCCGGCCTTTACGGCTTTCAGCGAATGTGTGGAACCTGGCTTCCATGCAGTTGTCGCCGGCGTTCTGCCGGTCAATGATCAGCCAGTATCGGTCGCCAACCAACAGGAAGAGTCGGCCGATAAAGGCATTCTGCCAGCGGGTGAGATAGCAGCGGGCCCCGTCGACGCGGATGCCGACGAGACCGTTGCCCTTCACTGCCTCCGTTGTGTCGGTTTCCATATGCAGGTCGCAGCCGAGTCCCTCGATAAACAGACCGCTCTTGGAGGCCGCGCTGCGGCCATAGACATCGTTGCCGCGCTTCGTGAAAGATACGCCGGGCCGGTCATGCTGATCCGATATCATGCATTCGCCCTTTACCATGCACTTGAAGCTGAACTGGTCCTGTGACGCATGGCCGGCCTTGGCCGTGGTCCCGCCGCGCACCGTCATGCGCAATGAAGGCAAGGCCTCATCGTCGGCAAGGACCGCCCAGCCCATTCCCTTGTAGACACGGGCAACGGGCGCTTTATTCCGCGCCTGCTGTCGCCTATAGTCCTTCAGCTCCGCCGGTGTCGGCACCGTATCCGCAACATATAGCAACGTGCCCCTGTTGGCGCCATCCATCCTGCCCTTGCGCAAGGGGCCTGTCACCGTATCCGTCCCCAGATAGCCACAGGCCTTGAGGGCGGCGACAGGCTGGTTCATTCGCTTGGCGAGCATGAAGTGGTAGCCACACGGATGCCAACCATCATTGTCGCCAAATGTAAGCCGATGGAAATCCATCGGGAAGAAGAGCGACTTCCCGAGCTCTTTGATTTTCAGTGCGGGATGTTTGAGGCCGGTGGCGCACTCCCAGCAGTGCAGGTATGGGATGGCGAACTGCATGCCGTAGTTGTAATAGCCCGTTCCCTCGGGGCAGCCACCGCCGTTACTGATGTAGGACCGCAGGTACGCGTCCAGACTCTTATCCGCGAAAGCAAGCACATCCCGGGCAACCGGCACGCGGTCATGGAAGGAGAGCGCCAGCACGCCCATGCCGCCGGCACAGACCCCGTTCCAGTTTGTCCATGCCCCGTTGGCCCACCACGGCGGCTGATCCAGGCAACGTGCGGCACGTTTCATTAAATGCTTATCGAGGAACGCCATGATGGCCGCATCCTCCTCATCGGTCAGGTCAGGGCTGAAAAGGTCGTGCATGTAGCCGATCGCTATTCCGAACCACCCGTAGGCGAGGCAGAATTGATCTTCCTGCTCCGGCGGCCTGTTTTTGTGCGCATCGCAACCGAGATGAGTGAAGCCAGTAATGGCTTCGACACGCTTGACCGCGGCTTTTCGATAGCGGGGCTCACGAGTCAGCGCCCATGCACCGACAAGATTCTCAATTTGTGAAGCAATCATCTGGTTTGTCGGGTATACGCTGCCCTTGATATCGTCCCAGGTCACTGGCTTCTGCCTGACCAGCCGATCCGCATCGGCAAGTACAGAGTCGGCCTCGTGTTTAATATAGGGATTGCCCAGGTTCCGGGCCATGTACGCGGTCATATCCGACTCGATAAACAGTCGGGGGTGTTTCTTCAGGTGTAATGTGGTCACAGAGTTCTCTCTTTCCTGGTTAATGGATCATGCGAATCAGCCGGTGACAGGAAATTGCGCAACGCTCCGGCAGCCTCGTCAAGCCATCGCGTGTCCGGTTCATATCGTGGCGGCTTCCCCATGGTCGGACAGAGCCCGCCACCCTCGGAATGCTCATTCCAGGAGTACATGAAGACCGTCTGGGCCTCGCAGGCCTTTGGGTGGGCGGCCACGAAATCGAACGTGGCGGCCAGTCTCGCCGCGAGATCGCCCTGCTTGGGCCACTGGTAATGGTACCATTGCTTCTTGGCTTCATAAGTTTTCTCATCCATGGCACGAGGCCATGGGTACTGCATGCTGGTGCAATCCGGGATGAACGGCAGCCCGCGGTTGAGAAACTGTTTCTCCAAGGTATTGATGAGTGTCTTCGTGGCTTCCGCATAGGTTGGCGACCGGTCCCGCTCGGCCACCGCGCCACCGTAGCCGCCGGCGTAAT
>CAZZBA010000527.1:0-2488 GCA_964652765.1 uncultured Victivallales bacterium | reverse complement strand
CTGGATGATTCGTTCAAATTTCATTTTTTCTGTATGGGCTACAATACGGTATATACACGCATACAACGTTTCAAGGTCCGGCTTGAAGCAGACCGCGAACTGCAAGGGATGACGGAGCAATGCATAAAAGATGTGAAAAATGGCGTGACCCCGACGCCCCGACGCCTTGTCGCGCCTCTATCAAGAAAGGAATCATGAACAACACCGTCCGTTTCCTGCTGGCCACTGTCATGCTGATCAGCGCCCCCGCGTGGGCCGCCATCAGCCCCAATCCCCTGTTCTCCTGCGATGCCGTGCTGCAGCAGGGACAGGATGTCCCCATCTGGGGTACTGCCCGCGACGGGGAAAAAGTCACGGTCAGTTTCGCCGGACAGACCGCCACCACCACGGCCAAGGACGGGAAATGGCTGGTTCGCCTGAAAGCGCTCGAGGCCAGTTCCACGCCCCAAACCATGACCCTGGCAGGCGACAACACGATCACCCTCACCAACCTCCTTGTCGGCGAGGTCTGGGTCTGCAGCGGCCAGTCGAACATGCAGCTGCCGTTAAAAAAGACGGCCGGAAGCACGGAAGCCATTGCCGCGGCCACCGATCGGCAATTGCGCTTGTTTTTTGTTCCCCGCAGCATTCCCGATACGCTTCCGGCAAAAGTGCTGACCTCGTGGAAGGTATGCTCCCCCCGCAGGGCTACCGGCTTCTCCGCCGTGGCGTACTACTTCGGGCGCGATCTGCGCAAGGCGCGCCAGGTTCCTGTCGGCCTGATCCACTCCTCATGGGGCGGCTCTCCGGCGGAGGCATGGACCCCGCGCGCGGTGCTTGAAACCGACCCCCTCTTGTCGGCCATCCTCCCGCGCTGGGAGGGGCAGAATCAACTGCCACGCCATAACTGTCCAGCCATTCTCTACAATGCCATGATCGCACCCCTGCTTCCCTATGCCATCAAGGGGGTAATCTGGTACCAGGGCGAGTCGAACAACGGCCACACGAAGGAATACCAGACACTCTTCCCCGCCATGGTCAAGTCCTGGCGCGATGCCTGGGGCCAGGGTGTCTTCCCCTTCCTCTTCGTCCAGATCGCCCCGTTCGAGGGCATGACCCCTGAACTCCGGGAGGCCCAGCTGATATGCTGGCGGAACACCCCGAATACCGCGATGGCCGTCATTACCGACCATGGCGAAGCGCAGAATATCCATCCCCTGGAGAAGGCCCCCGTGGGAGCCCGCCTGGCCCTGGCTGCCAGGGCCCTGGCCTATGGCGAGTCGCTCGTGTACAGCGGTCCCGTCTATTCCTCGATGACCATCCAGGACAGCAAGGCGGTCCTGTCCTTCACGCATGTCGGCGGAGGCCTCGTGGCCAAGGGAGGCGACCTGAAAGGATTCACCCTCGCCGGGGCGGATCACGTGTTCATTCCCGCTACCGCGGTGATCAAGGGCAACACCGTCGAGGTCAGCGCCAGCTCGGTTACCCAGCCCGTCGCCGTGCGGTATGGCTGGAGCAACGTACCCGACGTCAACCTCTTCAACGCCGAGGGCCTGCCAGCCACCCCGTTCCGCACCGATGAAGCCGCCCCCCTCGCGGAAAAGCCGGCGAAGTAAGATTTACCACGAAGGGACGGGGACAGGTAAATAAGAAGGAAATGAAGAATGGCGTGACGTGACCGCAATGCAACAATAGCATCTAGGACGATGAGGAGAAAAATATGATGACACCAAGAGATAATCTGATCGGGCTTTACAGGCGGCAGGGGTATGCGTTTGCGCCGGTCGGGTTCGGGCTCTGCCCAACCCTGCGGGAGAAGTACAAGGCGATTGCAGGTGATGTTCCCATGGCGGAGTACTTTGACTATCCGCAGGGCTTTGCCATACGAGGGATACCGGGGCTCAAGTTCAAGCCCCGGGATCCGGTGGACTGGAGCCTGTATTTCGATGTCCCGCTTAAGGCAGGCACCCAGTTCGACGGCTATGGCGTGGCGCATGAGCCGGGATCGGAAGCGGCGAAGCACATGACCTACATGCGCCATCCGCTGGGCCGGGCCACCTCCCTCGACGAGCTGCAGGCCTATCCGTTCCCGGAGTACGATACCGGGAATGTTGAGCATATGCGCGGGGCTGTTGCGAATGCGCATGCGGCTGGCATGGCTGCGGTTGGAGGCATGCAGTGCACGGTCTGGGAGACGGCTTGGTACATTCGCGACATGACCCAGTTGATGATGGATATGATGGTTGAGGACGAAAAGGCCGTCTTCATGCTGGACAAGATTACGGAACATGCCTGCCAGCGCGCCGCGGCCTTTGCCGCGGCCGGTGCAGACATGATTGAGCTTGGTGACGACATCGGCATGCAAAGCTCGATCATGATGTCGAAAGAAATGTACGAGACCTGGCTCAAGCCCAGGCTTATGCGCGTCATTGCCGCCGCAAGGGCACAGAAGCCGGATGTGCTGATCTTCTATCACCCCTGCGGTTTTGTCGCACCCCTCATTGGCAGC
>CAZZBA010000526.1:0-2491 GCA_964652765.1 uncultured Victivallales bacterium | reverse complement strand
GTGCCGTCGGGCTGGGTGAATTCCTTTTGGATGGCGACCTTGAGGGCGGAGGCACGATCCATCCAGTGCTGTTTTTCCCCGGCTGGCCGGCCGCTTTTTTCGCAGGCCTTAGCCATGGCCTGCATACCGCGATAGTAGAGGCAGTTTGTTGAGAGAGCTTTGAGTAGTACGCAATCGGCAATACTCATCCCTTTCGGATAAGCGGAGCTTTGGATGTCGTGAAAAAGCGGCTGACCGCGAAAAAGGCCGTCGGTCTTATCGAACCAAGGATCATAGAAGACCTTGAAAAAATAATCGCCATTTTCAACCATCCATTTCCACTCAGCGATCTCCGGATGAAGCATGAAGAGATCGTCCACCGCCCAGAGCCAGGCCACATCATCGGTGCGGCGGGTGTAAGAGTTGGTCCGGTATTTCTCCATGATCGCCTTGTCCACCTCGGCAATCACTTCCCAAGGGACATCAATCTCCTGAACCACGTGTGGTGCGGAGACTTTGTAGCCTAGCTCCTTGCGGATTTCACGGGCCACCTTGAGCGACGAAAGCATCACTTCCGGATAAAGATGGTTGAGGCCCAGAACCCCGGAAACTGCGATATCACGCTCGTAGATGCGCAAGCCGTACTTATTACCGGCACCAAAGTAAACCGCACCCGACTCACTGGTCACCATGTTATGTTCTACGTCGTCGAGGGCAACTTTCCACAACCGCGCAGTCAGCGGGGTCACGTCACCCTTCAACTCCACCTTACACTTGGGCTCGGGGTTCGGTAATTGAGCAAGGGAAAAGCTTCCGTTTGCATCGCGCAACGCTTCGGCTGTCATGACTAACGGGCCTTGTTCGAAAAGAAACCGGGGCTTCACTTCATTGTTTAGAACAGAAGTGGGTTCGCCAGATAAAAGTCCGATCCCCATGAACAGCCAACCGCAGGACATCGCAGCCAATCGACCAAGTAGGGCGCTTTTTCTTAAGAGGAGGGTTTTGTCAGAGGCGCTACTCATTTGGATTTCATCTTCGCACAAAGTTGCGCGAAAGAGTCCTTACCTTCGTATTTCAAGATGACCGAATGACGTCCGTCCAATTTGACAGGCTCAGCCTTGCCGAAGGCTTGCAGTGCATACTCCTTGGGCTTGTCGCCCCAGTTGAAGACTCCGAGGAAGATTTCCTCCCCTTTACGAGCGAGCACCAGATCGAAGCCGTCGCTCTTGTTCTTGCCATGCTGCCAGAGATCCAGCGGCACGGTCTCGTCCATCGCTGGATACTGGAACACTTCTTTCACCAATGCCTGCCGTTCTGGCCTAAGCGTCATCAGGTTGTCACTGCTTAGTCGAGCTGTGCCGTAAAGCTTATTGAAGTCCGCCCACATTTGCGCCTCGTTGAGCGTCAGGCTGCCGCCGTGTTTGACGTCTTCCTGGGAAACCGTTGCGTCTTCATCGGCCGCCTCGCGGTAGACGAGATAGTCGGCATCGCCATTCCATACCTTGCCGTTCAAATAGAAGTTACCGAGATTGGCCAGCGAGCGTTCGGGAAAGGCCACGTACCTTGGGTGGATGTCGCCGCCGGTGCGCATCCCGTCCACGAATCCGATGCAGGGTCCGAAGACCGCTGAGCAACCCAGAAAATAGGTGTCCGGCCCCATGGCATCGCGCATGGTTTTCATCGCAAGACGGAAACGCTCCACACTGGTGATCGTCGGGTCGAAGGCTTTGATCCCTTTGGCCTTTTTATTCTTAGCCAGAGTGTCGTTCTTCAAGCCGTACCGCATGAAGTCCACCTTGAAATAACGAATGCCCCAATTGTCCTTCATGTTCTTGATGCAATCGGCGATATGCGCCCGAGCGCCGGGATGCGAGTAATCGAAGTAAATATACCTCATCACCTTGTCCCCCTTGTTATTCACCTCAACGATCAACTTGCCGTCCAGGTCATGCAGAAAATATTCGGGGTGGGCTATGTAGATCTCAGAATTCTCATCGCCCCGGAAGCCGTCGAAGTGGATGCCGGGGATTTTCCCCTCAGAAGTGACACGGGAGATGATCTCCTTGATACCGCCGGGCAGAAGATTGGGGCGTACGCTCTGGTAATCGCCGCGCTCGGTCCACCAGCCACCGTCGATCTGGACTATGTTCGCCTCGGGGGCGATTTTTTTAAGCACATCCATGTTGCCGTAGATATCCTTGGCGGTGAAAACTCGGCCATAGTAATCCCATGTGGCCCAACCTTTGAAATCGGCAGGCTTCAGTTTCTTGATGCCGTTCTCCCCTGCGATGGCAGTACCGAATTGGTCGAGAGTCATCAGCCAATCGTCGCCACGCTTGAGGACAATTTGCTCATACGAAATCGTCTCACCCGGTTTGAGTTGCCGGCCCTCGCCGTCGGACCAGATCACGATCGCGCCGTCCTTGATCGTGAAGTTTGGTAGGAAGATGCGCCAAGAGAGCGCCCCAGCGAAGAGATACTTACCGTCCGCCAGTCGCACCATTTCAAACAT
>CAZZBA010000525.1:0-2499 GCA_964652765.1 uncultured Victivallales bacterium | reverse complement strand
TGCGGCCGGAGCATACGACTCCGGCCGCCTGTTCATCCGCCAGCCCCAGAGCTGGATTCACTGGCCACCTTCGTATTGTAGCCATCTGCAAGTTCAGTAACCGAGGGGCATTGGGGTTATCACATCTAGTCCTTTAGGGTCGCTCCATTCTTGACGGGGAATCGAGTGGCGGCGGCGACCTTCGCCACCCAGGCGGCCACCTTATCGGCCTCCGGAAAAGCGGCTTCGTCCATGGGCGCGGTCTTGCCGAGACGCTCGTTCTTGGACTGGCCGAACGGGTGGTAGGGCATGAGGTGGACTTCGCGGACGTTGTCAAGCCGGTTGGCCAGGGCGGCGATGCCCGCGAAATGGTCGTCGCGCGCGTTCAGGCCGGGGATGATCGGGCATCGCAAGATGGTTTTCGCGCCGAGCCGGTCGAGGCGCAGCAGATTCTCGACAATGCCTTCCTGCGGCACGCCGGTGTACTCGCGATGGCGCACGGGATCGGTCTCCTTGCAATCGTAGAGGAACAGGTCCACGAACGGCGGCAGTCGCTCCAGATACTCGAACGGTGCGAAGCCGCAGGTCTCGACGCAGGTGTGGAGTCCGCGGCGCTTGGCCTCCTGGAGCAGGGCGAGGGTGAAGTCGAACTGGAACAGCGGCTCGCCGCCGGACAAGGTCATGCCGCCGCCGGAAGTCTCGTAGAACGGCCGGTCCTTCTCGACGTCCGCCATCACCTCCTCGACGCTCATCTTTCGCCCGATCAACTCGATGGCGCCTGCGTAGCACTTCTCCGCGCAGATGCCGCAGCGTTGGCACCGGGCGCGATGGAAGATCCGCTCGCCACTGGCCTCCATGACGTGGTTGCTCAGCGGGCAGGCCGCGAAGCAATGGCCGCAGCCGATGCACTTCGACCGGATCAGCGAGATTTCGGGGGCGGACTCCCACGACTCCGGGTTGTGGCACCAGAGGCAGCGCAGCGGGCAACCCTTCATGAAGACGGTCGTCCGAATCCCCGGCCCATCGTGAATGGAGAACTTCTGAATGTCGAAAACCATTCCGGTCACAGTTATTCTCCGTGTTCCGTCCGGTTGATGATCATGTCCTGCCAGTCGCGCGCGAGCGTGGCGAAGCGCGCGGACCAGCCGGAAATGCGCACCGACAGGTTCGGGTACTTCTCCGGATGCTCCTGGGCATCGCGCAGCAGATCGTTGTCCACCACGTCGGTCTGCATGAAAATGCCGCCCAGTTGCACGAAGGTTCGCATCATGGCGACCAGCGCCTGCAGCCCGGCCTCGCCTTTGACGCTTTGCGGCAGGATTTTCAGATCCAGCACCGTCCCCCACGGCAGGCGACTGAAGTCCACCGCGCAATGCGAGCGGATCACGGCGGTCGGGCCCCGCTTGTCCGTGCCGGGCGAGGGTGAGAAATTGGCGGCCAGGATCGCGCCCTTCCGGCTGCCCGCCGCCGTGGCGGCGCGGTGCGGCAGATACTCCGAGACTTCGCGACCAAAGGTGCTGATGCCGGCCGGGCGCAGGGCGCCATGACGCTCGCGGGTTGCCCCCACCAGGCCGGTATAGTCGTTGAACACCCGCTGCATCAGCGCGTCCACCTCGGCGCTGTCATTGCCAAAAAACTCGAAATCGCGCTGGATACGCAGCCGCAGCGGTTCCTGATCCTTCCAGTCCGATTGCAGAATGCTCACCAATTCGTCCAGCGAAAGCTCCTGCTTCTCGTACACCAGCCGCCGGATCGCCAGCAGGCTGTTGACCACATCGGCCAGCCCCCCGGCATGCGGCGAGCGCACGGTATACTTCGGGCCGCCCTGCTTGTACGAGCGACCGCGCTCGATGCAATCGTCCACCAGCAGCGACAGCAGCGGGCAGGGCGAATCATGGAACGGATGCGCGTTGACCAGCGCCCCGACGGTTGCCGCCAGCCGTTCCCGGAACGCGGCATACAGCGCTTCGAAATCGGGAAACTGCGCGGCAATCCCCGATTGCGGATGATGCGCTTTCCATTCGTCACACTCGACCTTTTCATGCCGCGCCGCCGGTTCGGTCGCCGACAATCCCAGGACTTCCTGCAGCAGGCGCAGCGCATCGAACGGCTGATAGCCGAAGGAGGTCTTGCCGGGGATGAGAATCTCCCAGCAGCCGTCGTTGGCGTAGTTGCGTGCCTCTTCGATCGGATAGCCGAAGTTGACCAGGTTCGGGATGATGCGGTCGTCGTTATAGACGGCAATGATCCCACCGCCCAGCCGCTGGATGGCGGCGACGCGGCGCAGCAGTCGTTCCGGTGTTTGTGCGGACAGTCGCACCGCGATCGGGAAATCGCTGATGTGCAGTTCTTCGACCACATCCAGCACCAGGTCGGTCACGGCGTTGAGCACCGGTTCGCCTCGTTCGTCCACGCCCGCCAGCACGATGTTCTGATAGTACTGCGCATCGCCGCTGCCGCGGCCCTCCGCCCGCGCGCACTAAGAACTGAGCCACCGCGCGCACTAATTGTGAGCCACCG
>CAZZBA010000524.1:0-2511 GCA_964652765.1 uncultured Victivallales bacterium | reverse complement strand
TGGACATGCCGGTGGAACGGGTGCGCGCGGTCTACAAGATGGCGCAGCAGCCGATCTCGCTGCAGAGTCCGGTGGGGGAAGGGGATGACGCGCACTTCGGTGATTTCATCGAGGACAAGGCGGCAGAGAATCCCTCTGAGATGACGGCATACAGCATGCTCAAGGACCGTCTGCAGGATGTGCTGGACACCCTGACGGACCGGGAGCGGCAGGTGCTGGATTACCGGTTCGGGTTGACGGACGGGTATTCGCGTACATTGGAGGAGGTGGGTAAGAAGTTTGCAGTGACGCGCGAGCGGATTCGCCAGATCGAGGCCAAGGCGCTGCGCAAGCTCAGGCATCCCACCCGGATACGGAAGCTGGAAGGCTTCCTCGAGGTGAAATAGACGACCAGGCGGACAGGTGAGAGCGTTCCCCGGCGTCACAAACAAGATGAATCCATAAAGGAGACAGAAGGAAATGATACCAGAGAGTTTGGGTGCGGTTTCAATGGCGGCCACGGCAGGTCTTGCCGGACTGGTTGCCGGTTTGATCCTCGGGCGGTTGAATGGTCGCGTCGGTGCCGGTGCATCGGGCCGTGCGTCCGGCGGTCGCACGCGGGCGGCGGCTGCGTCCGATGACGGGGATGACAGCGGGTTTACCGGCGAGGGCATCGAGCTTTATGTCGGCAATTTGTCGTACGACATCTCGGAAGCGGATCTGAAGAAGACCTTCGGTGCTTACGGGGATGTGCTGTCGGTACGCATCATCAAGAACAAGTTCAATGATCGTTCCAAAGGCTACGGCTTTATCGAGATGGCGGTGCAGTCCGGCGCGGACAAGGCCGTGAAGGCGATGCACGGCAAGGACATCATGGGACGCAAGCTGGTCGTGAACGAGGCGCGTTCCCGTTCACGCGAATAGCACGAGCTGGCGGCGGAGGGTGGCGGCCTTTGCCGCGCCGTCCATCGCCTCGATCAGTGCCAATACGAAATCGAAGGCGGTGCCGGGACCCTGGCTGGTGATCAGCCGGTTGTCCCGCACCGTCTTTTCATTGCAGTGGTTCGCGCCGGTGATGCCGTTCTCCACTCCAGGGTAGCAGGTGTAGCGCCGGCCACGCAAAATACCGGCCGCCTGGAGCACAAGCGGCCCGGCGCAGATAGCCCCGATCAGTCGGCCGCCCCGGTCGCAGGCACGCAGGCATTCCAGGACGCCTTCGTGCCTGCAGAGCGCCTGTGCGCCGCCGCTGCCGCCGGGAATCACAATCCCGTCGATTCTCTCGATCCCTTGCCCGTTGACGCATTCCTGCCAGAGGCAGTCGGCCTTGAGGATGACCCCCCGCGAGGCGGTCACCAGAGGCGTGTCTACGATGGCGGCGGTGGTTACCTGCCAGCCCGCGCGCCGCAGGACATCGACCACGATGACGGCTTCCATTTCCTCGACGCCATCGGCAAGCGGGACCAGGATAGAAGTCATGATTGCTTGTTCTCCTTGGCTATAACTTCAATACGCCGTTTGTGGCATATTGTGTTCTAACTGTTTGCAGGGAAAAGAGATTTGAGTGTACGAGTAGGTGTACGAGTACGCCATCGAAACGGCATTCCCCTTACTCGTACACATACTCGTACACGCCTATCTCTCCCGCTTTCATCCTCCCCCTCGCGCCTGCCATGGTGGGTGGTTATATTACTTGCCATCGCCACGGTTCCCCGTGGATTCGCCCGGTCGCAGGAATGCGCGCCGCCCCCTGTATTCAAGGACCACGCCGTTGGCGTAGACCGCATCCAGGCGGATGTCGCCGATCCAGTCGCCGGGCTCGCGGACCGCGCCGCTGATGACCGCGCTGCGTGCATTGCCGCTGCCGGTCAATCCCTGGAGGGTGATGGAGGGCCACCCGTAGACGTTGATTTCGTCCGGTTCTGGACGGTAGGAGGGCATGGCGGCCGCGGTGGCAGGCGCAGGCGGTGCCGGCTGGAACGGAGGTGGCTGGATTGACGCTGTCGGCGTCGGCGCCTCCGGCAGATCGTCGGTCTTGAGGTCCACGTAGCTGATTATTTCCGACACGGTGTGGTCAGGTCCGAAGACAACCGTCTGCAACGGTACCGAAAATGTCCACATGTCCGAGCTCTGGAGGGTATCGTCACGGCGTTCCGGCTGGTCGTAGTGCCAGATGGCGGCGGCGGGGGCTGTGCCCGCTTCCGTTCGCGCAGGCGGTCCCAGTATCAGTCGCACTTCCTGAAGAGTCATTCCCGTGATGATGCGGTCGCCATCGCGCAACGCCTGCACGACGGCGGCAGGTCGATCCGGGTTCTTGACCAGGTACCGTTCGATACGATGCGCGGGAGAAAAGCAGCCAGGGGAACCAAGGATGCCAGCAAGCAGCGCTGCCTGCAGCGTTCTCGAGGCAAGCCTGTACAGGTCTGGTGTCCTACAAGATTTCATGGCGCGATTCTATTCTCAATAAGCAGCAAGTTGCAATACATTTATCGTGAAGATCACATCGTGTTTTCCAAGGGTCCCGTTCAGCGTGTG
>CAZZBA010000523.1:0-2512 GCA_964652765.1 uncultured Victivallales bacterium | reverse complement strand
CAGAAGCATCTCACAAATCAACAGTAATAGCAATATTTATCTGCCGACTCTATAGCACCGACTAAACGCAGGATGGCGGCACGCACATCGGCATCGCCATCCAGCGTGAGCCTGCCCGTTCCCCCGTTCAATCCAAGCTGCAGGCTCAGGGGCCGCCAGACGCCATTGGTGGTGACCTCCACCTGGCCACTGGCGCCATCCGCCCCGATATGCACCGCCGAGGGTTGCACGTTGGTCGCGATCGCGCTGGCAATCACCGGTCCCAGCCCCGCACCGATGCCATTCGTAACCGTGGCGATCTGCCCGACCGGTATGCTTCCGGTATTCCAGTTGAGCCCGCGCGTGAACTGCGTATCCACGGCCCCAGTCCAGTAGGCAGGGGCATTCGCGGCGGTGGTGAAGCGCCAGGTATTCGTGTCGGTAATGCCACGGAATGTCAGGAGCGCATCGCCAGCCTTCGTGACCACCCCTTGACTCATCAGGACGGCATAATCCTTGGATGCCAGCAGATCCGCTGGCGGGATAATCGTCATGACCGATCCTGACAAGGATACACGTGCCGTATTGGTGACACTGACAACGGCCCCCGTCCGATCGGTCAGGTTCGTGATCGTGATACTGCCACTGCCGATGGCCATTGCCTGGCTGAAGGTAGCCTGCAGGCTGCTGCCGAGTGCCACTCCGGTAGCCGCGTTGGTGGGTACCGTGACAGACAGGACGGGGAAATCAGCCGCATAGCGCAGCAGCAGCGAGACATTGTCGATGTAGATGCCGCGGTTTGCATTCACACCCAGGTCGGTAATCTCGAAACGCAACGGCTCGCCTTCGACGCCCGACGCAAATTCGGCGGCATCAATCCGGAAGGCGAAGGTCAGCGCGGCCGGCCATGGATTTACCCGGCCAAAGTTATTGTACAGGGGAATCGCCACCGCCCCGGAACTCCAGAGCTCCGTGCCGTCCTGCTGTTGCAGCTTGACCGCAAAGTAGCGCTGGAGGTTTCCATTCCAGCTTTGCGGCGCCACATTGACCGAGAGCAGGTACACATCATTTGTATCCCAGTAATGCTGGACATTGCGGCGCGCCCAGCCTTGGTACCCATTCTGCATGACTTGGTTCGTGAGGCTCTGGCTTCCGGGCACATCGGCCTCTGCGGCAGCGGTAAAAGAACTTGCGTGCGTTGTACTGCTCAGTGTCCACCCCGCAAACGCAGGATTCACCGTCCTGCTTGCATATAATGGATTCTGGAAGCCCTCATCGATCAGGGGGGCGAGACCCGCGTTGATCGTGATGGTCGTGTCGTCCGCAACCGGTACCGCCAACGTGTTATCATAGACATCCTTGATCACGGCATCGCCCTTGACCCGCAGCCGCAGGGTACCCGTCGAGGATGGGAGCAGAGCGACGGTGAAGACGGCCGGGGCCGGATGCCGCGTGAGCTTGGTGATGGCACCAACCGCGATACTGGCAGTTCCGGCATTATCAAAGTCATTCGTCGTGACCGTGCTCTCGTCAACATCCCCGTCGAAGGTCAGCCGATAGACCACCTTGCGCAGGTTCTCCCCGATGGGACCCCCACTGACATCGTCCACAATCGAGACCAGCGACACAGACGCAACGGCGGGACCTTGCAGCACAGTCAGCGTGCCACTGCCCCCGATGAATCCCGCGGCTGCCGTGTAGGTGCCAGCCTTGGCCTGATACCCTTCCACGAAAAGCCGTCCAACCGTCATGTTCGTATTCAGACGCAAGGGATAGGCCGTACCCGAGTACGGCGTCGTACCCCCGGCGCTGCTGTTCCAACCCTTGCCATTGAGGCGGAGCGTGGCATTCGTAGCCATGACCGAGGCCGCGTTGATCTCCAGCACGGCACCGAGATCATTCCCTGCGGCCACCTTGTTGATCGTGACATCGCCCAGGCCGAGTGCACCGGCGACATTGGCCCGGATGATGTAGCGGCCGTTGGCATCCGCCACGAGGTTGGTAAAGGTATTGGCCGAATTAAGCTCGGCGATGTGCCCGTTGTAACCGTATAAACGCAGCGTATGTGCTCCGGTAATCGGGTTGGCGAACCGGCGGATCTTATCGGCGCTATCGCCCAGATGGAGCGTGGCATTCCCCAGGAGCCGGATGGCCGGGTACGCATAGGTCGCCAGATCCCGGTCGATCCGGATCTGCGAATCCTGGTACATCGTGACGACATTCGTACCCAGGGCTTTTTCCGCATTCGTGATATTGAAGATCTGTAGGGACGACCCTGCACGCATTTGCAGGCCACCCGCATAGACGACGGCGGCTGTATTGATCTTGGCCGCCAGGTTCGTGGCGATCACCGGCCAATCCGCACCGGTCGGGGTGGTACCCCTGGACCAGTTGGCAGCCGTGTTGTAGCTGTTGTCGCCGCCGGCTGTATTGGTCATGATGTTGAGCAGATCCGGTGTGTCGAAGCTCGAGACGGTCGACCAGGCCACGCCGAACTCGTTCGTGGCAAAGACGCGGTAGTAGTAGGTCATGG
>CAZZBA010000522.1:0-2525 GCA_964652765.1 uncultured Victivallales bacterium | reverse complement strand
TGATGGGTACTCTGTGAAGGCCGAAGGGTGCGTCGGGAAGTCTCTGCGCGTGGCCGCGCAGTTGGACTCCCGACATTGAGGTCTGCAGGACAGACGTTCGGCAAAAATGAAATAAGGCGGAAGAATCACCAATGAAGGCCCTCACGCGACGAGAATTCATCACCACCGCATCCGCGGCAGTATTCATAGCGGCTTTCGGCAATCGGCTCTTCGCAGAGGAGAAATCAGCCAAGCAACCCAATATCCTGTTTCTTGTCGCGGATGACCTGAGATGGAACAGCACCGGATTTGGCGGAGATCCGCTGGTACAAACACCGAACCTGGATCGGCTCGGGGCGGCGGGCGTCATATTCAACCGGGCGGCCGTCACCACCTCGATCTGCATGGCCAGCCGTGCCGGCATGTTAACTGGCCAATGGCTCAGTCGCATGGGCGGTGCGCGGGTCACACCGCAAACCTGGAAGGACACGTGGCCCGCTCAACTTCGGGCTGCCGGTTACTATGGCGGCCACATCGGCAAGATTCACGTGAGCGGACAGAGCGCTTCCGGCTATGACTTCTGGGCGGGGCGAAATGGCCCCTACCATTGGCTGAAAGGCAACGGCGCCGAGGGCGGGGGCATTCACAGCATTCAAAAGGACACGGACGAAGCGCTGCGATTCCTGGACAAGCGGCCGAAGGACAAGCCTTTCTTCCTGCAAGTCGCCTACACTGTGCCACATGCGGAAGACCACGACCCGAAACAATACCTTCCGATGCTACAAGAAAATGAGCTTTACGCCGCTCGCGCCGTGCCCGTGCCGGAAACTGTGGCCCCTGAATACTGGCTAAGGCTGCCGCCGTTTTTCCGTGAGGCTAGGAATGAGAGCCGGGCTCGCTGGACGAAGCGCTTTGATACGCCGGAGAAATATCAGGAGATGGTCAAAAACTACTACCGCCTCATCAGCGGCATGGACCGCAGCATCGGGACTATTCTCGAGGCCTTGCGCGCCGGGGGCGTCTCCGACAACACCGTGGTCGTCTTTATCGGTGATAATGGCTACTTCCTCGGTGAACATGGGTTGGCGGACAAATGGTATGCCTATGAGGAAAGTTTGCGGGTGCCATTGCTTATCTACGATCCGCGGTTGCCGGCAGAAGGTCGCGGGAAGCGTTGTGACAACTGGGTGCTGAATGTGGATATCGCGCCAACGTTTTGCGCTATGGCTGGTGTGAAGGCACCCGCCGCAATGCAGGGCTGTGACATCACCCCCCTCCTGCACGGACAGACACCTGCCGCCTGGCGAACGGATTTTCTGTATCAGTTTAAATGGTCCAGCGAAGTCATCCCGGCATCCGAAGCCGTTTGCAGCAAAGATTGGAAATACATCCGCTGGGTGGGACACCGCACCGAGGAGCTCTTCGATCTTCGCAATGATCCCTTGGAAACCCGGGATCTCTCGAAAGATCCGGCACATGCCGCCGACCTCGCCCGCCTGAGAGCCCGGTGTGACGAGTTGAAGAGGGAAGTGGGCGGCTCGACGCTGCAAGACTTAACCAATATGCCGTATGACGTGAAGGAAAAGAAGTGATGCCACCGGAGAATCTCAGGTTGTTTCCAACGGTCGACTTTGGCCCCGTGGACGAAACTCTCCTTGGCACATGCCTTGCGGCGCCGCCGCATGCGGATTCACCAAGCGAACACCGGCAGAGCATGCTTGGAAGACTGAAACAACGAGGTCCGAACCAAGAAACTCAAGACTACCGCGCGTTCCGCTCGGAGTCTGAGTTCCGCCGTTGGCTGCAAGACAGGGAGAAGAAATGAGTTACCCGAAACTTCCGGAATACAACAAACTGGCCAAATTGCTCACCCTCCAGGCGCAACTCAAGGCGGAATACGGCGCCAAGGGCATTGACGGCCCCCTGGGGCGGGCGGAACGGGCTTTGCGAGCCGCGCTGCGCGAATTGCAGGTGCTGCCCATCGACCGCGATTTGGCCAGGCGGGAGCCCAATGACCTGAAAGGGATCCGCGCTCTTCGTCCGCGGGGGCCGCGACGAATGTGGCCCGGCCTTGATGCGGAGGTGTATCGCGACCGGCTGGCCGGAGCTTTCCTGGGACGAATGGCCGGCTGCACGCTGGGCGCGCCTGTCGAGTTCTGGCCGATTCCGAAGATGGAGGCGCTGGCGGCGGAGAATGGGGAAGCGTTCCCTCCGACCGACTACTGGGGCTATGTGCCCGAGCCAAAAGAGAAACGCTATTCCATGAGCCCGCGGGACGCCTATACCCGCAAGAAGATGCGCGGCGTGCCCGTGGACGATGACACCATCTACACGCTGCTTGGGCTCCTGATTGCGGAGGACTACAGCCCTGAGTTTTCGACGGCAGATGTCGGTGCCGCATGGGTGAAGTACCTGCCCTACGCGTGTACGGCGGAGGACGTGGCCCTCAAGAACCTCAAGAAGGGCATTCCGGCCAGTCAGGCGGGAGCGCGGGACAATCCCTACTGCGAATGGATCGGCGCGGATATCCGGGCAGACCCTTGGGG
>CAZZBA010000521.1:0-2526 GCA_964652765.1 uncultured Victivallales bacterium | reverse complement strand
GATGGTCGGTGCAGCACGCGGATTTCGCCGTCAAAGCCACGTGCAACCATGGCTCGATAGACGCGTTCGGCCCGGTCCATGGAGCGCAGCAGCAGGTGGCCGATCAACGAGCCATACACAGCAAGGCGCAGAGATCGTCGCTTGTTCGATCGCAGTTCCACACCTCGCATCATTTTGCTGCCCTCGTCTGCCACAACGAACAAATAGCGGTAAAGAAACAGCAGTTGCACGACAAATACGCGTGGGACGCCCAGTTGTTCGAGTCCGGCGCCCAACCGGTACATTCCGGTGCACGCGACCAGGGTTAACACGGCTCCCACGGTTAAGACAAAACGGAACATGATGGAGGTGAACGAGACCCAGCCGCTGGTGATAACCAATGGCCCGATGTCAGCAACCGGTTGCCGATCCATGATTGGGTTGAAAATGCCGATGACCAGGGCAAAGGGTGCCGCAATGACGATCTTCTTTAGAATGTGTCGCGTCGGGATGCGGCCCAGCGCGAGCAGGGCAATCGGATACAGCAGAAACGGGGTCAGCGCGGAGACCTCATGGCGGGGAAAGGACATCACGACGAGGATAAACGCGAGGGTGACGATGGCCTTGGCCCGCGCATCGAGCCGATGCGCGGGTGTGTCCATGCGCCCCAGTTCGTCCATGCGCCCAATTTCGATCCAATCCGCTATCCCCATGATGCTCCCGTCCGACCTCAACCGTTTCCGCAACCGCGTTGGATCGAGCGGGCCTTGAGCGCAAACCCTGCCAGAAAGGCCAACACAAGGGTCATCAACCCGCCCACGATTCCCGCCACGGACGTTCCGGCGTTGACCGCCGGCCAAGGTTCCGACTCGGGTGCGGCGGCATGTTCCGCATGCACGGCGGTTTCTGGTGCGGCCTCGGCGGACTTGAATCCGTAGTCGGGAAGGAAGGCGGTCTTTTCCTGAACCTTGGCCAGACTGGCGTGGATGCCGTCGGCGGGGTTTTCGAGTTCTTCCTTGCCACTCACCTTTGCCATGGACCATTCCAAGCCATCCGGGTGTGTGGACGCGAACCAGCTTGCCACGCCGCCCATGACGACAGCAGCGATCGCCAATCCGATCAGGACCGGCCGAATACTGACTGACGCCCCGGTTTCAGGTGCAGTAGGTAACGCCTCCGGGCGTGCCTTGGCAACGAACGAAACCACCACAGCAGTGGCCAGACCTTCGACGACGCCGATCGCGAGATGTATCGGCAACATCATGAGGGCAAAGGTTCCGAAGGGTAATTCGGAGATGCCAGACGCCTTGGTTTCCAGCACGACGCCCAACGCACCCAGTTGCAGCCCCACAACAGCGGCGATGATTGCGCCCACCCAGGCGCGCGAAGTGCCGTACGCATCCTTGACCATGGCCTTGTAGAGGAGGGGATAGGCAATGAATGCCGGGAAAAACCCGAGGTTGAATATGTTACAACCCAGCGCCAGCAGTCCACCATCCGCGAAGAAGAAGGCCTGTACGGTCAGTACCGAAGCCATGACCAGGAAGGCGGCGTAAGGTCCGAGCAGCACCGTCAGAATCAGTCCGCCGCCCAGATGACCGCTCGACCCGGTTCCCGGAATCGAAAAGTTAATCATCTCGGCGGCGAAGATGAATGCGCCCAGTATGCCCATCATAGGGACGAGATTGTCCCGCAGACTTTCCTTCACTTTTCGGGCGCAGAAAACCAGTAAGCCGCCCGACACAACCCACATCGTCCCGCCCACGGCGGGAGAAATCAACGCATCTGCCATATGCATGTTTTAGTTCTTTCGGTTAGCTTCTAGTTCTTTCGGTTAGTTTCGTTACTTCGTGGATCCGAATGCCCATGTCAACCCCAGCGTGGCGGTGAAGTCTGGCACATCGCCGCAGATTTTGGCTCCGGCGGCCATATCCACGCTCAGGCTTTCGCGCGGATTCCAGCGAAAACCTGTGTTGTACTGCGCGCCAATATCCGCGCCGTCCGCCAACGCACGTTCCGCAAACACTTCGCCGACCCATTGAACCGAATCCATCATCTGGTAATCCAATGCAATCCCCGCGTGCAGGATGCCGTCATCCGTGCCGCCGAGCCAGGAGTGCCCGAGATTGAGGTGGGCGCCAGCCTTTTCGCCGATGGAACGGGAGGCGATCCACGTGAGATCATAGTCTGTCTCGCCACTGCCAAGCCCTTTGTCTTCGTCCGATGTCGGGAACTTCACAGACGCGGCCAAGGCATGACGCGCCTCGAGTGGGCAGGACTCCATGAACTGCCACTTGGCGCCCACGCTCAAATCGCCGATGCCGTGTTCACGAATGCATTGTTCCGTCCCGCTGTCTTCATCGTGCTCAGATCGTACCTCCAACTGACCGCCAAACCCTACGCCGATCTCCACGCTGCGAATCACGCCATAGGTCAGGCCGAAGGGGACGTCCCAGTGTTTGCAGTCGGAGTCGTACTCGTAGGCGGCTCCCGCCTCGAACTCAAACTGACCGACATCCACAGGTTCCGCATCATCAATCGCCAGCG
>CAZZBA010000520.1:1659-2535 GCA_964652765.1 uncultured Victivallales bacterium | reverse complement strand
GCTACGCGCCGGATAAGCGGATCGAGAATGTCAGCATCGAAGGGCTGCGCTACGGCGACCAACGGATCACCGATGCGGCCGGCATGGGTTTGCGCATGAATGAGCATGTCGCGGATGTCCGCTACAAATAAACGAAGGAGTAGTGGAAGGAGCGTTTGAAATGAGTGATTCGAGCACGAGTGCCGTGGGTGCCGTGATGCTGCAGCCCTGGATTGTTCCCGAGGGGACCGTTGTGCATCCGTCCGGAGCCTACTGGTATCGCACCGGTGACCACGGCAACACGGCCCAGCAGGTCGAGATCCTGAAGGTCATCCGGCTGATCACGGGCATTGACGACCTGACGCCGGGCCGGCTGACGCTCGTGCCGCGGCTGCCGGCCGGGCTAACCGAGGTGAACGTGGAGGCGTATCCGGTGCTGGATGGCACGGACCAGCACTCGCAGGTCAGCTATCGCCTGGAACGGCGGCAAGACGGCCTGGTGTTCGTGTGCCACCGCTGCTGGACGAACCCCGTGCATGTCCGCCTGGGGCCATTTCCTGCGGACGCCCGCCTTCGGACTACGCCGCAGCCGACGCGCACGGTCCGGTCGGGCACAGGCCAGTGGGCATGGTTTGATCTTTTTGCGGAGGCGCAAAAGTGTCATGTTGAATGTGCGGTGATGTAGATCAATTATAAAGTCAGAAACATCGCAGATTAGGGGAGGAACGGTTATGGCTAGGTGGTTGAACCCGGTGAAGGCATGTTTGCAGGACAGCGTTTTCCAGGCCAGGCAGAACGTCAACAGGAAGTATATGGAGAGCCTGGACTGCCGCAGGCTGATGGCCAATTACTATGTGGAGGCGGGCCTTACCTCCAATACTCACATGGAGAATTGGT
>CAZZBA010000520.1:0-1649 GCA_964652765.1 uncultured Victivallales bacterium | reverse complement strand
AACCGGATCAGCAGGTGCGAGGCAGCTTCACGGGGCACTACCTGTCCGCCGCGGCGATGGCCTATGCCGCCGAGGGCGGGCCAGCCATTAAACAGCGGGTGGATTTCCTGGTCGACGAGCTGGAGCGTTGCGGCAACGAGCACAGGGACGGCTGGTGTTTCTCCATTCCTCAGCACTACCTGGATTGGATCATGCTGGACAAGTGGGTATGGGCACCCCAATACATGCTCCACAAGACGCTGATGGGTCTGGTGGACGCCTACAAGTATGCGGGCAATGAACAGGCCCTGCGGGTGGCCGACCGAGCCGCCACGATCCTGTATAACCGGGTGAAGGACTATACCCGCAGCCAGCAGGACCAGATGCTCAAGTGGGAAACCGGCGGACTCATGGAGGTCTTCGCCGACCTTTTTGGTATCACCGGCGATGAGAAGTACCGTGTGCTCCTGGATCGGTACTGCCGCTATGAGTTGTTCGACCGGCTGCTGGCGGGGAAGGACGCGCTCACCCTGGCCCACGCCAACACCACCATCCCCGAGGCTCACGGATGCGCCCGCGCTTATGAAGTGACGGGTGACGAGAAGTTCCGCCGCATGGCCGAGGCCTTCTGGCGAAACGCCGTGGAGGAACGGGGTGCTTACGCTACCGGCGGCCAGAACAGCCACGAGTTATGGCTGAAGGACATGACCGGCCGAATCAGCGACAGGAACCAGGAGTTCTGCACCGTCTACAATCTCATCCGATTGGCCGACTACCTGTTTCGCTGGACCGGCAAGGCACAATACGCCGACTACATCGAGCAAGCGCTTTACAATGGTGTTTTGGCCCAGCAAAACAAGGTTACCGGTGCGAATACCTACTTCCTGCCCCTGCGCGACGGCTCCAAGAAAGCGTGGGCTCATCTCACGGACGCGATGTACTGCTGCAATGGCACCACCGTGCAGGCGCAAGCTTACCTGAGCTACCTGACTTTCTATTCAGGTGGGCGGGACATCACCCTGTCCCAGTACATCCCGGCCAAGGCCACCCACGATGGCGTCACGCTCATCCTACAGCAACGCTTCGGCGGGCACGACATCGCGAACATCGACCGCAAGGTCTTATCACTCGCCATCGAGCAGGCTGAACCGTCACGGTTTGTGCTGCGCCTGCGGGTGCCCCGGTGGGCCGAAGGGTTTGAGGTGAAAATCGACGGCGAGCCGGTTCAGGCGGCTGCCTGTGACGGATTCTTCATTCTCGATCGGGAATGGGGAATCAGACATGATCTCACCGTGTCATTCCATTGGCTTGTCAAGTCGGTGCCGTTGTCCGAAACCGATGGCCGCCATGCGTTGCTATGGGGCCCGGCGGTGCTGGCGGGGCTAGTGGACAGCGAACGCACGCTGGTAGGCGACTCGGCTGATGCCCAGGCGCTGCTGCGCACCGTCGGCACGATGGACCACCACAGTTGCCTGCGGGAGTGGGTCACCAGGGGGCAGCCCGTCAATTTCCGGTTCCTGCCGCTGTATGAGGTCACTGACGAGACTTACACTGTCTATTTTCCCTTTGTGAATGGATGACGATGCGGAGGTGCTGGAGCAGTATCGGCAGGCGCTGGAACCGGGCCGGGCTCCGGAGACACTGCAACCCTGCCGCCGTCAGAACGGAGT
>CAZZBA010000519.1:0-2543 GCA_964652765.1 uncultured Victivallales bacterium | reverse complement strand
ATAAATGCAAAATACAAGCACTTTCCTTATAAGATCAAAAATCTGTCATGCACCCGTGTGCGCGACACAGCGATAATTCTGCTTTTATTTTTCCGCTTGCCATGGCAAAATCATCCTGTCTTGCCGAATTACTTCGTGAATTTCACTTTTTTGCTTGCGCGGGGGGGCAATCATGGAAGCTGTTGATTTCACTATATGTGTAGAACCGGGCTTGTACCTGTTATGGCCGGATGGCAACCGGCTCGGGTTGACGAGGGCGTATATCGATTCCTGCACGCGCCGGATGCTTGCCGATCCGTACGCGATCCCGCCGTCCGTGCGGGCCGCGACCACATACAGGCCTTGCGATATCTGTCCGGAGCGTGATCGGGCGGTCATCTGTCATGCGATCATGCCGGTGCTGCCATTCCTGGCGGAGGTGGATCGTTACATGTCCTACGACCGGGTGACGGCGGTGTATCGCGAAGACGGCAGCGATATCCTGAGCGTGGTCGAGACGACCATGCAGAACGCCTTGAAGTTCATCTGCATCCTCAGTGTCACGCAGTACTGCGAGGTCGGTCATCAGTATCATCGTTTTTTCGCCGGGGTCAACCCGATCATGCCGCCGGTTGATATGGCGAATTACGTCTACCGGAATATATTCCTGAACGCGCAAGGGAACCGCGAGCGGGTCGCCCTGACGATTTTGCGGATGCAAGAGCAGCTGCTGCATACCACTCGCTGCCAGATGGCGCGGGTGAAGCTGGTCTGCAAGCAGGATGCGTTCACGAATGCATATGTCTCGACGTATGCCGTGATCCAGATCCTTTTCTCGATGCTGGATACCTATCATCACAAGGGGCTTGAGCAGGCGGATGAGCAGGGGGCTGCGAATGGGCAGGGGTCAGCGGCTGGCGGTCCGGATGCGGCTGCGGGCCTCGATCATGGCATGTAGCAACTGGTCGGGCATTACCGGTGTGGGGATGCAGACGACGCCAGGGACTGCGGTATTCGCGTCGTCGAGTGCCTGCTGCAGGACAATCCCGGTTCTCGGTGTCAGTTTTGAAATAGCTTTCAGCAGGCTGCGCTGATCATCGCCGAGCAGCCCGGCGCTAAGAGCCATCGCATCCAGGTCCGGCTCGTTCTCGATCGCCCCGAGGATATGGGCGATTCCGCTGGTATGGAGGGTTCGTATGCCTGCCTGGGTGAAATAGCGGATACAGTCGTCCGCACCCGTGACATTCTCGTCGATCAGGATATGCCAGTTGGCGACATAGGCCGCGAGACCGAGCACCAGTGCATCGGCGGATTCGTCGGTCAAGGCGGCGGGGTCAGCCTCGGGAAGCAGTGCCTGGTAGGATGAATGCCCGTCAGGGGCGGTGTAGCGCTCCAGGTTGCCGCCTGCCTGCTGGAGCAGGGCTCTGATCACGGAGAAAACAACACCGGTCGATGCGGTTTCCTGGGCGACCGGCTTGAGATTCGCGTTTGGCAGCGGGGTAGTGGCGATCGTCAGTACGGCGGCTACGGGAACCGCCAGTCGTGCGCGGTCTACGTCGTCTGGTTTGGACAGCCGGATCGCGAGGAAATTGCTGCCGGCGATACTGTCGGACGCGGCCAGTCCGAGGCTTTGGACCAGATGCTCGACCTGGACAGGCGGTATATTGACCGGGCAGATGGCGGGATCGATATCGCATTCGAGTGTCCAGTCCGGGGGCAGCCCTGCCCTGAGCAGGTCGATGCCATTGGTGATGTGGCGTGCGGTACAGGCCGTGGCGGCGATCTCGCCGCTGTCTTCGGCGGCAAGCTGCATAAGTTGGCGGGCCAGCAGGATTCCGCGGTTCGCGCACTCCTGGATGGCTCTGGCGGAAGCGGGCACATCGGTTCTGCCGTTGCTATCCGGGCGCATCAGCAGTCCGGCATGTCCGGAGATGCCGCAGAGCAGGTCGTTGAAATCATTGGCCACTCCCTTGGCCATGTGCCCGACAAGTTGCAGGAAGGCGGTGCGCCGCGTATGCTCGCGCTGGCGGACGAGTGCCGTCACGTCGCAGATCAGCAGGATCAGGATTCCCTTGGAGGGTTGCGAGCGGATGCGCAGCATACTGGATTCGCTGTCCCGACGGGAGAGGATTGTCTCGATTTCCGCCGGGCTTTCCGTGTGCAGCAGCGTCTGCAACTGCTGCTCGGTGACCGGTGCATCGAGATGCGTCAGCGGGAGACCGCGTGCGGATTCGCCCAGGATGGCGACTGCGGCTGGATTGAGACCGGTGATCCTCCCTTGGCGGTCGAGTGCCACGACCCCGTCGCGGATATAGTCCATGGCGTCGACCATGCTGCCAACCCGGCGCAGGCTTTCGGCTTCAGCGGCGAAATGGATCGCCCAGACCCCGAATGCGCCCGCGATCAGCATGAAGCCCATCGTGAGTGCCCAGATGATGGCGGCGATGATCAACTGCTCACGCACCGGAACGATATCCCCGATGTAACTGAGGGTGACGGCTACCGCGACGGCGGCAATGGCCAGCAGCACCACCAGCAGCAACGCATAGCGTGCGCTTTCCTTT
>CAZZBA010000518.1:0-2546 GCA_964652765.1 uncultured Victivallales bacterium | reverse complement strand
CCAGGATTCCGCGCAGACCGCCGGCGTGCCGCTGCGCCCGTATTGCCGGGCGAGACGGTTTCCACCCCAGAGGTAGTCCTTGTAGACGGGCTGGAAGAGTAAGGGGTAGGTGGCAGTGGGTGTGTGGGTGTGTGAGTGTGTGGGTGAGTGCATGTGGGGGCTTCCTTGATGACTGATTTTGGGGGCACGCAGTGCCCACAAACGAGAGAGTAAAAAACAATTCGCTAAACTTGCGGTTAAAACCCGAGAGCCAGTTCTGTGTATTCCGTGGTTAAAAACCCGAGCATAAGCAGTCTGCGGTCTTCTTTCCCACTACCCGCGACACCTTCTGGATGCTGATGCAGTCGACCGGGCAGGCGTCGACGCAGGCGTTGCAGCGGATGCAATCCTCCTGGTTGATATAGATCAGGCGTGTGTCCTCGCTGCCTTTGGAACGGACGAAGTCGACGATCTCGCCGCGCTCGCCGTAGACCAGCTCGCTGACCTTGACTATGCAGTTCGGACGGGGTTTGGCTTTGATGCACCAGTCGCAGTAGATACACTTGTCCGAATCGATCTCGTACTTGTAGTGGCAGCGGTAGCAGCGCTGGGTCTCGTCGGTCGCCAGCGACGCGTCGTAGCCGGTCCCGACTTCGCCGGTGAGGTTGCGCGCCGCGCGAGGCAGCACCGGCATGGCCTGCAGGGGAACCGCGTCCATCTCGCGGATGCGGCGGGTGGCGGTGTCGTCCTCGATCAGGGCGACATTCTCGAGGCGGCGGCAGCCCATCAGCGCCTCGTCCACGGCTCGGGCACAGGTCTTGGCATGACCGATGGCATCGATCAGCGAGGAGGCCCCGTTGGCGAAATCGCCTGCGGCGAAAACCTTCGGATGTGCCGTGGCGGGCGTACTGCCGCTCTTGAGCCACTGGTCCTTGGCCACCAGCGACTCGCGCAGCGCACCGTCGATGAATGCGGTATCGGGAAACTGGCCGGTCGCCAGCAGCACCAGGTCCGCCTGCACCTCGAACTCGCTGCCCGGGATTGGTTCCGGGCGGCGCCTTCCGCTGGCATCCGGCTCGCCCAGACGGGTGCGCACAAAGCAGACTGCGGTAACCCGTCCGTCCTTGCCCAAGTAGGACACGGGGCTGACGAGGGTGAACATGCCGATGCCTTCATGGGCGAGTTCCTCGATCTCGCCGGGAGTGACCAGCATTTCCTGGACGGAGCGGCGGTAGTAGACATTCACATTGGCTTTGGATTGCGCCAGCGGGAGCTGCCTCCAATCAGTACCGTCCGGGGTGGCGAGCTTCATGCCGAGACGCTTGGCTGTGCGGGCGCAATCCATGGCGGTGAACCCGCCGCCGATCACGACCACCTCGCGGCCGATCGGCCCGTCGCCGTGCTCATTGGTCTCGAGCAGGAAGTCCAGACCGTGCAGGATGCCGTCCAGCTCGCTGCCGGGGATGTCGAGCAGGTTCGGGCGCAGCGTGCCGGCGGCCAGTACCACGGCATCATGGGTGGCGACGAGCGGATCGAGCGCGATCGTCTCGCCAACCGGGGCATTGCAGCGGATCTCGACGCCGAGGCGGCGGATCTGCTCGATCTCGCGCTCGATGTGTTCGCGCGGCAGACGGAAGACGGGAATGCCCTGGTTCATCATGCCGCCGGGGCGGCAATGCTTCTCGTAGACGGTCACCGCGTGACCCAGGCGTGCCAGGTCGCGGGCGGCGGTGAGCCCGGCCACGCCGCTGCCGACCACGGCGACGCGCTTGCCGGAAGGAGGGAACAGCGGTTCGAGCACCACGGGATCCGCATGGGGGTTGAAATCGGCGGCAGCGCGTTTGGAAAAGCAGATCGCGACGGAATCCCCCAGACCCTCCCAGCCGTGGCGGCACACCTTCTCGCAGGGACGGGCGCAGACACGGCCGAGCACGGCGGGAAACACGTTGTCAAGCAGGTTGGTACGGTAGGCGGCTTCGTAGTTGCCGTCGTAGATGTCGGTCAGGTAGCGCGGGATGTCGGTGTGCGCCGGGCAGGCCTCCTGGCAGGGGATGTTGATCGCCAGCCAGTGCATGTCCTTGGCGGCGCGCCCTGTGCCAGCCAGCCGCGAGAGCGCCTGGTGCCGGTAGGGTGCCGGGGTCTCAAGTGGCCGTTTGTCGCCGACACCGCCCAGCGTCGCGGCAGGGCGGGCGGGCGGAGCCTCCGCCGGGGCGTTCGCCTCCGCCTGGATTACCGCCTCCAGTGCGTCGACGTAGTCGGGATTGAGGTGGTCGGTTGCCAGGGCGGCGGTCAGCCACTGGCGCGCCTCGGCGAGGCGGCCTGCATGCAGGCAGGCCAGCCCGAAGACGTACTGCGCATTCGGGGAACTGCCGGCACCGATGAAGAGCCCGAACAGCTCGCAGGCCTCGGCGTAGTCCTCCTTGCGGAAGGCCCCGATAGCGCGGATCGCGAGCATGGCGCGTGATCCGGCACCGAGGGCCTCGGCGCGGGAGGCAAAGAACGCCGACGAGTAGACATCGCCCTTGGTGTCGCCGCGCATGAAGTAGGCCTCGGCCAGCAGCGCGCAG
>CAZZBA010000517.1:0-2551 GCA_964652765.1 uncultured Victivallales bacterium | reverse complement strand
GCGTCGCCTTCGGTCTGATCATCGGAGGCATTATCGGCAATTTCATCGACCGGGTAAGGTTGGAATACGTGATCGATTTCATGGATTTCCATTGGCGCGGTCATCATTTCCCCGCCTTCAATGTGGCCGATGCATCGATCTGTTGTGGCGTGGCGCTCTATATGGTTGCGCAGATCCTGTTGGCGCGCCGCCGCCAGCGGCAGGAACGTGAATGCGCTGGAGTCCCGCGGTGAACGCGGTCGCCGGGCGCGCTCTGCATGTGCTGGTGGGTCCGACGGCGTCGGGCAAGAGCGCGGTCGCCCAGCTCATGGCCGAGCAAAACGGGTCTGCCGTGCTTTCGGCGGATTCCATGCTGGTCTACCGGGGGATGGATGTAGGCACGGCCAAGCCGGATCAGGATGCTCGTGAACGGGTTGATTACCTGGGTATTGATCTGGCGGACCCCTGTGAATCCTTCAGTGTGTGGGCGTATCGCGAAGCCGTAGCAGCGCAACTGGCCGGGGTGCCGCCGGAACAGGACGTCCTGGTCGCCGGCGGAAGCGGACTTTATGTCAAGGCGTTGACGATGGGCTTGGCGGCGGCTGGCCCTGAACCTGCCTCCCGAGCCCGTTGGGAGGCGCTGTTTGCCGACCAGGGGGTGGAAGGGTTGCAACAGGCGTTACAGCAGCGGGACGCGGCCGCATTGGCCAGCCTGAGCGATCCGCTCAATCCCCGGCGTCTGATCCGTGCGCTCGAAAGGCACGAGGCTGGCGGCGAAACGACCGAAAAAGCCCCGTCGTGGTGCGGGGCGGCGGCAGGTCCGATCGTGGCGGGATTGTCGATGGAACCGGCGTTGCTGAACAAGCGCATTGAACAACGGGTGGAGACCATGTATGCTGCCGGCCTTCTGGAGGAGGTGGTCGGGCTGCTGGCTGATCCGCGGGGGCTTTCGGCAACCGCGCGGCAGGCGATCGGCTATGCCGAGGCGATTGCCGTGATCGAAGGGCGCAGCAGCCGGGAAGAGGCGATGGCGGTGACGGCGGCACGTACCCGGCGGCTGGCCAAGCGGCAGCGCACCTGGTTCCGGCACCAGGCGCAAGTGGAATGGATCGAGGTGCAGCCGGGCGAACCCCTGGAATCCGTGGCGGACCGGGTGCGGGCGGTATGGAGAAAACATGGCAGTGCAAGCATGGCATGAGGAGAAAGAAACGGGCGGTGGCAGTGGACTGGCGGACCCCGGCTACAAGTGCGGTAGTAGTGTATGCCGTGTCTGCGATATGCCGGCCCAGATCCGTCCGCGCGAGGCTGTTGCGCAGTTCGGTGTCGAGAATGTCAGCGATGACGTGCTGCTGGCACTGCTGCTGCGTGCTGGGATCAAGGGCATCAACGTGGTGGACCTGGCCAAGGGGCTGCTGCGGCGATATGCATCCTTGAGCGCGATTGCCGAGACGTCGGTGGCCGATCTGGCGAGTGTCAAGGGAATGGGCCCTGTCAAGGCGCAGATGCTGAAGGCGGCCTTGGAGCTGGGGCGCCGCCTGGGGTCGGAGATGCAGCCCGCCCGTGTCAAGATCACCACCCCGGCCGATGTCTACCGGTTGCTGCGTCACCAGGCGGTGACGCTGGGACGCGAAATGTTCTGGGTGCTGCTGGTGAATGCCAAGAACGTTTTGATCTGTCAGCCGGTGGATGTGACCGCCGGCATCCTGGATGCCAGCCTCGTGCATCCGCGCGAGGTGTTCCGCGAGGCCATCCGGTCTGCGGCTGCTGCTGTCGTGCTCGCGCACAACCACCCGTCCGGCGACCCGTCGCCGTCGAGCGAGGATCTGAAGATCACCCGCCAGTTGATCGAGGCGGGGCGGATTATCGATATAAAAGTGCTCGATCATGTAATCCTGGGCCGCAGTGGAGCGACTAGTAAGGACGGTTACCTGAGTCTGCGGGAATCCGGGTTAGTCGCTTTTTGAGAGGTTTCAGAATGATCACGATTCCACCGGGCTTGCCCCGGTGGTGAAGGAAGTTGAGTTGGGGACTTTAGGAGGTAAGGGCGACACAATGTAGCTAGAGATGAGTCGCCCACCCGGGGTGCCGGGCGAAAATGAGTGGGTAACAGCATAAAAATAGAATCGAACATCCAACGCCCAACAACCAACGCCCAAGTTGGTGAGTCTTTACTTGGATGTTGGGCGTTGGTTGTTGGATGTTGGGCGTTGAAACAAATTGAAGTTATAGCTAAGGAGAGGATGATGGGTACAAAGGTACTACCGTTTGATGAGGCGACGATACGGGCGATCATGAAGGATACGCCGACGCCTTTCTATGTGTATGACGAGAAGGCGATCCTAGCCAATGCGCGCGCTCTGAAGCATGCGTTTGCCTGGAATTCGGGATTCCGTGAGTATTTCGCGGTCAAGGCGACCCCGAACCCCTATATCATGAAGCTGCTCAAGGCCGAGGGATTCGGCGCGGATTGCAGTTCGGGCCCCGAGTTGACGCTGGCTCAGCGGGTCGGCTTGCGCGGTGATGAGATCATGTTCACCTCGAACGATACCCCCGCCTCGGAGTACAAGCTGGC
>CAZZBA010000516.1:0-2569 GCA_964652765.1 uncultured Victivallales bacterium | reverse complement strand
ACCGGGGTGAAATGCGTGTACGTCGCCATCGGCCAGAAGATGTCCACGATCGTCAACGTGGTCGAGACCCTGCGCGAGGCCGATGCCCTGCGCCACACCATCGTGGTTGCCGCGAGTGCCGGCGACTCGGCCCCGCTGCAGTACATCGCCCCCTTTGCCGGCTGCTGCATGGCGGAATTCTTCCGCGACCGCGGCGAGGATGCCCTGATCGTCTACGACGATCTCTACAAGCACGCCGTGGCCTACCGCGAGATCTCGCTGCTGCTGCGCCGCCCGCCCGGCCGCGAGGCCTTCCCCGGCGACATCTTCTATCTGCACAGCCGTCTGCTCGAGCGGGCCGGTCGCCTGGCCAGGCACCAGGGCGGCGGCTCGCTGACCGCCCTGCCGATCGTGGAGACCAAGGAAGGCGACTATTCGGCCTACATCCCGACAAACCTGGTCTCGATCACCGATGGTCAGATCTACCTCGAACCGGACCTTTTCCACCAGGGCTTCCGCCCCGCGATCAACGTCGGCCTCAGCGTCTCGCGCGTGGGCAGCAATGCCCAGATCAAGGCGATGAAGCAAGTGGCGATCAAGCTGCGCATGGACCTGGCGCAATACCGCGAGGTGGCCTCCTTCGCCCAGTTGACCACCGACCTGGACAAGGCCACGCTCAAGCAGCTCCATCGCGGTGAACGGCTCTCCGAGATCCTCAAGCAGCCGGCGGGTACCCCGCTGCCGGTCGAGAAGCAGGTCTGTATCATGTGGGCCGCGATGAACGACTGGCTCGACGATATCGCCCTGGCCGACATCGCCCGCTTCGAGCACGAGTGGTTCCGCCTGCTCGACGGGGCCTATCCCGCTATCGGCCGCGCGATTGCCGGGACTGGCGAGCTTTCAAAGGAGACCGTAGGCGACCTGACGACATCCCTGACCGCGTTCAAGACGGCGTTCGTCCCCACCGAGGCGGCGGTGATGTTCGACCGCAAGCGTGTCGTCCCCCCGATGGAACACCACGAGACACGCCTGATGACCACCGCCGTCCAATCCGGCAGTCCTCCTCAGGTTTAACGGACATCAACCCCGCAGAGGCGGATCCAGCATCATGGCAACAGCGTTATCAGACATCAAACGCCGCATCGGCACCACGGCGCAGATCCGCAAGGTCACAAGCACTTTGCAGAAGGTCGCCGGCGCCAAGCTGGTCCAGGAGCAGCGGCGCATCGCCAATGCCGACGAATACACTGGACGCCTGCTCGGCCTGCTGCACCTGGCCGAACGCGGCCTGCCGTCCGGTGCGTTGTACCACCCGTTGATGCGGCGACGGGCGGGTGGCAATGCCATCGCGCTGCTCGTCTTCGGCGCTGATCGCGGCCTGTGCGGTACGTTCAACGCCGTCCTGATGACGGCGGTCTCGACGTTTGTCGAGCAGCACCGTGACGCTTCGGTGCATCTCCTGATGAGTGGCAAGGTGCCCTACAAACGGGCTGTGCGCCAGCAGTTCGCCCCGCTGGAGCGGGTCGAGCAGATCGACGGGCTGGCTGATCGCATGATGGCGGCCTTCGGCAGCGGCATGTACCGCGACGTGCATCTGCTTTACTGGGATTTCATCACCCGCGGGCGGCAAGCGATTACCGTACGGCAACTGCTGCCGGTCACCGCCCTTGATCACACCTCCAGCGCGGCGGCACCCGCCGCCCTTGTCTCCCCGCCGATCGAGCCTTCCCCGCAGGCGTTGATCGACAGCCTGCTGCCGGAATACGTCCGCCGCGCGATCCATGACGCCTTTCATAAGAGTGCCGCCTCGGAACATGCCCAGCGCCAGCTCGCGATGAGCCGCGCCGCCGAGAATGCCGGCGAGATGCTCGCGGGCCTGCGCAAGCGCTACAGCCGCCTGCGCCAGGAAAACATCACCACCGAAATGCTCGAGATCGTCGCGGGCATGTACCGCTAGGAAAGGAAAACATGGCAAACGGGAAAGTCGTCCAGATCATCGGGCCGGTCGTTGATGTGCAGTTCTTCGATGAGCACCTGCCCGCGCTGCACCATGCCCTGCGCATCCGCCGTCCCGAGCAGGATCTCGACATCACCCTGGAAGTCGAGGAGCACCTCGGCGAGGGCGTCGTGCGCTGCATCGCCATGTCCTCGACCCGCGGGCTGGCGCGCGGCATCGCCGTGGTGGACACGGGCGGCACCATCAGCATCCCCGTCGGCGAGGCCTGCCTGGGACGGGTGGTCAACCTGCTCGGCCAGCCGGTCGATGGCGAGGGGCCGATCAACAGCATCCGCTTCGATTCCATCCACAAGGCCCCGCCGCCCTTTGACCAGCAGGTGCCCGCGATCGAGTTCTACGAGACCGGCATCAAGGCCATGGACCTGCTGGCCCCGTTCCCGCGCGGCGGCAAGATCGGGCTATTCGGCGGGGCCGGTGTCGGCAAGACCATGCTGATCATGGAACTGATCCGCAACATCACCACCGAGCATGGCGGACGGGCGGTCTTCGCCGGCGTCGGCGAGCGTACCCGTGAAGGCAACGACCTCTGGCAGGAGATGAAGGCCTCGGGCGTGCTGCGCGACACGGTGCTGG
>CAZZBA010000515.1:0-2569 GCA_964652765.1 uncultured Victivallales bacterium | reverse complement strand
GGCCTGCTTGCGTTGCAGTTCTTTCTCCGCCTGCTTGCGCGCGGTGATGTCGTACCCGCTGGAACGCGTGCCGAGCGAGTTGCCTTGCGCATCGTAAATCGGCTGCCAGGAAACGCTGAGCCAGCGTTTGGCGCCGTTTTTGTGAAGGTAGCGGAACTCAAAATTGTCGCCCCGGCTGCCGCGGATGGCTTCCTGGAAGCGGCCCATGAACATCGCGCGGTCTTCATCGGCAATGACGGTTGAAACAAAATCCGGCAGCGCCAGGATGTCTTGCGCTGAATATCCTGTAAAGCGGTCCACTGCGGGATTGACCCAAATGTATTCTCCCTGGGGTCCGAACCACGATTCCCAGCTTACCGCGTAATTGGCAATGGTCTTGAATCGCTCTTCACTCTCGGTTAAAGCCGCCTCCGCCCGCTTGCGCTCGGTGATATCAACGAAGGTGACGACAACTTGGCGCAATCGCTCATGGACATCGAATTCCGGAAAAGCGGTCACCAGAACCCAGACGCGGTCTTTTGTAGTAGGGCGGTGGATGCCCACCACGAGATCACGGATCGGCCGGCGCGTGGCGAGAACACGCTGCACGGGGTACTCTTCGAGCGGCATGGGTGTAGTGTCTTCCCGAACGAAACCCCAGGCCGGGTCAATCGCGGTTTTACCCGTCATCTGGTCGATGGACAGGCCCAGCAATTCGCTCGCCTTATCGTTGGCAAGAATGATGCGAGTGTCCGGCGCATGCACGACCACACCGGCGTTCAGATCTTGAAACAGAAGCCGGTATTGCTGCTCGCTCTCCTGCAACGCATCCTCCGCCAGTTTGCGCTCGGTGATGTCGTGATTGACAACAATAGCGCCTTCCACCGCCCCGTTACCGTCCAGAATAGGGGCCGTATAGTTCAGAATGATCTTCTTCTTGCCGTCAAAGGCGTCGATTTCCAGGAGTTCGTCGACAATCGTCTCGCCCTTGTTCACCGTGTGCGCCAAGGCCCACGCTTCGGGAGCGATTTCCTCCATTGACGGCAATCGTCTGGCTTTGAAAACGCCATATTCCGTTTGGCTAACTTTGGGTTCCATCCCCCAGATGCTCACCCCGGCCGGATTGCCCTGCATCAGCGTGCCCTTCTTGTCCGCGATCCAAAGGCCGATGGGGAGGATGTCAAATACTTTCCTGAACAGGCTTTCGCTTTTGCGCAGCGCCTCCTCGGACTGCTTGGTCTCAATCATGGCGCCGATGAGCCGGGCGGTCGCATGCAGCCGTTTCTTGGCCAGTTCAATGATGAAGAGCGGGCGAGAGTCGTATGCGTGGGCCGCGCGAACCAGGTCATCGTAATCCAGATGGAAGGTCTCGGCGAGCTTGTGCAGTTTGTCCACGGCTTTGGGCGGATCGCCGTACCCGATATTCATCACCCCCACGACCTTCCCGTGCGCCATGATCGGCACCGCGTACATTCGAATGCCGCCGTGGCACGCGATGTCCACGGGCGCCCCGTTGGCAACGACCTGCTTGCAGCAATCCGTCCAGCAGGATTCATGGCACAGCCAGCGGCCGGAGTTCAGCGCTTCGGCATTGTCTGTCGTATCGCACAGCTTGCGCGAGGCGCAGTCCATCATTCGGCACCACCCCGAGGCGAAAATTCCGAAGGCATAGTCGCCGTTCGTCTCGTAGATGGCGGAGGAGGTTCCGAGCAGGTCCAGGTAATCGTCGGCAAGACCTTTCAGGCGGTCGAGACCGATGGATTTCAGGATAATGCCATCGCGATTCAAATCGGCAAGGTCGCCATAGCCTTGATCGTGGTCTTCGCTCAGGCCTGCACCGCCCGGTGTCGAAACTCTGGAAAGCATCCATTCGATCCGCTTCAGGCTTTCCTCCGCCCGCTTGCGCTCGGTGATGTCGCTGATCACGACGAGGTAGGCGGTCGCACCGTCGGGGTCTTCGGTGGCACTGGCGCCTAGTTGCGCCCAGAAGAACGAGCCGTCGGGCTTGATCATGCGCAGCTCGCACGTCTGGAGCGAACCGGCCTGCCTTGAGCCTGCCCTGAGCCTGTCGAATGGGCCTGTCGAATGGGACTGCCCGCCGGAGTCTTGGCGAGGGGCGGCGCTGACCGAGGGGGACTCGGAGAGCCTCTTGCAGAGCAGGTAATAGACGTCCTGGTCCTCTTTGCGAATGAAGCGGGTCAACGGCTGCCGGACCAACGCGGCACGGTGCACGCCCAGCAGGGTGGCCGAGGTGAGGTTGGCTTCCAGGATGAGGCCCTTCTCGCTGACGGTGACGTAGCCCACTGGGGCCAAGTCGTAGAGGTTGAAGTAACGCGTTCGCCCGGCTTCGATCTCGGCTTGGGCTCTGCGCAGCTCCTCGTTCTGCATCTCCAACTCGCTCTGGCGTACCTGCAGTTCGTGGAGGAGCCGTTGGGTTTCTTCGCCGGGAGTGCGGGGGGTGTCGTGTTTCATGTGCTCGCTCCTGGGGCGGGGTTGCCAGAGATCCGTCATCAGTCATCAATATCCACCGGCACGGTTTCATGATTGAACCGGACTGTCAAGCCGGGTGTGCAGGATGGACCGGCATTTG
>CAZZBA010000514.1:0-2570 GCA_964652765.1 uncultured Victivallales bacterium | reverse complement strand
CCCTCGCCGAGCCCGGCTTCAAGCGGGCTCGGCGAGGGGTTTTGCAAGAGCCTCAAAAGAGGGTCAGTTAAAGAAAATACGAGCAATGTGCAAGAATGACCATGATGACGTTGAAACAGGAGTGTGTATGATGAGTGACCGCAATGCCAGTCCGCTTCCTTACAGGGATGCTGCTCTGCCTGTTTCCCGGCGGGTGGAGGACCTGCTCTCCCGCATGAGCGTGGATGAGAAGGTCGCGCAACTGCGCAGCCAGATGCTGTTCGATCCGGAGAGTCCCAAGCGTGACCCTGCCGTGGGGCATGTCAGGTCGCTGACCCATTTTGCGCATTACAAGGGGCGGCGTCGCACGCCCGGCGAGTGTGCGGCCATCAACAATGCCGACATCAAGCGCTCGATCGAGGCCAATCGCTGGGGCATTCCCGTGCTGGTCCACGAAGAAGCCCTGCACGGCGCGCAATGGGGTGATGCGACCTGCTTCCCGCAATCGATGGCTCTGGCGGCCACCTGGGACGATGCCCTGATGCGGCGAGTCGCCAAGGCTATCGCCTGCGAGCTAAAAGCGGTGAACATTCACCAGGTACTGTCTCCGGTCGTCAATATCGGCCGCGATTCACGCTGGGGCCGGACGCAGGAGACCTATGGCGAGGATGTCTATCTGGTGGGCCGGATGGCTCTCGCCTACGTACAGACACTTGAAGGGATGAACATCATCACCACGCCTAAGCATTTTGTAGACAACTACGGTGAGGGCGGCCGGGACAGCAATGTCTCCAATATCTCATGGCGGGTGCTGCGCGAGGTGTTCCTTGAGCCGTTCCGCGTTTGCGTTCAGGAAGGGCACGTCCGCTCGATCATGCCGGCCTACAATAGTGTCGACGGCGTACCTTGCACCTGTAGTCAGGTGCTGCTGACAGATATCTTGCGAACCGAGTGGGGTTTCGAGGGATTTACGGTATCGGACTATGGTGCCGTGCCCGGCCTCGTCGATCCGCAGCGGGTGGCGGCCGATCTGGTCGACGCGGTGGCCCGGAGCATGGATGCCGGGCTGGACGTGGTCCTGCCAAATAATGACGGGGGTGCCCAGCGGCAACTGGTCGAGGATGGCCGGCTTTCCATGGCGGTCCTGGACCGGTCAGTGCGGCGGATCCTCAAGGCCAAGTTCGAGCTGGGGCTGTTCGAAAATCCGTATGTTGATGCAGGTGCGGCGGACGCGGTGGTGCGTAGTGCCGCGCACCGGGCGCTAGCGCTGGAGGCCGCGCGTAAATCGGTGGTTCTACTGAAAAACCGGGACAGCATCCTGCCGCTTTCCGGAGCGGTCGGGAAGATCGGTGTTTTCGGCCCGGCCTGCAACACGGTCAATCTTGGCGGCTACAGTGGTCCCTATGGCGGTTGGAAGGGGGAGGCGATTACCCCATTGGCGGCATTACGGAATCTTGTGCCCGCCGGATCCGAAATCCATGCTTGCGACGGAACCCAGGATCCGGAATCCGTTGCCCGTGAATGCGATGTGGCCATCTACTTCGCCACGATCCGGGAGGATGAAGGCTCCGACCGGTCCAATCTCGACCTTCCCAACCTAAGGGTAGGGAAGCAGGCGGAGATTGCCGATGCCGCTCATGCGATTATCGTGGACAAGCGTGAGAAGAGCGTTGCGACCGGAGATCAGGAAAGCGAGATCCTGCGCATTGCGGAGACCGGCATTCCGGTGATTGTCGTGCTGGTGGCTGGCAGCGCGGTGACGATGCAGCGTTGGGAGGGTAAAGCGGCGGCCATTGTTGTGCCGTGGTACGGCGGCGAGCAGGGTGCAACGGCTATTGCAGAGGTGCTTTTCGGTCACTGTAATCCAGGCGGCAGGCTGCCGCTGACCTTTCCAAAGACTGTCGGCCAGTGTCCTCTCTACTACAACTACAAACCTACCGGCCGTAAATATAGCTATAACGACAACGATGGAAAGCCGCAGTTTCCCTTTGGTTTCGGGCTGAGCTACAGCACCTTCGAATACAGCAACCTGAAAATCACGCCCGGAACTGCGGCTATCGGTAAACCGGTGACTGTCATCGTCGAGATCCGCAACACGTCGGACGTGGCGGGTGACGAAGTGGTGCAGCTCTATGTGCACGACAGCGTGGCCAGCGTGGCTGTGCCGGTCAAACAGCTTTGCGGGTTCGAGCGCATCCATCTCGCACCCGGCGAACAGAGGTTCGTAAGTTTCACCCTCGATGACCGGCACTTGGCCCTGTGGAATGCGCAGATGAAGCGCGTGGTCGAGCCTGGCGACTTCGAGATCATGGTCGGAAGCTCATCGGAAGACATCCGGCTGAAAGCAAAGCTGACAAACGTATCACCCACTTGTGTGCCTTATCAGGCCTTATCAGGGTCAGGGCCGGTGGAAATCAACAAGGCTGGGCTGGCCGTGATTGACACCCGGCCGGGCGATGTGCTTGAGTTGCAGCCATGATCCGGGGCGCATGCCGCCGGAGCAATGGTTTGAAGGACAATTGGGGATGTCATGATATCAGAAATCAACATCTTTGAAATGAGGAGGTTTGCATGAAATTCACGGCAGGATT
>CAZZBA010000513.1:0-2573 GCA_964652765.1 uncultured Victivallales bacterium | reverse complement strand
CTTCGCGTTGATTTTGCCGCGATGCAACTCCGCGAGGCCGTAAACGGCCTGGGGATGTTCCAATCTTCCTGTCCCTGGCGGCTCCCCTGTGTATCGGTATGCGTCAGTGATTCGCGCTCGCGTTCACTCATGGACTTCCGGCTTCGTGTCCATGACGACTTCGCGAAGGCTTTCCATGAAATAGCGGTAATGGGCAAAGCTCGCCAGGGAGAGCACAAAATGGTCCGGACCGGGGATATACCGTCCCTTGCGGATCAGTCGCCGGGCTTTTTCCATTTCGAGGTCGATCGCCGCCTTGCCCTCGTACATCGCTTCTTTGCGAAGCCCGCCGATCATCCCGGCTTTCGGGCACCGCGCGCGGACCCGGTCCAGGTCGTTGCCGGCGAGCACCTCGTACGGATAAAGGGCCGTCACCCCCGCTTCCAGCATCGGTTCCGTGAGCGCTTCCATGAACCCATCGGAATCCACCAGGATGATTTCGATCCCGTGTTCGGCCGCAAAGCGTGCGATACGCCGGTAACACGGCGCCATGAACTCGCTGAACATCGCGGGCGAGATCAGCGAGCCGTTTTTTGAGGCCATGTCTTCCCAGCATTGAATCAGATCGTAATCATTTTGGGCCAACTGTTTCTCCCAGATCCTGATGGCCATCTCGGTATAGCTCTCCATCATGTCATGCACCAAGTCGGGGGCGTCGTAGAACGCGTAGGCCAGGTTTTCATCGCCCATGCATAAACGCGCGAATCCGTAAACCCCCCGGTGCGTGAGCTGCAGGGGATAATCGCGCGTTTCAAAGGTCTTCACCCGCTCAGCCCAATCCGCCGGGAACCGGTCCGGATCGTCGGGATCAAGGTGCCGGCGCTTGTAGTCCTGCCAGTCCCGCATGCTCTTGACCGGCCATTCAAGGGTATGTCGGTGGTAGTCGCCGCCCTTCTGCTCACGGATGACCGTTCCGTCACCCCGGCGGTACACCCGCATGTCCGCCGTCTCCTTAAGGATCGCCGACAATCCGAGATTGGAGGCATCCAGATTGACGCCGCTCTCGGCCCAGCCCCGGTAGGTCCCCTCAAACCCGAGGAGTTCATCAATGCAGGTCCCGATTCCCGGATACTCCTTCTCCCATTCAGGATGCACGGCATTGGTCACGCCGAAAACCTTCATGAAAGGCACCCGGTCAACCGCTTTTCCCGTCAGCGTCCGCACAAACCGCTCGCGTGTATTCATGACAGCCGTCATCGAATTGAAATGACCGTACCCTGAGAGGGAGGAGGCGAAATGCTCACGAAGTCGAAATGGGCGGCCAATTGGGCGGCGTCCGCGCTGATTTGAAATACGCCTACCTGGAGATAAGGCTCGGCGGCCAGATCCTCTCGCGTCACCTGCGCGATTTGAGTCCACGTCGCCCCATCGTCATTCGAATAGCTGGACGTGAACACACTGCCCGCCCGCACGATCCGGTAATAGTTCAGATCCGCGGCGGCGGCGACGACTTCGGTTTGTGTCCGCACGTTATTCACCGTGCTCCACACGCGGTGCCTTGGCGCCCCCGGCGCAAAGGACGCGTGCGCGGTGACCAGGTTTTCTCCGCTGGGCCCCGGAAAGCGCATGCGCACCATCAGTCCCGCATTGTTATAGTTCGCCGCGTCGGCGGTCAGAATACGGGTCGTGGCGGTAAAATCGCCCGCCACATTCTTGTACAGAAAAGGAGCCGCCAAGTTGGCCGTTGCCACCCAGGCACTGTTGCACTTGATCCGCAGGAACTCGCCGGCGGCCACGCCGACGTCGGCCGTGTTGCAGGCCAGGAAACCCATGGTTTTGCCGGAGCCGGCATTTGTGAATACACCGCTCCATTCGGTGCCCGTCACCCCGCCCGTCAGGAAATTATGCGCGGTTCCAAAGTCGTCGCGAAAGTCAACCGCCTTCACCTGGGGAGGATCGGTGATGCTCACGAAGTCGAAATGGGCAGCCAATTGGGTGGTGGTGGAATTGCCCTGGATTTGAAATACGCCTACCTCAAGATAGGGCGCGGCGGCCAGATCCGCTCGCGTCACGCGCGCGATTTCAGTCCACGTTGCCCCGCCGTCATTCGAATAGGTGGATATGAACACACTGCCCGCCCGCTCGATCCGGTAGTAGTTCAGATCGGCGGCGGCCGCGACGACTTCGGTTGGTGTCCGCACGTTATTCACCGTGCTCCACACGCGGTGCCTTGGCGCCCCCGGCGCAAAGGACGCGTGCGCGGTGATCAGGTTTTCCCCGCTGGTCGGATTGGGCATGCGCACCATCAGCCCCGCATTGTTGTAGTCCTGCGCGTCGGCGGCCGTAATACGGGTCGTGGCGATAAAATCGCCCGTCACTTCCTTATACAGAAAAGGGGCTGCCAAGCTGCTCCCTGCCACCCAGGCACTGTTGCACTTGATCCGCAGGAACTCGCCGGCGCCCACGCCGCCGTCGGCCGTGTTGCAGGCCAGGAAATCGGTGGTTCTGCCGGAACCGGCGGCTGTGTACACGCCGCTCCATCCTGTGCCCGTGACGCCATCCGTCAGGAAATTATGCGCGGTCTCAAAGTCGTC
>CAZZBA010000512.1:0-2602 GCA_964652765.1 uncultured Victivallales bacterium | reverse complement strand
CGAGGGCTTCACGAGAAATTTCCAGTACTTGTTTGAGGGCGTCGTCGTCAAGCGCTTTGCAGTCTTCGGTGGCTTGCAGGCGGTGGGCGTAGTCCTCAAGGATAGAGACGGCCTGATTGCGCTCCGCTGTCAGTATGTCGGTGATGTAGCCTCGCAGTTTTGTAACGGCGCTCTTGGCGGCGGGGACTGTATTTCCACGGTATGGGTTGGGTGATGCGGCGAGGTCGTGTAGCGGCTGGACATCTGCATGGGGGAGTTCGTGGAAATTGGCGGACTCTTCACGCAAGAAGGCCGTGGACTCGTCGTAGGCCAACCGTTGCGGACCGTGCATGAAGGCTTTGATGGGGGAGATCAGATCTTCTTTGGCCGTCAGGAGCTCGTCCTCAAAATCGCCGAGGTGGTTGAGCAGATAGGTGGAATCCTTTTCCGCCAGTTTCGCAAGTTTGTCGGCAAACGGACGAAGCGGCTCCAGGAACGTGTAGCGGGTGGACTGGTCGAGCAACACGGTGATGTCGCGAGCTTCGGATGCAAGCGCCTCGGATGTCAGCAGGGATGCCGCGCGAGCGTCGGCGCCGTTGTTGGCGCGATCGAAGAAATCGTGATGGAACTTCTTGAGGGCGTTGACTTGGATGGCGTTGAACTGCTCCTGCAGTCGCACACGCACGCTGCCGTGTTGGCGGGTGTTCTTGAAAAGCTCCAGTGCTTTGCGTGCGTCCAGCAGTTCAGTGGTGCGGAGTTCGACCTTACCCATTCGGAAAATGCGGCTGATAAGAGTCAAGACGGCCATGGGGTACCAACCGTAGGGGCGGCGACCGAAAACGCGGATGATCTCGTCAACGGAAGTGCGCTCACCGTTGTTCTGGTTCCGCAGGACATAGTTGAAGACTTCCTGCTCGGATTCGGATGGCGGCATGGTGCCGCTGGTCAGGAGATCATCCGGTTCCAGCAGGGCTTTCGAGAGGGTGGTGTCGTCGTAGGCGCCCTTCAGCATACGCAGGGATGGATAGGCAAACGAGATGAGATCCTGGCAGGCTTTGTAGAACCGGTTACGTGGGTCACCTTCGCCAACGGTGTCGAGTCGGGACCCGTTGAGGTAAAGCGGCACCTTGGTGAGATACTCGCTGGCAATCTTCAGCATGTCGTTGCGCCGGGCACCGTTCTGCTTGAGACGCTGTTCAAGAATGACCCGGCGTGTTTCATCGCCGCCACCGGTATTCTGCTGGACGTATTTCTCGGTTTTGAGGAAAAGGCGAGCCTGGTCAATCAGCCGGAGATCGGACGGCAAAACGGCGAGCAGTTCGGTCTTGCCGGTATTCTGCGCGGCCAAGGTGGCGGCGTTGCTGTGGTTGGGATGATCTGTCGTGATAATGTTGATGGCGATATCGGCATCGTGACCGATGCACTGGTCGTCGAGCTTGCGGGCGTACGCGTAATCTTGGCCATTGCCCTCGTACCGGATCTTCTGGTCGCGCAGGACGTCCGAGAACAGGGTCTTGGAAAGCAGGTCTGCGACCTGCGACTCGTCAATCTCGGTGCTCTTGATTTCGTTCTCGATGTCCTTCTCGGTGTCCGTCATGAACTCATAAACGTCGGTGTTGAGTTGCAGATAGTTCTGGTTTGTAAGTTCCGCCAGAGCGCTCCTGACCGCCGTCTCATGCGCACGAATGTCGATATTCGGCGAGTCGATCAGAAGAATGGCAATGTTACGCACTGTGGTTTTGAACTCGCGCACCCATTTCAGCAGGAAGAGCGCCTTCAAGATATGCAAGGGCATGCCTTCGCCCAACTGCCGCTCTGCGAGCTTAATGGTGCTCTGCATGTCGCCGCGGATCGAAGCGGAGATGCCGTCGTACATCAAGTCGAAGGTGGCCAAACGGCCGACTTCGGCGGTGCGGACCGCTTTCACCACTTCTTGGAAGACCGCCAGCATGGAGCGTTCGCCGACGGACAGGTATTTCCCGGTGAAAACTCCGTGCTTCGACAGTTGCTGGATCGCGATCTGGAAGAGCTCGAACTGGTACGTGTGGAAGGGGTAGAACTTGCAGAACTCGTCGCTGCCACGCCAGCCTCTGAGGTTGATTGAACCGTCGCCGAAACGGAAGAGCGTCTGAAGATTATCCTTCTCACGGTCGAAGATTTGCGTAAGACACTCGGGCTCTTCCTCCGTTTTGGCGAGGAGTCGCTTCTGGATAACCTCCCGCACGTCGGCGCTGGCGAGGGAGAGTTGCGTCTTAAAACGGCCCATGATCTTGGTGATGTCCTGCGCCTGCATGTTCTTGAAGGTGCCCAGCACGCCTTCCAAGTTGGCTTGCGAGGTTACAAAGACCCAGGACTTGCCGCCACAGACGGTGCCGAGCGTTTCGGCGACTGTTTGCAGGTTGAGCATGAGCTTGGAATCCTGTCCGATGAACTGGCCGACCTCATCGACAAAGAAGTTGAGCCGGAAGCCCGGTGGCTGGCGAGCGATGTAATCCTTGACCATCTCCGCAAAACTCTCGATCGAGACACGATAGTCTTCACGGACTTGGCGCATCAGGTTGGCTGCATCTGCCTCCGAGACTTTGAAGTATTCGGCATAGGCACGGCCGAAAGCACCTTTACG
>CAZZBA010000511.1:0-2614 GCA_964652765.1 uncultured Victivallales bacterium | reverse complement strand
GAGGCGGTGCTTGAGCGGCATGTCGCGTATGCCTTCTCTCCTGCGCTGGGGTATCTGACGGCCTGTCCCAGCAACGTGGGCACCGGCATGCGGGCGAGTGTGATGCTGCACCTGCCGGGACTGAAGCTGCTGGGTGAGGTCGATCAGGTGGTGCGCGGGCTCAACCGCATGGGGTTTGCCGTGCGGGGCGCGTTCGGCGAGGGGTCGGAGGCGTCCGGTAGCCTGTTCCAGGTCTCGAACCAGGCCACGCTGGGGATCAGCGAGGATGGAACCCTGCAGCGTATCGCCCGGATCGTGCAGACCCTGGTGACGCTCGAGGGCCAGGCGCGGCAGCGCCTGCGTGAACTGCCGATGCCGCGGTTGCTGGATCATGTCGGGCGCATCTTCGGGGTGTTCTCGCATGCCGCGATGCTGACGGCCGGCGAGGCCATGGATATCCTCTCGGGGTTGATGCTGGGAATCGAATCCGGTATGATAACGGGTGCCGATGGCGGCAGCCTTGGGAACATGATGTGGACCGTGCAGCCCGGGCATCTGCAGCGGGAGGCGCGGAGGGCGCTTTCGATGCTGGAGCGTGATGTGTTCCGTGCCGGCTATCTTCGAGGGGTTTTGAGTAACGTGCAACGAACAGGACAAACATGAGCAACTTCAATAATTTCACACCGCGCGCGCAGCAGGTGATCAACCTGGCGCGCAAGGAATCGGATCGTTTCAACCACCCCTATATCGGCACGGAGCACCTGCTGCTCGGGCTGATCGTGCTGGGGGAGGGCGTGGCCGTCACCGTGCTCGAGCGCCTTGGCGTCTCGCTGGAGGCTGTCCGGCTCGAGGTCGAGAGCGCGGTTGGCCAGGGACCGCAGACCAAGGTCGAGGGCAATGTGCCCTTCACCCCGCGCTCGAAGAAGGTCCTGCAACTGGCGCAGGCCGAGGCGCAGGCGCTGAACCACACCTATGTCGGCACCGAGCATATCCTGCTCGGGCTGCTGCGCGAGGGGGAAGGGGTCGCGGCACGGGTGCTGATGAACCTGAACGTGGATATCGAGGCGGCGCGCCGGGAGGTCATGCGCGAGCTGGATCCCAATTTCGAACCGTCCGAGGCCGATGAGGCGGAAGCGGGCGAGTCGCGTCCCAGGGAGATCAAGACCCCGGCGCTGAACGCGTTCGGACGCGACCTGACGGCGCTGGCGCGCGAAGGCAAGCTCGATCCCGTCATCGGCCGCGAGTCCGAGCTGGAGCGGGTGGTGCAGATCCTGTGCCGCCGCAGCAAGAACAATCCGGTGCTGCTGGGCGAGGCGGGGGTCGGCAAGACGGCCGTGGTCGAGGGCCTGGCGCAGATCGTCGCGGCAGGCAATGTGCCCGAGAGCATGCGCGACCGCAAGGTGGTGACGCTGGATATGGCGCTGATGATCGCGGGAACGAAATACCGCGGGCAGTTCGAGGAGCGCATCAAGGCGGTCATGGACGAGATCCGGCGCTCCGGCAACATCATCCTGTTCATCGACGAGCTGCACACGATCGTGGGGGCAGGCTCGGCGGAAGGCACGATGGATGCCTCCAATATAATCAAGCCGGCGCTTTCGCGCGGCGAGCTGCAGTGCGTCGGGGCCACGACGCTCGACGAGTACCGCAAGTACATCGAGAAGGATGCCGCCCTTGAACGCCGGTTCCAGACCGTGCGGGTGGAGGCCCCGACGGTCGAACAGACCATCGCTATCCTGCAGGGACTGCGCTCGCGCTACGAGGAACATCATGGCGTCCGTTACGATGACGATGCGCTGGTGGCGGCAGCACGGCTTTCCGACCGCTACCTTTCCGGTCGCCATCTGCCGGACAAGGCGATCGACATTATCGACGAGGCGGGGGCGCGCGTGCAGATCCTCTCCTCGACCCGTTCGCCCGACCTGCGCGTGCGCGAGGCGGAAATCGAGCTGGTTCGCGTGGCCAAGGAGGCGGCGATCAAGGGACAGAAGTTCGAAGAGGCGGCCACCCTGCGCGATCAGGAACGCGTGGAACGCGAGAAGCTCGACGCGACCGTGGCCGAATGGAAGGCCTCGCGCGACGACGAGTCCCGGCGCGTGACCGAGGACATCATCATGCAGACGGTCTCCAAATGGACCGGCGTGCCGCTGCAGCGGATGGAAGGCCGTGAGCTGGTGCGCATGCTCAACATGGAGAAGGATCTCGAGAAGATGGTGATCGGCCAGCAGGAGGCCGTCAGCGCGATCTCGCGGGCGCTACGCCGCTCGCGCGCCGACCTGAAAGACCCGCGCCGGCCGATCGGCTCGTTCATCTTCCTCGGACCGACCGGGGTGGGCAAGACGATGCTGGCCAAATCGCTGTCCGAGTTTGTCTTCGGCGACCGCGAGGCGCTGATCCAGATCGACATGTCCGAGTACATGGAGAAGTTCAACGTCTCGCGGCTGATCGGATCGCCGCCGGGCTACGTGGGGCATGACGAGGGCGGGCAGTTGACCGAGCGTGTGCGCCGCCGTCCTTATTCGGTGGTGTTGTTCGACGAGATCGAGAAGGCGCATCCGGATGTCATGCACATGCTGCTGCAGATCCTGGAGGAGGGCCGGTTGACCGACAGCGTCGGGCGCCAGGTGGACTTCCG
>CAZZBA010000510.1:0-2645 GCA_964652765.1 uncultured Victivallales bacterium | reverse complement strand
GGTCAACATTGGCCAACCTCGCAAAACCCGAAACTAAAAATGGGGAATGTCCACTCGATTTCCCTGCTTGACCTTATCTGGCAACATGAAGTAGTATCTAGACATGGTTGAATAAGGGTTGAGTAACACCAAAAACAAAAACGGAGGAGAGACCATGATCAAGGCAATGCGTCAGAAATTCACCAAGGGCTTTACGCTCATCGAGCTGCTCGTGGTTATCGCCATTATCGGCATTCTCGCCGCGCTTCTCTTCCCCGCGATCACCAGTGCGTTGGACAAGGCCAAGGCTCTCAAGGTTTCAAACAACGGCAAGCAGGTCTTTCTGGCCGTGTTCGACGAGAATGTATCCAGAAGCGCACTAGACCTTCCGCCCATATGGCCTGGCAGTGAAGGCATGACAAACATAACCTCCAGCACACTTTATTTCAGAATGCTGGTCGACGATGGCATAGTGCAAGGCGTCGACTTCTCCTACTTCTCGGCGCCAGGGACAGCAGTGTATTCAACCACCAATTCGAGTGAATTCCTTGCCGACGGCAACGCCTGGTGTGTTACTGATGGCATCAAGGATAGCTGGCCGGCAACCGTACCGTTCATGTTTACAAAAAATGTGCTGCTGGGAGGTAGCGTTGGTGGCAATATCAATCTAGAGCCGACCCTGGATCCTAATGCGGTACCTTTTGGGGACAAGTTCGCTGTTATTGTTACGAAATCTGGCGCTTCACGTGTAATCCCGGGCAATCAGTTCAACCAGAACACGTTTAACCCAACGGTAACAGACGCTGAAGTACTTGCTCCTGAATAAGCTAATTGCGCCGTTAATAAAAGGAGCGCTTCGGCGCTCCTTTTTTTTCGCCTTTATCCGTTCCTGCCGTTATAGTCCGTCTCCGTGATTGCAAAAGTTATTGTCGATATCTCCCTGGACCGCGAGTTTGACTATGCGGTGCCGCCAGCGTTGGAAGCATGTGTTTTCGTCGGCAGCCGCGTCGGCGTACCGTTCGGGCACCGCCAGGCCGAGGGCTATGTCATCGCCCTGGCCGAGGGATCCGATGTCGCTACACTCAAGCCAATCGAACGGGTGATCGGCGATCAGCCCTTCATCGATGACAGCACGGTCACCCTCGCCCGCTGGATGAGCAGCTACTACTGCGCCCGCCTCGAACAATGCATCCGGACCGTGCTGCCCGGCGCGGTCCGGCGCAAGGGCGACCGCTTCAAGAAACAGCGCGTGGCGCGGCTGACGGCTCGCGAGGACGCTCGCCCCCCAGATATACATCCAACATCCAACGCCCAACATCCAACATCCAACATCCAAGGGGAAAGTCCACGCTTGGGCGTTGGGCGTTGGGCGTTGGATGTTGGGCGTTTTGAACCCCTGATAACGCCGACTGTGCCACAGGCGGACGGGGTTGAACCCGTCCCTCCATCGAAGAATACCACCCCGACCCAACGCAAGATCCTCGACGCCCTGCGCGCGAACGGCGGGGAACTGCCGATCGAGGCGCTGCTGCAGATTACCGGCACGACCGAGGCGCCGCTCAAGACGCTCGCCAAGCACGGGCTGATCGAGCTCGAGACGCGCAACGTCAACCGCGACCCGCTCGCCAGGCATACACTCATCCCCACGCTCCCGCTTGACCTGATGCCCGAGCAGGCAACCGCGCTAGTGGCCATCCGCGAGGCGTTGTCGGCCGAGTCCCCCCGCCCGATCCTGCTGCACGGCGTGACCGGCAGCGGCAAGACCGAGGTCTACCTGCAGGGCATCGAACTGGCGCAGAAACAGGACAAGGGCGCGATCGTGCTAGTCCCCGAGATCGCCCTGACGCCGCAGACCGTCGAGCGGTTCCGGGCGCGCTTCGGTGACCGCATCGCCGTGCTGCACAGCAACCTCTCCGACGGCGAACGGCACGACGAATGGCACCGCATCCGCTGCGGCGAAGCCCGCGTGGTCATCGGTGCACGCTCGGCTGTCTTCGCCCCGGTCCGCAATCTTGGCCTGATCATCGTGGACGAGGAGCACGAGCCAAGCTACAAGCAGTCGGAAGCCCCCCGCTACAACGCACGCGATGTCGCCGTGATGCGGGCGCACCTGCTCAAATGCGTAGTCGTGCTCGGTTCCGCCACGCCCGCGCTGGAATCCTGGGCCAACGCCCAGGGCGGCAAATACACGCTCTGCACCCTGTCCGAACGGGCAGACTACCGCCGGATGCCCGCGATCCGCATCGTGGACATGCGGATCGAGACCCAGCGCCAGGGCCATGCCGGCATCTTCTCGAAGGAACTGCTGGATGCCATCCACTCGCGCCTGCGCACAGGCGAGCAGACGATGCTGTTCCTCAACCGGCGCGGCTTCTCGTCGTCGCTGGTCTGTCCGAAGTGCGGCTTTGTCTCCGAATGCCACCAGTGCAGCGTCTCGCACACCTACCACCGCACAGGCGAGCTGCTGCGCTGCCACATGTGCGGCTGCACCAAGCCGGTGCCCACCAAATGCCCGCAATGCGCCGACCCTGCTTTCCGCTACGCCGGCTTCGGCACCCAGCGGGTGGAGGCGGTGATGCACAAATGCTTCCCGCAGGCACGTATCGCGCGGCTGGATGCCGACACCACCACCCGCAAGACGGCCTACGAGGATATCCTGGGGGCCC
>CAZZBA010000509.1:0-2646 GCA_964652765.1 uncultured Victivallales bacterium | reverse complement strand
TCATGACCTGGATCCAGTCTGGGCCAATAAGGTCAAAGACGCGGACCAGGTTATTTATCGTTATACTGCCGGACTGCATCTGAAAGGCGATGAGGCCGTATGGAGCAAGGCGAACGTGATATACGGTATCGTGATATTTGTGTCAGGCACCTTCGGCGGCGAGTATGTGAAGAGTTCCGGTCAGTACCACCCGCCCTGTCCGCCGAGCAACATGGCGACGCCGGAAATCTACACGGTGCTTTCGGGTATCGGGCATTTCCTGCTGCAGAAGGCGAGCCCGCCTTACAACAAAATCGAGGATGTCGTCATGGTGGAGGTCCGACCGGGCGAGTCGTTCGTGGTGCCGCCGGATTATGGTCATCTGCAGATCAATCCCGGGCCCGGGCCGCTGGTGTTCTCGTATGTGGTCATGGACGGGATGAAGGGCGTCTACGATCCTTTCAAGGAGCGGGGAGGGGCGATGTATTTCGAGATGGCGGATGAAAAGAACCGGTATGTCTTCAATCCTCGCTACGGTGCCAAGTTGCCGCTGCGGATCGTCCGGGCATCCGATATCAACCAGCTGCCCTGGCTGAAGGCCGGCGTGAATTATCAGGCCGTCCGTGACCGCCTGCCGGAGTTGAAATTCCTGACGGATCCGACGGCCTTTCCGGCATCGGCCAAGTTATAAGGGGTGTCGCGTTAATCAAGAAACGGAAGAACATATGCTTAAACTTAAAAAAGGCGAAAGAATCCTGGAGTTGAGTCACCGGCTGGTCCCGGGCAAGGAAGAGTTCCCGCTCAAGATCGAGACGTTCAATACGGATGAGGTCATGGCGGGAACCGTGCGCAGCGAGTCCCATCGCATCGAGCGGCGGGCGGACATCTGGTACATCCTGCAGGAGGTGCACATGGGGTCGCATGTGGGCACGCATGTGGAGTTCCCGTATCATCACCTGAAAACCGGCAAGACGGCGGCTGACTATCCCCTGGATCGCCTGATGGGTGAGGCCGTGCTGCTCAATTTCTCGCACAAGAAGAAGGACGAGGAGATTACCCGCCAGGAGATCATCGACACGGGGGTTTCCATCCGCAAGGGGGATATCGTATTCATCCGGACCGATATGCATCTGCTGTGGAAAACGCCGCGGGCCCACGACCGCCCGGTCCTGTCCATCGAAGCCACGAAATACCTGGTGGAGGAGATCGGAATCCACTGCATCGGCACGGATGCCACCGGACTGGAAGTCCGGGGCCGGAACGATCAGCCGGTGCATGAGATCCTGTTTGCCCACGATGTGGCCATGGTGGAGTCCCTGACGAATCTGGACAAGCTGCAGTCAACCCGCTTCCAGATCATCATGTTGCCGCTCATGGTCGAGGGCATGGATTCCTGTCCGGTCCGCGCCGTGGCGATTGAAGGAGGAAAGAATAATGAGTGAACGAAACCTGCAGGCGCTCTATGGCGACATGCTGCTGTTAAGGCGGTTCGATGAGCTGTGCATGCGCCTCAAGATGAAGGACCTGATCTATTCCGGCTATCACCCCTACGAGGGGCAGGAAGCGGTGGCCACCGGCTTTTGCGGACTGCTGGAGAAGAGCGACATCCTGCTCTCGACCCATCGTCCGCACTGCCACGCCGTGGCCAAGGGGTGCTCCCTGGAAGGCGTGCTGACAGAAATGATGGGGCGGCAGGCGGGGTGCAGTGGCGGGCTGGGCGGGGCCATGCAGTTCATCGATGCCGGGAACAACTTCTACTGCGGTTCCGTGGTGGGGAGCAACCTGCCGATCGCCACCGGGTTCGGGATGGCGATCAAGCAGCGGAAGCTGGACCGGGTCTGCATGTGTCTCTTCGGCGACGGGGCCTCCAATACCGGGTCGTTCCATGAGGCCCTGAATCTTGCCGCCATCTGGAAGCTGCCCATCCTTTTCGTGTGCGAGAACAACCAGTATGCCGAGGCGATGCCGGCGCGCGAGTTCGTCTCGTGCGAGCGCGTCTCCATGCGGGCGCGGGGCTACGGCCTGGCGGAACTCACGATTGACGGCAACGACGTGCAGGAGACCCGCCGCGTGGCGGCGGAACTCATCGGCCGGATCCGCAAGGGGGAAGGGCCGTTCCTGGTGGAGGCGCTGACCTACCGGATCCGCGGCCACTACGTCGGCGATCCCGAGTCCACCTACCGGACGCGCGAGGAAGTGGACTCCTGGCGCGAGAAGGACCCCTTGAAGCGCGCGAAGGAGACACTGGTCGGCAGCGGAACGGAGGCCGCCGTGCTGGACGCGCTGGATAAGGGAATTGCGGAGAAGCTCGAGCGCCTGCAGGACTGGGCGCTCAAACAGGAATTTCCGACCCTGGCGCAAGCCGTTGATCACGTCTGGATCCCCTTTGCACAAGGAGAAAACACATGCCGGTAATTACTTTTGGTGAAGCGATCCGCCAGGCGTATCGCGAGGAGATGTTGCGGGACAGGAACGTCGTCCTGATGGGGGAAGATGTGGGGCGGTGGGGCAGTTTGTACCGCTCCTCGAAGGGCCTGCTGGATGAGTTCGGGCCGGATCAGATCAAGGATGTGCCGATCTCGGAAGCGGCGCTGGCTGGCTGCGGCGTCGGGTGCGCCGCGATGGGCATGCGGCGGCCTACGCCGAAGGCGCGGCTGGTGACTTTCA
>CAZZBA010000508.1:0-2651 GCA_964652765.1 uncultured Victivallales bacterium | reverse complement strand
CGGGTGGCCCGCACCTGGGCGACGACCGCGTCCGGTGCCTTGCCGACAAAGCTCTCGTTCTCGAGCTTGCGCACGGCCCCGGTCAGGTGGCCGTTGACCTTTTCCAGTTCCGCCGTCAGGCGCGCCCGCTCGGCCTCGACGTCGATCACCCCGTCCAGCGGCAGGTACAGCATGCCCAGCGGGGTCAGCGTCCCCGGCATCGCCGTCTCGGGATCGAGTCCCGCATCCACCGTCACGGTTTCCGCGCGCAGCGCGGCGCGCAGCGACGGGATATCCGCCTCCAGTCGGCTGGCGGCCTCGATGCTGTCCGGCCGGATCAGGTAATCGAGCCGCCGCGCGGGCGCGATGCCGTAGTCGGCCCGGAGCTGGCGCCCTAGCCGTACCAGCTCGTGCTTGGCCTCGACATAGACCGAATCCTCGGGCCGGACCCCGGCCTGCGCCAGCGAAACGGCCGCCAGCGGCACCGGCCAGGGTGCCTTCATGATAGTCGCTCCGGCCTCGGCATAACCCATCGCCTGCCAGAGCTCCTCGGTCACGAACGGCATCATCGGGTGCAGCAGCCGCAAGGCGGCCGAGAGGCAGGTGTGCAGGATCCGCAGCGTCTGGGCGCGGCGGCCGGCATCCTCGCCATTGAGGACTTCCTTGGCATATTCGAGATACCAGTCGCAGTACTGGTGCCAGACGAATTCATAGAGCGCAAGCGCCGCGTCGTTGAACCGGTATTTCTCCAGGTTGGCCGTGCAATCCTCGATCGCCGCGTTGAGCCGCAGCAGGATGTGCCGGTCGTCGGCACCCAGCAGCGCGGCATCCAGCGCCGGCTCGCCCACGGCAACGATACCGGCATCGCCGGAATCCTCGCTCTTCATCTGGATGAAGCGCGCGGCGTTCCAGAGCTTCGTGCCGAAATTGCGGCCGATCTCGAACTTCTCGTTCGAGACGTAGATATCCTGCCCGGTGGCGGTGATCATCATCAGGCTGAAGCGCAGCGCATCGGCACTGTAGGCCTCGATGATCGAGATCGGGTCAATCGAGTTGCCGAGGCTCTTGCTCATCTTGCGGCCATGGTCGTCGCGTACCGTCCCATGGATGTAGACCGTGCGGAAGGGGATGTCGCCGGCAAACTCGATCCCGGCCATGACCATGCGCGCCACCCAGAAGAAGATGATCTCCGAGGCGGTGACCAGGTCGTGTGTCGGGTAGTAGAACTTCAGGTCACCGGTCTGCGCCGGCCAGCCGAGCGTGCTGAACGGCCAGAGCCAGGAGGAGAACCAGGTGTCGAGCACGTCCTCGTCCTGGCGGTAGTTCCGGCTGCCGCACTTGGGGCACCATTCCGGTTTGCCCTTGGCGGCCCACTCGTGGCGGCAGTCGTCGCAATAGAAGATCGGGATGCGGTGCCCCCACCAGATCTGGCGCGAGATGCACCAGTCGCGGATGTTCTCCATCCACTCCTGGTAGACCTTGGTCCAGCGGTCGGGCACGAAACGGATTTTCCCGCTGTTGACGGCCTCCAGCGCGGGGCCGGCCAGCGGTTTCATCTTCACGAACCACTGGGGCGACAGGCGCGGCTCGACGACGGTATCGCAGCGGTAGCAATGGCCCACGGCATGCTGGTGCGGCTCGATCTTCTCGATCAGGCCGGCCTCCTGCAGGTCGGCCACGATCCGCTCGCGGCAGGCGAAGCGGTCAAGCCCGGCATAGGGCCCGGCCTCCTCGTTCATGCGGCCGTCGCCATGCATCACGTTGATCGGCGTCAACCCGTGCCGCCTCCCCATCTCGAAGTCGTTCGGATCGTGGGCGGGGGTCACCTTGACGAGGCCGGTACCGAAGGCCGGATCCACGAACGGGTCCTTGATCAGCTTCAGTTCGCGTTTCAGGATGGGGAGCTCGATCACGGCGCGGTCGAGGCCTGCATAGCGCAAGTCCTCGGGGTTGACGGCCACGGCCACGTCCCCGAGCAGGGTTTCCGGACGTGTCGTCGCCACCACGATATAGGCCTTGCCGTCGGCCGTCTTGCCCGACCGCAGCGGGTAGCGCAGGTAGTAGAGCTTGCCGGCGGTATCGTTGTGCTCGCTCTCCTCGTCGGAAAGCGCCGTGTGGCAGCGCGGGCACCAGTTGATGATGTAGTTGGCGCGGTAGATCAGGCCTTTGTTGTAGAGACGGACAAACACCTCGGCCACGGCATCGCTCAGGCCCTCGTCCATGGTGAAGCGCTCGCGCTCCCAGTCGCAGGAGGCCCCGAGGCGCTTGAGCTGGCGCTTGATGGTGTTGCCGTATTCCTCGCGCCACTGCCAGACGCGCTCCACAAACGCCTCGCGCCCGAGGTCCTCGCGGTGCTTGCCTTCCTTCTGCAGGGCTCGCTCGACCACGTTCTGGGTGGCGATGCCGGCATGGTCGGTGCCATACACCCAGACCGTGTTGCGCCCCTGCATCCGGCGCCAGCGCACGAGAATGTCCTGGATCGTGTTGTTGAGCGCATGGCCCATGTGCAGGATGCCGGTTACGTTCGGCGGCGGGATCATCACGCAATAGGGTTCGCCACCCTCGGCGGCATCGCCGTGGAAACAGCCGTGCTCCATCCAGTGCTCCATCCATTTCGCCTCGATGGTATGCGGGTCGTAATGCTTGTCCATGCTTGTCATGCTCGTCTCGCT
>CAZZBA010000507.1:0-2659 GCA_964652765.1 uncultured Victivallales bacterium | reverse complement strand
CAGGGCGAGACCCGGATTGCCAAGGTCGGCCAGCCGCTTAATCGTGCAACCCGGTAGGCATCAGGCAAACAGGCCCGAGAAACGGCGGACGGTGCGTTGCATCGCCGCCGTGAGGCTTTCGCGCCCGCCCCATAGCGTCACGCCTGCTCGCGTACGGGTCACCGCCGTGTAGATCAGCTCCCGCGTCACCACCGGCGAGTCCGCTGGCGGCAGCAGCACGAGCACGCGTCCGAACTCGCTGCCTTGTGATTTATGCACGGTGATCGCGAAGGCCGTCTCATGTGCCGGCAGAAGATGACAGGGCACGCGCCGGTAGCGCTCGCCATCGGTATCCGCCGGCTGCTCGAAATACACCGCCAGCCGCGATGGATCGTCCGCCGTCGGCAGCACGATCCCCGCGTCGCCATTGTACAGGCCGGTAGCGTAATCGTTCTGCGTGACCATGACCACCCGGTGCGAATAGAACGCCCCCGACGGATCCAGTGCGCGCGCCGGGCGGCAATCGGGCGGCAATTTGTCCATCTGCAGCCCGCGCCATGACAGGATCTCCTCGATCAGCGTATTCACCTGTTCCGCCCCGAGCGGACCGCGCCGTAGTGCGCACAGCACCCGGAACCCCGCGAGGGCCTCGAAGGCCGCCGCGGGCGTCTGCGCGTCGAGAAAGTCGCGGTAGCCGTGCAGTACAGCCTGCGCGAAGCGTAGATCCACACCGCCCTGCCAGGTCTTCAGCATCGCCGGTGCCTCGACGAAACCAACCGCATACTCCGTGTCCAAGTCCGTCGGCGTGAGCAACGCTACGGCCTGTGCTGCTGCCACGGCATCGTACGCCGTGTTCACCGCCGCGCTGAAACGCGCGATCGCGCCGCCGGGCGCAAACCGGCGGCTTTCGGTCAGTTCAACCACTGCCGGGGCGACGGCCGGAGCCGCGCAGATGGCCGCCAGCACACTGCCCGGAGCCACCGCCGCCAGTTGATGCCGGTCGCCCAGCAGCACCAGCCGTGCCTGCGCGGGCAGTGCATCCAGCAGGCGGGCCATCTTGGCGAGATCCACCATGCTGGCTTCGTCCACCATCACCACATCCGCCTCCAGCGGGCAATCCGCATGGTGGAGATAGGCGGATGCCTGCCACCTGCGGCCCAGCAGACGGTCCAGCGTGCAGGCCTCGTCGACGATCATACCATCCGAAAACGTCCCCGGCGGCATGGCCGCGCGTGCCAGCCGGATGCTCTCCCCCAGTCTTGCCGCCGCCTTGCCGGTCGGGGCGCTCAGGCGTACGCGCAGCGGCCGCTGTCCGTCGTGCTGATGCGTCAGCAGTGCCAGGATGCGTGCAGCTGTGAAGGTCTTGCCGGTGCCCGGTCCGCCGGTAATCAGGGTCAGCCGCCGCGTCAATGCCCCGCGCGCGGCGGCCTGCTGCGCCGATCCCGCGCCGGGGAAGACAAGCCGCAGGCGCGACTCCAGCTCGGGTGGCAGCGTGACGTTGTCACCCTCTGCCGTCATTTCAGCCAGGCGGCGCTCGACGAGCCGTTCATCGTTGTAGAATCGCCGCAGGTAAAGGCGGCCCTCCACCAGCACGAAGACTCCAGGGTCCTGGGGGTTGTGCGCAAAGCCGGCGGTCCCGTCATCCGGTAGCGACCGGATCGCCGCGCAGGTCGCCGCGGTGTCTTCGGGTAACGGGATATCCGTGTCGGTTTGCAAGGATCGCAGCCAGGCCTCGGTCACGGCGGCAAGCTCCAGGCAGACATGCCCTTCGCCCACCGCGCGGCTGGCCAGCGCCATCGCGGCCGCCTCGACGTCGGTGGCACCACTGGCGCGGACGGCGGCTTCGGTTGCGTAGACGTCGATATCGCGCAGCAGTCCTGCCGCGCGCCATGCCCGCAACATGCCCGGCCGCCCTGGCATCACCCGCGTCCGCAGCACTTCTTGAACTTCTTGCCGCTCCCGCAGGTGCAGGGGTCGTTGCGACCCACTTTCGGCTCCTCGCGCCGATACGGGTCGCGCCCGATCACACGGCCCTCGACAAAGACCCACTTGCCCTCTTCGCGGGTGAACTGCGCCCGCTCATGGTGTTCCTGCTCCTGACCGTTGACCGTGTAGCGGGCCTTGAACTCGACAATGCCGTCCTTGTCATCCACGCCGCCGCGCTCGGTCGCCACCACGTCCAGCCCGTTCCATTCCGCGCTCTCGGCCCATTCCTTGGCGGACGCCGCGTCGAACTGCTTCCGGTCCGCCGCCTGCAGCGAGGCCCCGAGATGGTCGATGGCCTTCACGGCATAGGCCGAGAAGCGCGAACGCATCAGCGCCTCCGCCGTGGCCGCCGGTTTCTTTCCCTTGATGATCGGTTCGCAACATGCACTGTACGCCAGGCCGCTGCCACATGGACAATCCTGCATTCCCCGTCCTCCCTTAAAACAGTTTCAAATCCTTCAGCGTCCGGCTGCCGGGCGTCCGGCGATTCTGGAACAGTTTCTCCTCGACCCGTTTCTCCAGTTCGGTCGGGATCACGAATTCCGCCTGATGGTCGATCCCCTGGATGATCAGCGAATAATGCACGGACGGTTGTCCCGCATCGCCACCGAGAAACGCCACCAGGAGCGCATCCCGGCCATCCGCCAGCCGCGCGCCGACGCGCACTTCCTGCCCCTGCCGCCATATGCCGTAC
>CAZZBA010000506.1:2065-2671 GCA_964652765.1 uncultured Victivallales bacterium | reverse complement strand
GAAGGCACGAAGGGGCGGCAATGAACAAGGGTGAAAAAGACCCCATACGGAATAACATGACCCCGCAAGACCTACAGGCATTGATTGCATCTGGAGAGGGACAGCTTCTCGAATTCAAACGATCCGGCGTTTCCCATCTTGGACGGGAGATCTGCGCCTTTGCCAATTCCTTGGGTGGACGCATCCTGCTCGGTGTTTCCGATGCCGGGGAGATCGTGCGAACAGAAATATCCAATCAGGTTCGTTCGGAAATCCAGTCCATTGCCCGGAATCTGGAGCCGCCGCTCATGGTCAACCTTGAAGAGGTCGACGGCGTACTCGTGATCGATGTACCGGCCAGCCGCTTCAAGCCGCACAGCACATCCGGCAAATTCTATCTCCGCGAGGGAGCCACCTGCCAGCAGATGAACCGGGATGAGATACGCGAGTTCTTCTACCAGGAGGGGCTCGTCTACTTCGATGAAAAGACCAATGAGCGCTTTGCATGGCCCGATGACCTTGATCAGGCCGCCTACGAAACCCTGCTCAAGGTTTGCCGCATCACCCCCACCTTAGATGCCAAACGCCTGCTCAACAACCTGGGCTTATTAAAGGGCGAGCAGATGA
>CAZZBA010000506.1:0-2055 GCA_964652765.1 uncultured Victivallales bacterium | reverse complement strand
TATGCCGGCTCGCTGCTCCTCGGTGCGAATGGTTCACGGCTGGTACCCGGTTCCAGCATCAACTGCTGCCTGTTCCAAGGCACAACCACCACCCGGATACTCGACCAGAAAATCTATACCGGAGATTTCCTTGGCAACTATCATGCTGCCGTCAATTACCTGCTGGCCCATCTCAACACAGCCTATGAGATCGCATTTGAACGTACCGAGCAACTCGAGCTGCCCGAAGCCGCCTTGCGCGAGGCCCTGCTCAATGCTATGGGACACCGCGATTACCGCAAACCCGGCGACCTTCAGGTACACCTGTTTCAAGATCGCCTGGAGATCGTCAACCCCGGCGGACTCGTTGGAGGACTGACGGTCGATACCCTCGGCACCCGCAGCATTCCCCGCAATCCTTTGCTTTTCGGTATGATGCAACGCATGGACCTCGTCGAAAAAGTCGGGTCCGGCTTTAAACGCATTCGCGAATATTGCGACAAACAAGACTGCGCGCACCCGGAAATCCAGGCCGACAAGGATTGGTTCCGCATGATTTTCCGACGAAAGAGCGCGGTTTCGGCAGGTGCAAGCCAGTTGGGTAATGGATTGGATCAGGCCCATGATAAGGCCCATGATCAGGTCCCAGTCGAGGCCCCAGTCGAGACGGCATCGCGGCTAGATTCACGGCTAGAGACGGGGGCAGAGTCGGGGGAGTCAAAACAGGCCACCCCCCAAGTAACCCACCAAGCAACCCACCAAGTAACCCACCAAGTAACCCAGCTACTGGCGAGTCTCAATGGTGATATGTCAAGAAGCGACCTGATGAAAGCCGTTGACATGAAGGACCGGGTTTCTTTTAGAGAAAACTATCTATCACCTGCTCTTGAAGCAAGTTTGATAGAAAGAACACAACCCGACTCCCCCAAAAGCCCGACCCAGAAATACCGCCTCACCGATAAAGGCCGTGCATTGCTGAAGCAGGAGGGCGGCGATGAATAAGCAAACCGCCCAATTGCTCGAACAGCACTTCGATACCGCCTTTGCCGCGCCTGATGGCATCAAGAAGCTGCGCGAGCTGATTTTGACGCTGGCCATGCGCGGGGAGCTGGTAGCGCAGGAGCCGAAGGATCCGCCCGCGAGCGAGTTGCTCAGGGAGATTAAGCTCACACGACATGTCCGCCGTAGCCTTGGCGGAGGAGGAAGGCACGAGGACACGAAGGGGAGAAGGAAAGAAGAACTGCCGCCGATCAAGCCGGAAGAAGTTCCCTACAAGCTGCCGAAAGGGTGGGAGTGGGTGCGGCTGGGGGTGATTGCAGAATATAACGGCAGGAAAAATATTTCAGAGAATGAGATCGGCCCCGACACATGGTTACTTGATCTGGAAGACATCGAAAAAGAAACATCTCGGATTCTATATCGAGCAACGTTTTCAGAGCGTCAATCAAAGTCTACAAAATCGACTTTTCAACAAGGAGATGTGCTTTATGGTAAATTGCGTCCTTATCTCGACAAGGTTGTGGTCGCTGATCGAGATGGCATTTGCACAACGGAGATCGTGCCGATAGTCCCGTTGCGCTGCGTTCATGCGGAATTTCTCAGATGGCTTCTAAAACGACCAGCGTTTCTGGCTCATGTGAACTCATTAATGTATGGCGTAAAAATGCCAAGGCTTGGCACTGATGATGCGGTGATGAGTATCCATCCCCTTCCGCCCCTCCCCGAACAACACCGCATCGTCGCCCGGATTGGCCAGTTGATGGGGCGGTGCGATGCGCTGGAAAAGCTGCGTAAGGAGCGGGAGGAAAAACGGCTGGCTGTCCACGCCGCCGCCATCCGCCAACTTCTCACCCCATCTCCCCCCCTTCGTGGCTTCGTGCCTTCGTGTGAGGCAAATTCTCTCCCCCCCTTCGCCTTCCTAGCCGAGCATTTCGGCGAACTCTACACCGTCAAGGAAAACGTCGCCGAACTGCGCAAAGCCATCCTCCAGCTCGCCGTCATGGGCCGCCTCGTCGAGCAAGACCCCAGCGACCCACCCGCCAGCGAATTGCTCAAGGAGATTGAGAGAGAGAAAGC
>CAZZBA010000505.1:0-2688 GCA_964652765.1 uncultured Victivallales bacterium | reverse complement strand
GAAACTCCCGGCCGTGCCATTCCGGACGGATGACATCGATCTTTCTGCAATTGAGGAGTAAGAGCATGCGAAAAATGAGGGCGATGCATACAGATGCAATGACCGAACAACGGTTTCCAGCGGACGCTAAACCGCGCCGCTGAAACCACCGTTATAGGGAAGAGAGCCGTATGAATAAAGTGGACTGGAAAGTGAATCAGCATGACCGCGATATCCTGCTGGGATTGGCTCAACGGGTGCGCGCTGTTGCCGACGGTGCGCGTAACCGGGAGATTATCAAGCAGTGGTATCTGCACGACGAGTGCAAGGCCGAGCGCCCCCTGTTACTGACGGAGACCGATGGCGGGTTGCAGTTGGTTGTGCCCGACTTCCAACTGCGCTGCAAGGAGGCGTGGGCCCGGGGGCAGGAGCGGGCTTTTCTCAATACGCTGGTCCATGTCGAACAAATCGGCGATGACTGGCCTGTGGACCCTTTTGTGAACTGTGGCTGGCAGCTTCAAATCAGTGATTACGGCCTGCCATTCCATCAGACCAAGCCTGAGGACAGCGGCTTCCGTGGCGCGAACCACATCGATGCCGTGATCACGGATCTTGAAACGGAGTTCCACAAACTCAAGCCCCGGACCTTCGGGGTCAATCGGGAAGCCTCGCTGGCGGCCAAGGCGTTTCTTGAGGAGTTTTATGAAGGCATCCTGGGGGTTCGCATGCGGGGGAATCCCTGGTGGACCATGGGGCTGACCAATACGGCCATCAGCATCATCGGACTGGAATCGCTCATGCTGTACATGTACGACCAGCCCGAGGCACTGCACCGGCTGATGGCGTTTCTCCGCGATGAACACGTGGCCTTGTTGCAGTGGCTGGAGCGGGAAGGCCTGCTCAATCTGAATAACGAAAGTGACTATATCGGTTCCGGCAGTCGTGGCTATTCCCGCGCCTTGCCGCAGTCCGACTGGACGCCTGGCCTGCCCGCGCGGCTACGGGATGTCTGGACGCTGATTGAATCGCAGGAAACGGTGGGTGTGGGCCCGGAGCAGTACGAGGAGTTTGTCTTCCCCTACGAGAATGCGATCGCGGAGAAAGTGGGCCGGGTTTACTACGGCTGTTGCGAACCCGTCCACACCCGCTGGCATGTGTTGGAACGAATGGCCAACCTCAAGCGCGTATCGGTTTCTCCCTGGTGCGACCAGGCCTTTATCGCCAAGGCCTTGCGAAACCGCTATGGGTTTTCCCGCAAGCCGAATCCCTCGCAGGTCAGTACCAACGTGTTTGACGAGACCCTGATCCGGAAGGATTTGACGGAAACCATGGTAGTGGCGAAAGCGCATGGCTGCTCTCTCGAAATCGCGATGAAAGATGTGCATACGCTGAACGGGGAGCCCGACCGGTTGACCCGGTGGGTCCAGATTGCGCGCAGCGTGTCGGCCGACATCTACGGGTAGTCAGCAGGTTGCTGCCGTTTGTGGATGTGGTCCGGGCGATGGAATCCGTCAGGGGTGAACGCTGGGATGACTTCATCGGTCGCCATGGCGATTACGGGCGTGACCTTGCCCAGTTAAAAGGCTGAAGACTGACCACACAATGCAAAGGGTATCCGCGAAGATCCTGAAGAAACTCATTCGGAATGAAGAGGTAAATGTCTAATGTCAACGGCGTGTTGCCCGAACACCCCTGAACTGATCTTTTAACATAACATGGGTTTGTGGTACATGCTTTTCAAGTATGTTGCCGCAATAGAATCAGAGTTGCCATACAGGCAGCCCTGGAGCTTCAGGACGGCCTTTACAGGGCTCAACAGGGCCTGCAGGCGCGCATCCATGGCTGCTGCCGCCGCGGCGGGTTTGTTTGCGCCATGACGCAGCAGGATGCGGACGTTCTGCACCGTCGCGATCATGAAGTCCTGGATTCTCTGCCGCCACAGTCTTCGCCATCGGGCACGCTTGAAGCCGTGATTGTTGGCAGCGTCCGCAAAGCTTCCTTCCATCAACCACTTCCTGCGAATACGGTCGCGTCTGGCTGCAACGCTGTGCGATTGCGCCCGCCCGGCATCAATCGCCTCTTGTTGATAATGGCGTTTAATGCTCCGGGCCATACCCCCGGCGGCTCTGGTGCATTGTGCTCGCAGAGGACAGGCTGAACAGATCGAGCGTTGGCAGGCATATTCATAGGCCATGCGTGTCTTCTTGTGTTTCCTGCGCGTGAGAACCTGGCCCGCAGGACAGGTAAAGCTATCGCGCTCTTGATCATATGTGAAATCCTCCGGACCGAAGATCCCCTCGCGCCGGCCCGCTTTTGCCTGGGGCGCGAGCATATCGCCGATGTGGCTGCGGATGCCGCGTTGCTGGCAGGCCCGGAAGTTATCTGCCGTGCCATACTGGTTGTCGGCCACGGTCGTTTCAACTTGCTTGCCGGTATTGCGTTCATGCTGCTCGACAAGATCCATCAGCTTGGCGTTCTCCTCCACGTCCCCCGGTGTCGTCTCGGTCGCCGTGATCACGCCATGGGCATCATCGACGGCCCGGTGGGTCTTGTAACGCGCCCGGCTATCCAGAGCACCCTTACGGACCATGGCCGCATCCGGATCCGTCTTGTTCAAAAGCCCCTTGTTCTTGCGCTCGTAATACTTGCGCGGACGATCATCCGCCGGTTCATCGAGCTTGGTCATCTCGCCCTGCAACTGCTCCCGGA
>CAZZBA010000504.1:0-2707 GCA_964652765.1 uncultured Victivallales bacterium | reverse complement strand
TTCATGGATGCACAGCGGAATCTCGTGTTTGAGCAGTCGCTCCTTCACGGTCACGCGACCATGGTTGAGCAAGATTTACAAGCCGCAGGGATTGCGCCCGATCCAGACACATCCATTTTAATTAGAAATATCCGACGGATGACATACGTCAGTTCCTTGTAGAATGCTCACGCAACTGACAGTATTGCTTGCATTCGAACCATCAGCAACCCATTCTGAATAGCAATACGAAGATCTAAAATAAGCGCAGAGGACAGCATGAGCAATTTTAGCATGTATGGCATTACCCGCTGCGGGAAGAAGCATAGCGAGAATCAGGATTGCATCTTTCATCGCAAGATCGAGTCCGGAGAAAACGGGCCTGTTTATCTGCTGGGGGTTGCCGACGGAATCAGCGGATCCGCTTATGGCGGCAGTGTCGCTCGCTGGCTAATTGAAAGGAATCTGGCGCAGATTCCCCTGTTCGACCAGCCAACGCTGCCGGTCGGCGCCCAATTGGAAAAGACGCTGCATGACCTGGCGGCGGCGTTTCGTAACGAGTTTGCAGAGAACGAGACGATGCTGCAAAGTGGGGCCGCGTTTGCCGTGGCTGCGATTCATGAAGGCGCAGCCGAGTGTTTCTGGGCGGGAGACGTCGCCATCTACATGAACCACGCCACACAGAAATTCGCCGGGTCCCAGATCTCTGAACCCCATGTCGATCGATTCCGCTACCTAACAAACCACTTCGGATGCTCCTCTTTTTCCCCGCAGCACGCCACCGTGCCTATCGCCAAAGGCGACGTCCTGACCATAGCCAGCGACGGGGCGAACATTGATCAGTATGTACTCCAGGAGTACTACCGCAAGCACGGCGTCGGTCAATCCACATTAACCACGATTGCCGAACGCGCCCTGCGATCTCCTCGCGCCGACGACGTCAGCCTGGTGGCGATTGCCGGATAGTTGATTGATTAGCAGCCGTGTACCGCGCAGTTCGTGCCAGATCTCGGCACCCGGCTTGTGCAGCAGTTTGCGGACCCAGGCTTCCGGGCGCTGGATGAAGTCATAGGCCGTCTTGGGGGTGCAGCGACTGTTCAACGCTGGTGAAGAAGGCGTCCCCGTCGATATGGACGATGGCATGGGGGAACCGATTCCCATCGAGCCGAAGAAGGGGTGGCTGCTGGTGTTGGGTCGGGGTTGAAATCAGCCGGCGGATCGTCCCTTATTCGGCTCATGAAAACAGCAATTGCAGGCCATACCCCGGCTGCGTCAAGATAGCCGACCCCGCTGGTCGAACTTGCGCTGGTAGCGGGTGGGGGTCAGGCCGAACGTCTCCTTGAAGAGGGAGCAGAAGTGCGACACGTGGCGGCAGCCGATCCGCTCGCTGATCTCCTTGATGCGCTGGTCGCTGTTGCAGAGTAGGTCCGCCGCGATGTGCATGCGCCGCTTGTTGCGGTAGGTCAGGGGCGATTGCCCGTATTCCTTCTCGAACAATACGCGCAGCCGGCTGGCGGAATAGCCGCATTGGCGGCTCAGGGCCTCCAGGCTGTGCCGGACCTGCTGATCCTCGTCGATCAGCCAGCGCAGCTTCGCCGCGGGCGAGGGATAGATGTCGGGATGCTGGTCAATGATGTAGCGGATGACGTTGCCGATCCCGACGCGCAACCGCATGCGGTTTGACGGCAGCGGATTGTTCAGGGCCTCGCGCAGGCGCAGGAATTCGCCTTCCCACCCGGAGATGTGTTCCTTGACGATCGGGGTGAACATCGGCAGCGTGAAGCGGCCGCCAGCGGTTTCCTCGAGCAGCTCCACCGTTCCCGGTTTCGTGCCCGGCGCGAGTGCAGGCAGGTCAAGCATAACCGCCCACTGCTCGCGCTGCCCGGTGTAGGCGTAATCCACGGTCACACCCTTGGGGAATAGCGCCAGATAGGGGCCCGGCCGGGTCCAGGGCCAGCCGTCAACGACCATGCGCGGCTGACCGGGAGTCACGAACGAAATCACCGCGCACGTCATGAACTGAAGCCCGCTCTGGGGGTTCGTCAGGCGTGAAATACTATGGATCTTGCAGTTCATAGGTCAGTCGAAATCTGTAATGTTTAGTCGAAAAGCATCGTATACAAAACAATTATGGAGGTCTAGTGTATTTACGTTAAGCGAAATCAAGAAACACGGGAGGCGGCAATGCAGGTTGGATGTGCGATTCGGTTGGGCCTCCTTTGGGGCGAAGCGGGCAGGGCGGTGGGGGTGGCGTGTAAACACGGAGTGATGGGAGGAGTGATCCTGATGGCAACGATTGACGTGAGTTGTGCTGATGTGGACTGGAAACCCATGATGACGGTGGCGGAATGCAAGCGCGACGCGCAGGGTGGCTTGCTGCCACTGCAGTCCTACGACGAAACCATCCGGCGCGGGATGGAGTTCCTGCTCAAGGATCACCTGAAATGGTTCAAGGGTCAGCCCGAGACGCTGCTCGATGAGAAGGGCCAGACGCAGATGCCGTGGGTGTACTACTCGAACCTGCAGCACAACGGTGCGCCCTTCTCCAGATCCGTGGACCGGTTCGTGTCGTACCCGGCCTTCCACCATGCGCTGCTGATCCGCACATTCATTGGCTATTCGAAATATGCCAACGACAAGCAGGCGCTGGCGGAGGCCGTCAAGCTGGCGGACTGGGACATCGCCCACAGCACGCCGGCGGACTGGCCCTACGGCAATTTCCCGTGGA
>CAZZBA010000503.1:0-2716 GCA_964652765.1 uncultured Victivallales bacterium | reverse complement strand
TTCTGGAGGGGTAGGGGGAGTTCTTGGGCAGGTGTGAATGGTGATGGCAGGGGAGCTGATCTGGGCGAAAAACTCAAAGTTGTTATTTACAGTCTGACCCCGCAGCCCTACGCTGTCCGGACATGTACCAGGGACAGACAAACTATCGGGTCAACCATCCACCTTTGCCTGCATATGCAACCACACCGCATGAGCCGTCAACTTGCCGCGGAAAGCGCTGGGGGGTGGGCAGCCGACTGCCCCGAGTCGGGGGGGCAGGAGTCAGGGACGCAATATGAAGCACTCCCTTGACTTTCGCTCATGCGGCGGCAATGTCATACGTGTTGTGCATGAGATTACCGATTGGGGAGTGTAAACCAGAACTTGCTCCCCTTGCCGACTTCGCTTTCGATCCCGATGCGACCCCCATGGGCTTCAACGGCTAGTTTGCAGAAAGTCAGCCCCAGGCCCCATGAACACATCTTGCCTTCCTTGCGAGGATCAACCTGGCCGAATTTCTCGAAGATCTTCTCGTGGTACTCCTGTGGGATGCCCGGGCCGTGGTCGGTGACCGTGGCACGCGCGGACTCTCCGTCAGAGGCAATGGCTATCTCGATTGCGCCATCCTCGGGGGAAAACTTTATGGCATTTCCCAGCAGGTTGACAAAGACGCGACGTATGATGTCGTGGTCCACCGTTACGTCAAACGCGTCGCTGGCGACATGAATCGTTAATTGTTTGTGCTGGGCCATAACAGTCACGGACTCCGCGGCTTCTTGCGCAACCTCCCGGAGATTGGACGGTGTTCGGTTGAGGGGCATCTGCCCGGACTCCAGGCGACTGACATCCAGCAAGGAACTCGCCATGGCGATCAATTCGCGACAGCTACTCTGGCCTAATGCAATAAACTTCTGTTGCGTCGGACTGAGTCGGTCTTCTTCGATTAGGATGATCTCATAGGATCCGGAGATCACCGTTAGGGGCGAGCGCATGTCGTGCACAATCATGTGCGTCAGGTTGTCCTGCAATATCTCCAATTCGCGCAGTGTGGTCAGGTCCTGCTGAACTTTGTCATAAAGGCGCTTCGCATAACGGAGGCGCTGATGCCCACGCTGGCGTTGAGAACGTATGTCCGCCCGCCAATTCTCATGACGTCAATCTGCCTTTTGCGGTGTGCGCCGGCAATGAGTTCGACCGCCGCCGCAACGCTCTCGGGGATATCGAGTTCCTGTGCAATCAGGTTTCCAGTCCCGGTGGGGATAATGCCGAGCGATATTGAGGTTCCCACAAGACCGTCGCTGCACCTGGAGTGCAAGAGCGGCGCGCGAAACCGAAGAAGTCGTCAAGACAATGACTGCGGCAAGACCGGAGGAGCCGTCGGCCGAGTAGTAGGTATTCCAGCAGAATAACTTGTTACGATGTAACCCTTTTGACCTCACAATCGAATGTGGCGACGTGGCCTTACGTCTTGCTTGCGTTTTGGGCATTGTTCGTGCACCCTTTTCCCCTATGAGTGATCGTCGTCAGGCGGACGCCTTGTCTGGTATCAGGGATAATCACAAACGGGGCAAGGTGGGTGATTTCCTGCGTGAAAAGATCCAGTCGGGGTCAAAACTCTCATTCGTTTCGGCCTACTTCACAATCTACGCCTACGATATGATGCGCGCTCACCTGGAATCGGCCGACTCGCTCCGGTTTCTGTTCGGTGAACCTCGCTTCGTCCGGAATATCGATCCCGATAAGACCGACAAGAAAGCTTTCGATATCGAGGACTCCAAACTCCAGTTACAGCAACGGCTGGAGCAGCGCCGGGTCGCTGCGGACTGCGCCGACTGGATCCGGCGGAAGGTGGATGTTAGGTCGGTCCGCTATCCGGGATTTCTCCACGGCAAGATGTACCACATGGATAACCACGGCGTGCCGGAGGCCCTGATCGGCAGCTCCAATTTCACGGTCAGCGGCCTCGGCATCGGCAAGGGTGAACGCAATAACATCGAACTGAACCTCGAAGTAAACGACAGCCGCGACAGACGCGACCTGCTCGCATGGTTTGACGAGATCTGGAATGACGCAGAGATCGTAGAGGATGTTAAAACAGAAGTCCTGAATTACCTTGACCAGCTTTATGCCAATCACTCGCCGGAATTCATCTATTTCAAAACGCTCTTTCACCTCTTTGAGGATTACCTCAAAGATGCGGATAAAGGCGGCCTACTGGACGAGAAGACCGGTTTCTTTGAAACCGACGTGTGGGCCATGCTCTATGACTTCCAGAAGGACGGGGTCAAAGGGGCAATCAACAAGGTTATCAAGCACAACGGATGTATCATTGCCGACAGTGTCGGCCTCGGAAAGACCTTCGAGGCGCTGGCGGTAATCAGATATTTCGAACTGCTCAACAGCCGGGTTCTTGTGCTCTGCCCGAAAAAGCTGGAAGACAACTGGAACGTCTATCGCGAGAACGACCGCCGCAATCCACTGCTGAAAGACCGGTTCGCCTTCAAGGTAATGGCGCACACGGACTTGGGACGGGGTAAGTTCGACACCCACAACTGGGGCAATTACGATCTGGTTGTGATCGATGAGTCACATAATTTCAGAAACAACACGCGGGGCGCGGTCCAGGACGACGGAACGAAGAAGATAACCCGGTATGAGTTCCTGATGGAGCAGATTCTGCAGAAGGGAATCAAAACCAAGGTGCTCCTGCTTTCGGCCACGCCGGTGAACAACAACC
>CAZZBA010000502.1:0-2731 GCA_964652765.1 uncultured Victivallales bacterium | reverse complement strand
CCTGCATATCGGATTCTCCATGGCCTTGGCATGCGTAATACCCTGCCCCCCTCCCCCTCTTGCTGTCAATGTCTATTGTACAGGTCTGACCCTTTGATCCTCCTGACCCTTTGATCCTCCACGCCCGCCCCTTGAGCGCCGCCCGCGGCGCAGTGAAGAACCGCCGATAGCTCCAGATGCACTCCTCCACCCATCGGGCAGCCAGGCAGTTGGTCCCGACGTAGGGATCCTTGATCCACCCCTGCTTCCACACATCCATGTGGATTTCGCCGGGAACCTCGGCATCGATATACCGGGCCTCGTCGACATCTTCCAGCTTCGCATGATCCAAACGCCCCCGCTGGCCATCCGTCCAACGCGCCCGCCACGTGCCATTCAAATCGAGTTCCTTGAGCATGGCGCTATAATCTCCCCGGCCCTCTTCGGCCATTCTTCCTTACCAGTCGAGTAGCCGGGGGAGCCACATCCCCCAGCTCTCACACCACCTGAACGTACGGCTCCGTGTATCCGGCGGTTCCCAAGTTAATGTTCTTCGAAAATCCATCACGCACCATTACGCGCATCAATAACAAGGGCTCTCCCCTGGCAACCCCGTGATTTCAATAACCGCACGTCGTGAAGGGAGCAGCCGGGAGGCCCTCCTTGTTATAAAGATTGCAGCCGATGGGCTGGGTTGTATAAGCATAGCGCACGGCGATCGGCTCTTTGACATCCTTGCTCGAGACCACCAGCTCTGAACCTTCGATGCGCCCTTCCGCCCAGAACCATGTACCGTCCTTGGCTTGAATGGAGAGCCACGGCATCGGAGCGTCCGGCGTGGACTCTGGCGCATTGTAGCCTGTTTTTTTGGCGAGCATCAATCCATTTTGCGCATAGTCAAAGCGGATACGAATGGTGCTGCCTTCAACCTGGTGGCTCTTGTACAGCGGACCACTGGGAACCAATTCCTTGCGGCCGTAATCGCGATGCAGGGCCCAGCGGGCGAGACGCAAGCCGATGTCATGCTTATTGGCGGGATGTTCCTTCTCGGCACCAATGTCCAAGGTCACGGCCATACCGGTGTTGGTAATGGAAAGCGCCTCCATCTGCGCCTGACGGATCGCAGCCCGACCATCGCCGCAGGCAGGTTTATCGCTGACCGGTTGACCGATGGGAGCAAGCTGCACAAAGTAGAACGGGAAGTCACCTTGATCCCACAACGTGCGCCAGCCTTCGATGAGACGTTTCATTTTGGGAAGGTAGTTCAGTCCGTCCTTTATATTGGACTCGCCTTGATACCACAGCGCTCCGCGCATCGAGTAACCCACTAACGGCTGAATCTTGGCTTCGAAGCACCGGTATTTTATGTCAGCCGGGAAGTCGGCAAACCAACCTTCAATCGACGTGCCAGCCCATGCCGCGGACAGGAGTCCGACCGGCACCAGGGTTTCGCGCTGGATTTCGCGCGCGAAGGACACCGCGACACGATAAAACTTGCCGACGGTCTGCGGTGTACACACCGTCCAGTTCGTGGTGAAATTACGCAACGTAGGAAAATTCGCCTCCGCGCTGGAACCCGGAGGATAGACGCCCCACCCAAAGGGGGCGGCCATGTTGGACTGGCCAGTACAAAGCCAGACATCCCCGACCAGAATATCCGAAAACACCTTGCTAGCCGTCTTGCCGTCGAGCTCGGTGGTGATGGTCAGCGCGCGTCCGGGCAGTACCTCGTTGACCGTGCTGAGCTTATCAGCCGTGAGGGGAGCGAGCTTGACGCGCCAGGAACCGTCGGCTCCGGCAGTCGTCGTTTGCGATTGCTGATCAAAACTCACAACGACGTTTGCCCCTGGCATTGTCCATCCCCAAACCGGCACCGGCAACCCTTGCTGCAGGACAGCATGGTCACCAAAGGGAACTGCACAGCGCGCCTCCAGGGTCAGCGGCGGTAGTGCAGGTTGATTTGTTTGCTCTTGGGCATTCAACACAAGCGCTGTTCCCAGCATAAAGGCAAAGATCATGGTTTTCATATTTAGGTCTGCCCCTGTCGACTCAACGGCTTTTTTGTGTCCCCTGCGTTATCAGTTCAATCGCTTTCTCAGCGAAACGCTGGCCGAGGACGTTATATCCCTCCGGAGAATAATGCAAATCATCCACTATCGTGTCTCCCTGTTTCCTGTTATTCAAATCGTCGGTGTCCACCCAGGCGCCGCGCGGGTATGACTCCGCAAACTCAACTTGCGTCCGGCGAATGTACTTGGCTCCTTCAAACATCAGCTTATGCTTCCCCTCAAGTGGCTTCTCGGGACAGAGGCCGGCGTCACTGATGCGGCCGATCACCACGTTGATATCTTTCCTGTGCAAGTCGCTCTGGAACTGCCGGATGAGCTCCGGCAGGTAAGCATGATATTCCGGATTGCGCTTATCCGATTCCCCCTGCATCCAGACTAAGGTCACCGTCTTGAACGTGTCCTGGGTCTCTGCCGCTCTTATCTGAACAAGAAGGACATCGTAATGCCTGCCGCGTACTTTTGGAACGACTCCGGCCGTAGGCGGCAGTTTCTCAAGGTCGCGCTTGCACCAGTCTCTAATAGACGATCCGCCGACAGCATGTTTGACGATGACAACGTTTTGAGCGCCGAGAGCATTCGTCACTGCGGGAGTAAAGGAAACATTTGGATCCATTCCGGCCATATTTGATTATGACTATCGGGTTGAGTAAGGTGGCGTCAACATGTAGTATACCGCCTCATGA
>CAZZBA010000501.1:0-2733 GCA_964652765.1 uncultured Victivallales bacterium | reverse complement strand
CGACCGCGACGATACCCAGGGTTTCGGACGCGCCGAAAAGCAGTGGATCATTATTCAAAAAGGTTATCACCGATAGCCCCCCGACCCCAGTCCCATCTCGGGGAAGGCCGTCAGCCAGACTTCAAGCAGGACTCGATACTCGTCTTCGCGCTCAGTCCCGTCCGTACGCGTGTAGCCAGGCAGTACGCTGCCGCCGAGGCGGATGCCGAGGCAGTCAAGCTTGCGTTGAACGTAGCCGCCCTGCTCCTCAAGGCGGCTTTCCTCGAATTCGTAGCGCCCGAACACATTGAACGCCCAGTCCTTGTTGGGATAGATCGTGGCATCGGCCGCCAGCAGATTGCTATCGGAATCACGGTAGCGGTGTTCAACCCCGATCTCCCAGAGGTCCTTCCGTATTAGCGAGAAGCGTGAATTCAAATTAGCCAGCAAGGAATCCTCAAGGCTGTAGGCACCATCAACTTCAAGCAGGATCCACTCGGTCGGTCGGAATTCGGAATCGAGGTTGATCAGATCAAGGAACTGCTCGTCGTCATCGGCATTCAACAGCAGGGTCGTGAACAGGTTGACATCCGCCGCATCGACCGCCTTGCTGTCACGCTTGGTCTGGAGCTTGTTGCGGATGCCCAGCCGGAACTGATGGAGCTCGTCGAGCGTATCGACACTGTCGAACTGGTAGAGTTCATCCGCCAATACGTTGGGCTCGAAACGCAGGGAGTAATTCGCATAGGGCTCCGCGACATGCCGCCACGGCGGCTGCCCGTCGCCCGCCGGCACGAGCATCTTGAAGGCCTTGTAGGACACTTCCGAGCCGACCTCGAAGGCGTGGCGTAGCACGGCATCCCCCGCCACACGGGTCGTCACCATATTGGTTGTCGTCACCATATTCGTTACGCCATCCGTGATTACGGCCTCGGTGGTTACGTCCTCGGTGGTTACGAACGTTGCCGATTCCGTATAGTAGGTTCCGCGGTAGCCGCCACGCGGGATGACATTCAGCCAACCGTCCAGCTGCCGTGGCTGGTAGAGCATATGCGAGGTATCCAGCCGGAAAGCGGAGTAGTCCTCATCGCCAGAGTCCTCCGGCCAGACGCGTTCAAGCCCGGCTACCGAACTTTCGCTCTCATAGTAGACCGAGCTGTTGGCAAGCTGCCGCCGGAACACGTCCAGCGAGACTTCAGGCAGGCGGTTGACATTGCTGTAGAAGTCATTGAGTCGCATGTTGGCCAGCGCAGTCACCGTGAACCCCTCACGCCGGTGTGCCAGTGACAGGTAGTTTTCCGGCTGGCTTCCACGCCGGTATTCACGATCGAAGAAATCGCGGCGAACCTCGTAATCGCTGACATACTCCAACTGCAGCAGCATCTGTGTCCGTTCATCAAAATCCTGTGTCTGGCGCAGCCGCATCCGGTAGCGTTCGCTATCGATGGGCACGGCATCCAGCGGGCTATCATCCGGCATCGGTTTATCATCATCCAGATAGTATAGCGAGAGATCCCCGAAACCGTTATCCGCCTTCCATTTCAAATCCTCGCCTACAGCAAAGCCGCGCTCGGTGCGGTAGTCCAGCCGGTGTTCCGCCTGAAGTCCGGGGGTGAGCCGGTGCCGATAGGAGGACAACAGGTAGGCACCCCAATCGCTGCTATACCCAGGATAGAAGCGGAACCCCGATTGCTCATCGAGGCTCTGGTACCAGTATGGCATGTAGAAACAAGGCACGCGCCCGAAATACCAGACGGCCCCCTTTGCAGTCATGCTCTCGTTCGGCACCACCTTGATTTCCTTCGCCCGGACATGGTAGTGGCTATACGGATGCTTGTAGATACAGGTCGTGACCTTGGCGTTGTCCAGCATGTACGTATTGTCGGACGTCCGTTCCACACTGTCGGCCAGGATCCGGAACGGGTCCGCCTCGACCGTCGGTGCATCTATGCTCGACACCCGCGTCCGGAAGTTGTAATGCAGTTTAGCTGCAGTTATCTTCTCAGCACCGCGCATGAGCAGGACATTGCCCAGTGCGTAGGCGTCCCCGCTGTTGATGTCCACCAGCACCCGGTCCGCCCGCAGCACATCCATGCCGCAGGTTATCACCACGTTGTCGGAGGCGGTGATCCGACCGCTGGTCTTGTCGTAATCGATCGCCCCTTCGGCATCCAGTTCGATGGGTGTATCCGCATCGGGAACCGAGAATGAATCGATGCCAACCAGTCCAGCCCCCTGTCCCGCCGCCGGAGAAGTGAATACCGCCAGTGCGGCAAGAATCAGGCAAAACGATCGTATGGCGCGAATCTGCTTTATCATTTGTCATTCCTTCTTTAGGCATTCGCCACTCACCATACCGGCTTGCGGCGCGATTGACAACCGCAAAGCCGGGAACCGCACTACTCCTCCTTGCGCGAATAGAGGACACTGCCGTCGCCAGCATTCAGGATGGCGAAGAATTCGACATGCCGGGAGGGATCGGAGCGGAACACCAGACGCCCGTTGAAGCGTTTCTCCAACTCCACCAGGAAGGCTTCGTCCTCACGCCGCAACCGGTCCAGAACCGTGGGATGCACCACCACCTGCAGGTTTGGGATCTCGTTACGGCCACGATACCGGCGCAGCACGGCGGCAAGCTGCCGCTGGATCTCCACGCTGACTCCCAGCGGCGAACGCACATTGCCGCGACCATGACAGTACGGGCAGTCGATCACCGACGAGGACAGCAGGCTTTCCTCCACGCGCTGCCGCGTC
>CAZZBA010000500.1:0-2749 GCA_964652765.1 uncultured Victivallales bacterium | reverse complement strand
CGGACGAGGTGATCTATGCGCTGCGGGCCATCCTGCTCTCCGTGCAGGGCGACGGGCTGGTGCGGGCGAACGAGAACTTCACGACCTGGCTGCGCGGGGAGAAGACGATGCCCTTTGGTCCGAATGGTCAGCACACACCGGTCCGCCTCGTGGATTTCGAGAACATTTCCCGTAATCAGTTTGTCGTTACCAATCAATGGACGTATAGCCGGACCGGTGCCCTCACCCCCGTCTCCTCTCCCAGTGGGAGAGGGGTGGCCGAAGGCCGGGGTGAGGGTCAAAGCGTTGCTAAACGCTTTGATGTTGTCTTTGTGGTCAACGGTCTGCCGTTGGTGATCGGCGAGGCGAAGACCCCGACGCGTAGCGCGGTGACGTGGTTCGACGGGGCGTATCAGATCAACGAGATCTACGAGAAAGAGATTCCGGCGATGTTTGTGCCGAATGTCTTCTCCTTTGCCACCGAAGGACGCCTGCTGCGTTACGGCAGCATCCGTATGCCTATAGACCTCTGGGGGCCATGGCGCAATGACGACAATCAGGACGAGGGAGAGCTTCACCATGTACGTTCCACGGTGGAGAGTCTGTTGCGGCCCGGCGTGGTGCTGGACATCCTGCAAAACTTCACCCTCTTCGCCACGGACAAGAAACACCGACGCATCAAGGTGATCTGCCGCTACCAGCAATACGAGACGACGAACAAGATCGTGGCCCGCGTAGTAGCCGGATATCCCAAGAAGGGCCTAATCTGGCATTTCCAGGGCAGCGGCAAGAGCCTGCTGATGGTCTTCGCCGCGCAGAAATTGCGCATGCACCCGCGGCTTGGTAATCCCACGGTGATGATCGTGGTGGATCGCATCGACCTCGACACGCAGATCACCGCCACCTTCAACGCAGCGGACGTGGCGAACATGGTGGGCGTGAGCGACCGCAAGGAGCTGCAAACGCTGCTCGGGCAGGACGTGCGTAAGGTTCTGATCACCACCATTCACAAGTTCGGCGAAGCTGGCGGTGTGCTGAACGACCGCAAGAACATCATTGTGATGGTTGACGAGGCGCACCGCACGCAGGAAGGTGATCTCGGTCGCAAGATGCGCGAGGCATTGCCCAATGCCTTTCTCTTTGGCCTGACTGGCACGCCGATCAACCGGGCGGACCGCAACACCTTCTGGGCCTTCGGCGCGGACGAGGATGCCGCTGGCTATATGAGCCGCTATTCCTTCCAGGACAGCATCCGCGACAAGGCCACGCTGCCGCTGCATTTTGAAGCGCCTACGGTGAAACTGAAGATTGACCAGGCGGCGATTGATGAAGCCTACAAGGTGATTACCGACAACCTGAGCGAGCAGGACCGCGATGACCTTGCCAAACGTGCCGCCAAGATGGCTGTGCTGGTGAAGAACCCGGAGCGGGTGCGGGCGGTGGTGGAGCACATCGTGCAGCACTACCGGACCAAGGTGGAACCCAACGGCTTCAAGGCGCAGGTAGTGTGCTTTGATCGTGAATGCTGTGTGCTTTACAAAAAGGTGATGGATGAGATCGCCGGGCCGGATGCCAGCGCTATCGTGATGAGCGCCGGCCAGAAAGACCCGCCGGAGTGGAAGGTGCATCTGCGCGAGAAAGATGCCGAGGAGAAGCTGCTTGACCGCTTCCGCTCACCCACCGATCCGCTGAAGTTTGTGATTGTCACGAGCAAGCTGCTGACGGGGTTCGATGCGCCGATCCTCCAGGCGATGTATCTCGACAAGCCGATGCGGGATCACAACCTCCTGCAAGCCATCTGTCGTGTGAACCGCACGTTTGGACAGTCGAAGACACACGGGCTGATTGTGGATTACATCGGAATCTTCGACGACGTGGCCCAGGCGCTCGACTTCGACGAGAAATCCGTGCAGCAGGTGGTGAGCAATATCGACGAGTTGCGGCAGGTATTGCCGGTGCAGACCCTGAAGTGCCTGGCGTTTTTCCCACATGTGGACCGCAGCGTGGGCGGATACGAAGGCCTGATGGCCGCGCAGCAATGCCTGCCGGACAACGCCACGCGCGACAAGTTCGCCAGCGAGTACACCGTGCTCGGCAACATCTGGGAGGCATTGTCTCCGGACCCATGCCTCGGTGCCTACGCCGGGGATTACAAGTGGCTGACCCAGGTCTATGAATCCGTGAAGCCGGTGAGCGGCAACGGTAAACTGCTCTGGCATCGCCTTGGCGCGAAAACCATTGACCTGATCAATGAAAACGTCCATGTCGAAGCGGTGCGTGATGACATCGACGCGCTGGTGCTCGATGCCGAAGTGCTCGACAGCATTCTGAAGGATGTGAATCCTGAGAAGAAGGCGCGGGAGGTGGAGATCAAGTTGATCGCCCGCCTGCGCAAGCACGTTGGCAATCCCAAGTTCAAGGACCTCGGCGAGCGCCTAGAGAAAATCCGCGAGAAGCATGAGCAAGGATTGCTGAACAGCTTGGAGTTCCTGAAGGCCATTCTCGAAATCGCCAAAGACACGGTGGAGGCTGAGAAACAGACCGATCCCGAAGAGGAGCAGGACCAGGCGCTGACCGCACTGACGGAACTTTTCAACGAGGTAAAGTCAAAGAACACCCATGTCATCGTCGAGCGAATTGTGGCAGACATCGATGCCATCGTAAAACAAGTGCGGTTTGATGGCTGGCAGACAACCACCCAGGGCGAACGGGAAGTGCAGCAAGCCCTGCGGCGGGCACTGCTCAAATACCGGCTGCACACGGACCAGGA